>RECF01000091.1 GCA_007694145.1 Acholeplasmatales bacterium | reverse complement strand
ATGCCGGAACGGGTTTGTGAGTAGACGTACGCCACCGCCAAAGCGGCACGTGATCCGTCCCGCGACAACAAGTACCGGCCACTACCAAACAGCTCAGCTGGTGAGTCACAACAGGCCACATCCGACGCTAAAAGCGCGTCATCGAGTCGCAAGATGCGGATGGTATCCTGATCGGCATCGTAGAAGAAGCCGCTTTTCACACTACGTGGTGTGAAATTCGGTTTCGCCCCTAAACCTTGTTCAAGGCGTTGGTTTAATCGGTGTAAGTCGACAGGCCCGCTCGTCTCAATAGGCTACGCGCTAAAGCCGCATTCAGTTCATCCGCATACACCTGATCCGCCTCAAACCGCCGGGCATCAATCCAGTCACCAAAGACCGGCATAAAGGCCAAGAAAAACACTGAACCAATCAGCCCTAGTCCAAGCCATTGAAGAAAGATCTGCCTGAGCGATTGCCACCTCGGTTTGTCCATACAGCACCGCCTTGTTGTGTCTTGATGATATGATACAATAACTTCTGCAACACACAGAATAAGCTTGTCAGTTGCCGTGGTAATTCATCATCTCTTTGATAAAAAAACCAATGCAAAACCACGATATGATCCATAAAGTCAGTCGACTACGACATAATCTGTCGTAAAATGGCAATTATTTTCGCTTTTTTCTTAACTCGAGAAGCGAAATGCTTCTATTGTGCTAAAATGACCTTGTTTTGAGTGTTCGCTTGTGATAAAATTTGTACATATATGAACACTTAAATATATTTCACGCAATCAAAACTCACCCCCTCGTTGACATCCCCCCATTATGGTCAGCGAAGAAAGGACACATGATGTCAAGACCCCTTCCCGCCACCAAACGCGATGCCCTGAACTTCGAACGAATCAGTCTTTTATTTAAAGGTATGTCTACCGAGACACGCCTCGCCATCTTGTTTTGTCTCTCAGATGGCGAACGCAACGTGAGCGAACTCGCTGAGTATCTCGGTATGGACCAAACAGCGGTCTCACACCAACTGACCCACATGCGCTATGCAAACCTGCTTAGAGCGCGTCGTGACGGTCGCAATGTGTACTACCGACTCAAGGATGAATCCATCACGGAAATTCTCCGACTCGGCGAAGAAGTTGTTGCACGCTAGTTTCAAGACCCATTCCCACTATAGAACATAAGACAATTTGTCGCAAAAAGGTTGACAAATTGTCTTTTCTCAAACTATAATAAACACATGAACAATAAAAACATGTGTTTTTCTTTTTATAATATTATACAAATAGAGTTTGTGCCACCTTTAAGAAGCAACGGAAGAGATGGAGCGATGCATCATGAGTGAACAGATTTCTAAATCCGATACCTTTCAAGCAACAAGCGAATTGTTCAAGATGTTGAGCAGTGAAACGCGGGTTTCGATGTTGATGGCACTCAGGGATGGGCCGATGAGTGTTGGCGATCTCGCCAACAAACTCGGGCTTGAGCAAGCGGCTGTATCGCATCAACTCAAGAACATGCGCTATATGAGCATTGTCAGCGCGACACGCGATGGTCGGAGTGTCATCTATGCTTTGAAAAACCCTGACATGATCGAGTTGATTGAAAAAGCGCGTCAGTTGGCAGATGTTTAGATAGGTACTACCAGCACGAGGGGAATCACGACCACGAGAAAAAGTGGAGAAGGAAAGGAAGGAACAGTGGATGAGTATGGCTAAGAGTTCTTTTGCATCGTTCAAGAAAAACATGGATAACATGGCACAGTACTTCAAAGTGTTGTGCAATCCGACCCGGTTGAACATCATTGCTCTGTTGTCGGAAGCAGAGTACAATGTCAGTGACATCTCCGCGTTGACGGGAATCGACCAGACGGTCATTTCCAATCAACTCAAGGAACTGCGCTACATGAACATTGTTAGCGCAAAGCGACGCGGCCGGAAGATTTTCTATTCCCTCAACGATCCACAAACACGGGAACTACTCGAACAGTGTCACGCCCTAGTCAAGGGAAAATGACCCGCATTTGCGGGTTTTTGTTTGCCTTGAAGGGCCCCGTGCACGGCTGTTTGAAGTGATTGGGGCAAATATAGCCGTTATTTTTCAAGATCAGCCTAGCTAGATAGCTTCTGGGTGTATCGAACTGGCCATGATTGGGGGTTCGTTTTAAGAAAAAAGACCTCTGATAAGCCATTTCAAGAGTTTTTTCGGATGAACATCGGTTGTTTGAAAAGTCACATGGCAGCGTATCAAACCGCAAGATAGGTGTCGCAATCAACCAACTTGAAAAAGTTCGGAAACGGTTGACAAATGTTCCTTTTCACGTGTAAGATAGTCATGAAGATATGATATGTTCATAACTGGGGGAGTTTGCGACCTGCTTGCATGCCGGAGGACACCATGACGACAACGTTGACAGTACTGCATGGGATGTTTTCAAAAGCGCCTGTTTACACCTTTGTGTGACAGGGCGCACTTTTGGAGATATCGCATGCTTTTTTCATGCTTTACATAATTTTGACAGGAGGGCACCATGACAGCAAAAATTAGATTGAACCAAGGTTTCACACTCGTTGAGATGATCGTAGTCATTGCCATCATAGCGATTTTAGCGGCTGTGATCATTCCGACAACAGCCGGTTTTATCGACCGGGCCAGATTGACACGCGACCGGATGATTGCAGCGGACATGACGAGAATTTTGACCATTGAGGCGTTTGAAGCCACGTGGGATGAAAACGATCCGTATGCCATTCGGCAAATCATCAATCGTTTCAGCGATTATGAACAAGACTTTGTGACTCAAGCCAAAGATACGGGGTTTTTCTATATCCCTGCACTTCGAGTCATCCGCGCACTCAAGTATAGCGAGGCCGCGACGCTTGATTTCACCCTCACAGCCCAAGCACCTGGATTTGCCTGGCTACGTCCGTTTCATCTAAGCCACGTTCATGCTTTTGAAAGCGACCAAGTGATCATGCCTGAACAACTTTTTGGTCCTGATAAGATGTTGTTGTCGGTACGGGGGGACAAAGTCGCCGAAATTGTCCATGGCATCCGGAACGGCTATGCGCATCCTGTACTTGAAAGGCACAATGAGACCACACCTTTTAGACAGGCACATGTTGAACAGGCGCGGTTGACGTGGCTGCTTGAACACTTTCATCCGGCGCAAACCCTTTATGTCAGTCATGCCGAATGGCGGACAGACGCCGGTCAGGATGATGTGATTGAGCAGATTGTCTTTGCGCCGGGGTTGAGTCATGTGCCGGCATTTTCAAACGGTGCATGGCAACTATCGGATGCGATTGACACCATCAGGCTGCCCGATAGTGTCAAAACGATTGCCAAAGATGCTTTTACCCATCCGGCCTTCGCCGATGTGACCGTATCATCACCTACAGAACTTTTCATACATGAAGAAGCCTTTGGGGGCGGTGTGACACTGGAAGCACCCAACGTCCGTTCTTTATGTGATCAGGCCTGGAATGACCGGCTTATTGTGGCACTGGAAAGTATCACCATCCACCGGGCGCTTGTTGGGGATACGGTAATCCAACAAGTCATCATGGAAGCACTCCCCCCTGAAACAAGACAAACCATCACGGCCTACCACTGGATGATGCGGGGACGTACATCTGTTCTGAAGATATTCACGCACCAGGGGTTGTATGCAGAAATCACAACAATGATGGAGGACTGAATCGATGCCAGCACATAAACATGATAGACCAAGAAGCAAACCGTCTTTTAACAAGGTTATAGTATTGAGCTTAACACTCGTTTTGAGCTTTATTGCCCTTGCATGTACCCAATGTGTGACGGGCGTCACACGAATAGAAATGGTTGGTTTTGATCCATCCGAACAGTATTTTCAACTTCAAGAAGTACCACTTGATGAGGTATACTTAAGAATCACCTTTGATGATTATACTGAACATAGGAAGTATTTGAGTGATCCATCGATTGTCATTCGAGGCAGCATCAAGCCGGATTTGTCACTAGACACGACACAAATCGGCGAAGATTTCATCGTCCATATTTACTATGCAGGTTTCAGTTATCACATCCATTATGATGTGATTGCACCAGGCATAATCGTCCGCAATGGCGAGAGTATTCAGGCGGCCATCGATGCTTCAGAACCAGGAGACCTGATTCTTGTAGAAGCGGGTACCTATGAAGAATCATTGGTCATACCTGAAGATAAAACTGGGATTGTGTTGCGATCCATGTCTGGTGCAGATGAAACGATTGTCAGGAATGTTGACGTAGAGATGGAACCTGTGACGTTAAGAATCCAAGCGGATGACGTTGTGATTGAAGGTTTTACCTTTACCAAGGATGAATCAAAGAGTCACCTAGATGAAGT
>RECF01000080.1 GCA_007694145.1 Acholeplasmatales bacterium | reverse complement strand
TTGGGCTATGGCCAAGTGGTTAAGGCATCGGACTTTGACTCCGACATCGATGGTTCGAATCCATCTAGCCCAGCCATTTTTACTGCGGGTGTGGCGGAACTGGCAGACGCGCTAGACTTAGGATCTAGTTCTTCGGAGTGCAGGTTCGATTCCTGTCACCCGCACCAAAACAAATATAGGTTTGATACAAAATTTTGTATCAGGCCTTTTTTCGGCTTTAATATAGGCGTTTTCTTATCAGCGCCAGCAGTTGTCGAAGAACTTGGAGTCGATGTTAACACAGTCTGTAGGTGGGTAGGGGAGCATAGAAGAAGAACAATTTACCTTCTTACGCAGAAGAAAAAGGAACCGTAAAGAGACGATACAAAAGTGTGAAATTCTGCTTGAGATGCGCACTGGTCAAAGTGAGCCATCAAAACCAGTAATGCACCACACTATACACGAATCTCGTACCAATAGACTAGAAGCGGGGAAGGATTGGGTTATCTCGACTTTACAAACCTTGTTTGGCGCGCATCGCCGCAAACAGTTTCCGATAGATGGGTTTCATCCGGTCTTCGCTCACAAAGTCACAGACTGTGTCGATCTCAAACCAGCGGACCGCACTATTTTCATCGGGTTTAACTTGAACGGGTGCCGTCCTGTCCGCCACCAATAAATACGTGACATTCAAGTGGAGATGGTCGGGAACGTACACGCCATGTTTGATGTGGTTGGTGACATGGATGACATCCAAACCAAGGATCGCCTCATCGTACGGTGTGATGGTTTCAACACCGGTTTCTTCACGAGCTTCTTTGAGGGCAACACGCAAGAGATCGCCATCCCCATCGGTATGTCCCCCGACCCAAGACCAACTGTCATAGAGTGTATGGTAAACGAAAAGAACGTGCTTGCATGTCTTGTCGACAACCAGCGCCGATGCGGTCAGGTGGGCGACAAGATTTGAGCGTAATAGGCAGTCAGGGTTGTTGTCGATGAAGGCGAGCATGGCGGCCTGATCGACCGTTTCCTGTTCGTTTTTGGGTCGATAAGCAGCAATAGCCTCTTTAAACATGGCGACACATCCTTTTCTTAGACTGATTGCGCAGCGGTGATGCCATGCGATACAGTCACACGGGAGTAAACTTATTGTACCATGCTTTGCCTCACCACGTCTTGTCAGGACAAACATCGACAAAACGGTAATCGGTATCATACCGACAAACACTAAAAAGTAAGCGTTATTATGCTATAATGAAGCTGGATTTCTATCTTTTAATCCCGATTTATAGGAGGTATTCCATGTCTATCAAAAAGTTTTTCCTTGGTTTCATGTTTTTGGTGGTAAGCGTTCTCATGCTGAGTGGTGTCAGTGTTCGCGCCCAGTCCGCCACCACCTTGATTGTCAACTATCACCGTTTCGACGGTGCCTACGGTCCTTGGTCACTTTGGCTGTGGCAAGATCGACCCATCCAAGGAGGCGGACAAAACATCGCCTTCAACGGTTTTCACCAAGATACTGGCTCACGCCAACTGGTGTATGATCTGGCCGGAACCCATCTAGAAGACGCCACGCGCGTTGGCGTTATCGTCCGTCAAGGTGACTGGACGAAAGATGTCGCGCAGGACTTGTTCATCGATATGGGCAATCCCGATGAAAACGGCGTTGTGGAGGTGTTTCTTGTTAGTCAGGATCCTACGGTCTATTACGGACTGGATGAAGTGGACCTCTCGCATCGGCTGATGCGGGTGGATTTTATGAATACCAATGTGATTGAGTTTGAGTCAAGCAAGACATTGCGTGCTGAGCAAGTGACTGTACGTGCTAATGGCGAACCAGTGGATACCACACAGTTCAACATGGTTGGCATGCGTGGTTCAGTCCGGCTTGTGCAACAGGCTGACTTGACAAAAAGCTACACCATCGAAGTCGATTTTGAGGATGCGCGTGATCCGCAAACCTATGACATCGGTTTCAGCGGTATCTATGATAGCGATGCGTTTAATGACGCATTTGCCTATGACGGTGAACTCGGAGCCCTTTACACCCCTGAGCGCACGACATTCAAGATTTGGGCGCCGGTCTCTACCGCACTGACTTTGAACCTTTATACGCACGGTCACCGCGGGGATGAAACGGATTTCGATGGTCAAGTCGGGACCGACACGCCGTATTTGACACAAGAAATGACCCAGGTTGGTCGTGGTGTTTGGCAAACGGTCGTCGAAGGTGACTTGCATGGTGTCTATTACACGTTTGATGTGCAGAATGGCCGTTTTAATCACCGTGATGTGGTTGACCCCTATACCCGTTCGACGGGTATTAACGGTGAACGAGGCATGGTGGTTGACTTTAACCGTTTGAATCCTGATGGTTGGGTCTATGGTGATTTTCCCGATAACATCACCCATCGGAATGAAGCTGTCATATATGAAGCGCACATTCGCGACTATACGAGTCACGCAACATGGAACGGCACAGAAGCTTGGCGTGGTAAGTATCTCGGTTTCCAGGAGACGGGGACCCGTTACCTTGGTGTTAAGACCGGTTTTGACCATTTCGTTGATCTCGGTGTGACCCATGTGCAGCTCTTACCGGTCCATGACATCGGCATGGCGATTGATGAACGTCGCATCAACGACCCGGATTACCGTGACCGGATGGATACTGTTTTCAACTGGGGTTACATGACGCTTCATTTCAATACACTTGAAGGATCTTATGCGACCGATCCGTTTGACGGTTCGGTGCGGATTGAAGAGTTCAAGCAACTCGTGCAAACGTTCCATGATCACGATATCCGGATTGTTCTCGATGTCGTCTATAACCATACCGCTACTAGCGGGGACTCAAACTTCGAAAAACTCGTCCCTGGCTATTATTTCCGCTTCAATTCCGACGGCAGTTTTAGCAACGGTTCGGGTACCGGTAATGAAACCGCCAGTGAACGGGCGATGATGCGAAAACTGATGGTGGATTCACTGGTCTTTTGGACGGAAGAGTACAATATCAGTGGCTACCGTTTCGACCTGATGCGCCTGCATGACGTGGAGACGATGAACCAAATCCAACAAGCCTTGCATGCCATTGACGAGACCATTTTAATTTTTGGTGAACCATGGGATGCAGGTGGGTCAAACCTCGCTGCAGCTGAAGCGGCCGATAATTTCAATTTGCACCGGATGCCAGGGATCGGCGTCTTCAATGATGATACACGTGACGGTGTCCGCGGGGGTGTCTTTGATGCCTCAAGCCGTGGCTTTGTGCAAGGCCAAGGTAACATGAATGAACGGATCAAGCTTGGTCTTGTTGGTGGCATAGCCCACCAGCACTTGAGCTTAGCTGCCTTACCTAAAGGCGCTTGGGCCCAACAACCTTATCAAGCTGTCAATTATGTTTCAGCCCACGATAACAACACGTTGCATGACAAACTGATGCTTTCTGTTCAAGCAGGTACACCGTTTGAAGCGGTCAAGCACATGCAAAAACAAGCCAATGCGATTGTCTTGCTTGGTCAGGGGACTGCATTCATCCACGGCGGTGCGGAGATGATGCGCACCAAGCCGTGTGTCGTCATCAGTGGTGTCCCGCAAGGCGAATGCGATAGCCAACGTCGCTTTGACCACAACAGTTACCGTAGCCCGGATGCATCCAACCAAATTGACTGGAACTGGAAAGTTGATCACTATGATGTCTTCAGCTATTACCAAGGGCTGATTCAGATTCGTCGCAACATCGATGTCTTCACGTACCCAACAGCGGATTTGATTCGCGAACGTCTAGACTTCAACGTGACCGCCGATACTGCGGGGCTTGTCTCCTTCTTCATTTATGACCCGGATTCCGCTTGGGAGTACACGCTCGTCGCCTTTAACAATGCAACCGCGACCCGTTACCTCAATCTTCTGAACATGGAGTGGAACATGATTGTTAACCGTGACACGGCTGGTGTTGAGACCATCGATGTTGTGTCTGGCAACACGCTTGAGTTGCGCCCGAATGAAACCGTGGTTCTTTACCGGCTTGCCCGTGGTGCCGAATGGCCCCCACCGGCGCCTGAGCCCACCCCAGACCCTGATGGCGGTGGCTGCTTCGGTTTCTTCAGCGGTGAGATCACCGGTTGGCACATCGGGTTGGCATCACTCTCTGTGATAATCCCTGCTTTGGCAGTCGGTGGGGTTATGTTGCTTAAATCCCGTCGTTTCCCCGGAGCCTAAACTTTCCCCTTATACCAAAATAAAAAGACGTCTGAACGCATTGACACATGCGTTTCGGACGTCTTTTATCATACAGGGGTTAACCTTTGTTGGCGCCGGCGGTAATCCCTTCGATCAGGAAGCGCTGGAAGGCGACGTAGATGATGGTAATCGGAATGGCAACGAGAAGCGCCGCCGCCGCGAAAGCCGGATAGTTGATACGTGTCTGGTCGGTGATGAAGGCGAAGATGCCGACGGCGAGGGTCCAGTTTTCCGGGCTGGTAATCAGGAAGGACGGCAAGATGTAGTCCATCCATGGTGCCATAAACTGCGTCACAGCCACAAAGCTGATAATCGGGACCGATAGCGGCAGAATAATCTTGAAGAAAATCTGCATTTTGTTCGCGCCGTCGATACGGGCCGATTCATCGAGTTCTTTCGGAATGCCCATCAAGTACCCTTTGATCAACCAGACGTTGAAGGGGATGGCCCCGGAGGTGTAGATGATGACGAGTGCACGGGGCTGATCGAGCAGGTTGAACGTTTCAAATAGGGTGAAGATGGCGATCAAAGCGAGGAAACTTGGGAACATTTGCAAGATGAGAATGGCCATCAGACCCGCTTTTTTGCCCTTGAACTTGTAGCGGGCGAAGACGTAGGCGGTGCCGGTGATAAACAAGACGGCAAACACCATGGTCAAGAAAGCAATTTGCAAGGTGTTCCAGTACCAGTTGACAAAATTGGTTGTCACTTCACGGCCACCGTACATTTCTGAACCGGTGAGCAGGAAGCGGAAGTTCTTCAAAGTCGGATTGCTCGGCCAGATGGACCGCGGTAGCCCTGATGTGGGCGAGAGGCTCGTGCCGATGACATAAACGATCGGTACGAGAACGATGGCGACGAGTGCCACCAGCTCGGCATAGATGAACATCGTGCCGAGCATGTTCTTGATGCGGAAGACCGAACGAATCGCGTAGGCACTGATTTTGCGCCTTGGTGTGACAAGCTTGGCATAATAATAGAAGCCGAAGCCAGGCAATAAGCCGATCAAAGTGGGTTTCACGCCATGGTAACCTTTCTTTTCAGCGTAAGATGACACCAGGCTCTGATGGGTGAAGAGTAGGACTAAGGCAACATAAATGGCAAGTACGGTCGTGACCATCTAGTCCACCTCCTTGAAGGCGCGGGTACGGGTAAAGTTCCACACCGAAATCGATCCGATAATTAGGAAGATGAGGATACTAAAGACAGAAGCCATCGAGTACCAGCGGATCTCCTGATCGGTCGTGAGCTTGTAAATCCAGGAAATCAAAATATCTGTACCGCCTGCAAAGGCGGTCGTGAAGTCGCCACCGGGGCCGCCACCGGTAATGAAGTAGATGACTCCGAAGTTGTTGAAGTTCCCCGCAAAGGTCATGATGAGGAGCGGGCTGGTCGCAAAGAGCACCAGTGGCATCGTGATGTACCAAAACTGCTGGCTGCCGGTCGCGCCGTCAATCGAGGCCGCTTCATAAAGCGACCTGTCGATACTGGTCATGACACCGCTCATCAAGGCCATGAAAAACGGGAAGCCAAGCCAAATGTTCAGGAAAATCAGGAAAGTCCGGACAAACCAGGGGTTCGCTTCGTTGCTGAGCCACTGAATTTGTGAGTCCCCGAAGTAAAGTAGACGCTGTAAGCCTTCTCCTGCTTCCGCAAACGGCCTGCCGAGCATACCGAAGCGATGCAAGAGATCGTAGAGTCCGATGTTTTCAAGCACCGAGTTGATATAGCCGGTATCGGCGAACATGACCCGGAAGATCATTTGTGAAATCAGGGCCGGAACCGCCCAGGGCAGAATGAGGAAGGCCCGCCAGACTTTTCGGTTTGTCACGCGCTTGTTGTTGAGGATGACGGCTTGGAAGAAACCACCAAAGAAACAGGTGAGGGTCGAGAAAATCGCCCAGATAATGGTCCACCAGAGCACCTGGAAGAATACTTGACCAAAAGGTAGCCCCCCCTCACGCCCCAAGGTGAAAATGAGGCGGAAGTTGGCAAAGCCGACCCACTCAATCAGCTGGCCGGGCGGAATATGGCGGATGTTGTAGTTGGTGAAGGCGATAAACATACCAAAGAGAATCGGCATGAGTGAGATAAAGGTCACCAAGGCAAGCGCCGGCATCAAGACGATGTACTCGAAGGCATCTTCATAGACATCTTTGAAGTATTCGACTTGGTCAGGGACCTGCTTGGTTTTTCGGATGGTTTTAGCCGTTTTCAGCGCATCGCGGATGTTCCAAATGTAGACAATCATAAAGTAAGCGAACAAAAGCGTCGAAATCAAACCTCTAAGCAACAGTTGCGTGGAGTGATGACCCGCGAGTTCGATACTGCGGCTTTCAAACGTACGCTGGGCTGTACTAGGGAGGAAGAAGTCGAAAATGCGGTGCTCAAAAACCGTCCTTTGTGGTGTTTCACCGAGGGTGACGACACCCCAAAAACCTTTGAGGAAAAAGCCACCTTGCTCATAAAAGAAGTTGTTGATTTGCGTTTCATAGCGTTCAAAATCGGCTTCGTCAAACGCAAAGTAAAGACGGAGGAGCATCCGGTTGTAGTCGTTGGAGTTGTAGTTGTCGCGACCGCTGGTCAGTCCGCCTTGCAAGTTGTTTTTGAAAGCGATAATGTCATCAAAGGCCAACAGCTGATCGCCATACAGTTCACGGAGGTAGTTGGTGTAAAGATTATTGAAGTGTGTGCGCCGTGAACGATCAAAAATATCCGGATAAAGCGTCTCGCGAACTGCTTCGACACGTTCTTCAAGTAACGCGCTACGCGCGTCGTTTTGCAAAATGGCCAGGTTCGAAGCGATATAAGCCTCAAGATCCGCTTCGACAAAGTCCGGATCATCTGGATCAAGACCGCTGCGCTCAATGGCCAGTATGCGGATCTGGTGGGTCATATTGGTTGGATGCATCGGGTCTTGCAACATGACCCGGTTGGCCTCTTCGCGCAAGGCACGTTCGGCTCGTACAGCCACTTCTACAAGCGCCCGTTCTTCAGCGACCGGTTCAATCAACTCGGCCACATCAAGTTCATCGGCCAGTTGTTGGAGACGCAAGCCCATATAAATATAAAGGTCGTCGGTTGTAAAGCGTACCGCACGGCCTTCTGGGGCGGTTTCCATACCGGTATTTGGATCGATGAAGCGCGGTGGAAGGACCCCAGGCTCAGCAGCAAATTCTAGACCATTTAGTTCAGCGACATACTCGAGGAAGGTCGGGTCGTTGTAGCGCGCCGTTCCATCGGGATCGAGATCGAAATTGTAAAAGTACTCAAGCACGTAGCCCTTGCTTGTCTCAACCGTGAGATCGCGGCCAGGAACCCGCTCAAAGAAATCGAATTCCTTGCCGTAGTTTCCGGTAAAGACAAACTCGATGCTAATGAACAAGGCGAAGAAAGCAAAAAAGAACAGAGCTTTCAACCATTGCCGGTTGAATAGCTGTCCGAGTCCCCAGACCAGCGCAGATGCCACAGTTTTGAGTGCGATAATCACCGTATCAAGTTTCATGAATCACAACCCTTTCACATTGAGAGAATAGGCCATGACGGATCATGGCCTATTCGGATGTGCATATCTTAATGCGTGTTAAATTAGTCGAGTAATCCGGCCTGACCACGGAAGCCGTCTTCGGCAGTATTGGCGGCGCCTTCAGGTGTTCTCGTACCATTCCAGGCGGTTGAGTACATCGTTCCAGCATTTTGCCAGAAGAAACCCATTTCCGGAATGATTGGCATTGGATGTGAGAAGACAAGTTGGGCGCTGATACCGCCAAGGTAGGGGTCTTCGGTTACACCCGGTACAGATGAAGGATCTTCAAGAGCCGGCAGTTTGTTGGTGGTTTGGTACATGATGGCGAGACCTTCAGTACTCGTCATGAACTCAAGGAAACGGAACGCTGCATCAGGGTTGCGTGTGCCTTTGTATACAGCAGCGATTTGTACACCTGAGAAAGTGACAGGTTGTTGGCCATCGAGAGTAGGCAGTTGCACGACACCAAATTCGAACTCATTGATCGCAGCGGCTTCGATGTAACGGCTGATGGACCAAGGACCATCGACGATATAAGGCATTTCACCGGACTCAAAGCGCGTACGGTTTGATTCACCGTCTAGGTCACCTGAGTTGAGTGGATTGGGTGAGATGGCTGGGCGAACAGTGCCATTGAGCCAAGTCAAAGCATCGATCATCGCTTGTGAGTTCAGGTTGGACTGAGTAGCATCGTTGAAGTCTGGTCCAAACAGTTCAAAGCCGAAAGATGTGGCCGAAAAGTGCATGTCGTAAGCGTTACCGACGTCAAGACCGATGAAGAGGCCGTCGACTTGATCCATGTAAAGTTCAGCTTGTGCAAGCAGTTCTTCAAATGAGCCAGCAGGTTCAGGTGAGCCAGTCAACTCTTCAAGAAGTGTTTTGTTGTAGAACAAGGCGACAGATTCGCCAGAAAGCGGGGCGCCGAAGAGGAAGCTTTGGGCATCGCCTTCACATGGGATGACGCGGTTAGCAACCATGTCATAACATGCGGTTGCAGTTTGGATGGCGCTGCTGATCATCCGGTTTTGCAAGTCGAGTGCTTGACTGCCGGTAATCTCATACAGCAAGTTCGAGTTCAACGCTTGACCGATGTGGTCATGCGGGAACACGACGATGTCGGCCGCAGCGGTTGAGCCACTGAAGAGCTCAAGACGTTGACGGGTGTCGACTGAGCCGACTTCGACAAAGTTGACGCGATAGCCGGGGTTAGCGGCTTCAAACGCATTGATCAAGGCACTGGCATACGACTCATTGTCAAGCCAGACGGTGATGACGACTTCATCGCCCGCAGTGGGGTCGAAGAAGTTATAGAGGGTGCCCTCTGCCGAACGATCGATACATTCTTCGGCTTCTTCACAGCTGAAAAGCATGAAGGAGAACAGGGCGATAACTGCAAACAGGCTTAATTTTCTAATTAATGTCATCGTAATACCTCCTTATTGTCCACGGCGCATCTTGATGAATGCACCGGCGCTTATGACAGCAATCAAAGGCAGGACCAGCGTGGCGGCACGGGCGAAGACGGTCATGGCGCTCATGTCTTCGTAGTTGCCGAGACTTTGACCATTACAACCGGCTGCATCGCCATTGTCGATGATGATGGCACACGGGTCGATGACCGTGACGGTAATGGTTTCTTCCGTCACGTTGCTGAAACGGTCGACGGCGATGATGACGATTTGGTAAACGCCGGCATTGCGTGTATCAACCGTATGGGAGCCTTCTTTGACGCGTACATTGTAAAGTGGTACGGAAGAATCTGCCAAATGCTCGGTGGCTGAGAAGGTCGGCAGGACGTAGACGTCACCGACTTCAAGATTGACAGTACGAGCACCGGCGATGGAGATAGTCGGTGGGGTTGAAGGAATCTCGAAGGTATCCTCAAGCATTTCGTCACCGTTGTCAAAGACGAGGGTGTAAGGTGAGGCGTCCCCACGGAGTGGACTTGCTTGATTGAGAATGAGCGTGAAGCCGTTGGTGCTGTTTTCATCGGCGACGAAGCTTGCGTTCTCAATCGGGATGACGTTGCCGTCTTTGTCGGTCAGTGTGAACCAGTCAAGGGTGAAAATGTCTTCGCCAGCAAGGCGAATCCGGATAGGCTTGTTGAACCCAAGGCTGATTGAAAGGGGATCAAGGGCTTGCAAAGTTTCAATAACAAACGCAAACGCTTCGGCTTCGAATTCTTCGAATGTTTCGATGAACTCGCAGCTATTAGCCATATAGAAGACCGTCTTGAAGCCTTCACCTTGGACGTCGGAAATATCGATGAAGAGGTCTTCTTCACATTGCTTCGCCCAGCCGTCTGTCCGGACGATGAAGCCCATCAAATCATCGGCATCAGGGGCGATTTGGAAGTGTGCAACTTTGAAGTAAGGATCGTTGACGGACTGACCGTCGACACCAAGATTGCCTTGGAAAGCAACACCGGTATCTACAAATGGACCCGCATTCGATGAGGTTCCACCAGATCCGACGCCCCAGTTCCAAATGTTCCAGTCTTCGTACTCTTGTGTTGGGTCGAAGTAGATGACAGCGAGGGTGCCGAAGCCTTCATTGAGCGGGCCGACATAGTCGTCCTGATAAATGACTTCATTGGACCCTTCATAGACGAATACATGTTTGATGCCGTCTTCATCGAAGCCGACAAATTCGCCTTCGTCATCACGGATAGTAATAGCCTTGTTTTCTTTGTCGCCACCGTCAGCTGGAATCCAACCGTCACGGTCGTTGTGGCCATTGCCCCAACCATCACCGTAGCGCAGAATCAAACCAATTTCATCACCGGCGGTATCGCCGATGCCGATTTCAAAGGTGGTACCAAAGTCACTGGGTTCACCTTGATAAATCGGTGGTTCACTCCAACCAGTATTCCATGTCCAAACGGTACGGCCTTCATAGTCGCCATCCCAACGATGATAATGGACGATGACTTTACGCGGTGCTTCAGGCTCGGGTTCTTCAAGTGACGCTTCAGCCGCCTCACGGCTGTCGAAACGTTGGTTGCGGACTGTCAAGTAGACATCGGTTTCGTTGACGAGTTCGATGTCACCAGTTTGGCCGCCTTCACCATTGAAGATGATTTTGACGCCCGGCAGGATGATGACATCCACCGACCACCAGTCGGTTTCGCCATCTTGCGTGGCTGCGGTACCCGGCCAACCACCAAGTGGATCGTCAGGGAAGGCGAAAGCATTAATGTCTGTCCAGCCGTTGCTGTTCAAGAACCAGACAGTGGTCGGTTCACGTTCAGCATCGAGTGAAGCTTCAGCCGCTTCGCGCGTGGCGAATTTTTCACCGAGTACGGTGATGTAGACATCGGTGTCATTGAGCAACGGGATGTCGGCGGTTTGGCCGCCTTCACCATTAAAAATGATGTTAAAAGGATCAGCCAGTACAACATCGACTGACCACCAGTCTGTGTCGCCATCTTGCGTGGCAGGTGTGCCGGGCCAACCACCAAGTGGATCGTCGGGGAAGGCATAGGCGTTGATGTCTGTCCAGCCTTCGCTGTTCAGGAACCAAACTGTAGTTGTGCCGTTTTCTTCGGCGCTCATGCGCAAGGCACCGGCCGCAAACAGCGTGATGAACAAGGTCATCAGGGTCATGAGTGTAAAAACTTTCTTCATAAGTGTCCTCCTATACTATTTTTAGTTCGATTGAAGCAAGACATGCTGAGATACTTTAACCTTAACACGAATGATAGCGCTTTTTCAATATAATAAGGTGGGAAGCGTACTGCAATCGGTTTCATATTTCATCAGGGGCTCTCAAGAAAAAGAAAACCTTTACAAAAAAGACCGCGCTAGGCACGGTCGGGTCAGTTTTGGAGACTTTGGCTGTTTCGTCTATATATAAGCAAAGCGGCGAGCGGGGTGATGAAGTTGAAGGCTAAGGTGGCAAAGGCGGTCATATTGAGCAAGCCGAGCACGAAGACGATGATAGCCGGGGGGGTGGTGGCAATCACGAAGAGCTTGAGCATGGTCGCAAAGTTCGGGAATCCGGGCATGCCGATTCGAAACAGCATCGTCGCAGCACTCATCAAGAGGATGAAAATGATATTGGCAAGCATCAAGCCCCCGACGCTATAAAGAAGCAGGGGTAAGACAGCATACCTTCCAAGGCCGCTCAAGAAGCCATTTGTAAACAACATGGCCGCATCGTCAGGCTGCATCGTACGGACGTCTTCGAAATCGACGAAATCGAAACCATTGTAAGGAATGACAAAGGTTTGGTTTTCTTCAAGTGTGAGCGATAGCGTGTCCCGTTTAAAGACGACGGAACGGGCGGTGTCAAGGTCGGCCCCGACAGGGGCATTGATTGTCACCGTATAATCAGTGCCCTGATACGGCCAAACAAACGTATGGACGGTATCGTCATGGCAAAGCAACTGCCAGTCGTGAATGCGACAATCACCCGGGAGCTCACCGGGAAACCAGGCGGGGATATCTTCGGTGATGTCAATGCCAAGCATCCGCGTATCGAAGTTATTCATCGATAGGACCGAAAAGCTCAGGGGACTGTACATGACAAGATTGAGCAAGATGAAGTAAAGGATGAAGACAGGCAGTTTCAGCTTTGCAAGCGCGGTAAAGCGTTCCGGGCGGTAGAGGGGTGTGGTGAACAGTTCATAGAGTTTAGGTTGGTCCATGACTTATTCGCCTAATTGGTCGATGAGGGCATCGGGCACCCGGAGTATGACCGTGCTACGCGGGGCGAGTTTGCCTGCATAGGTGTGCTCGGTATAATAGAGGGCTTCACCTTGTTCAAAGACGGTGACTTCGCTGTTGCTCAAGTTGTGGATGACGAGCACGATTTCCCGGAAGTCATCGTGTTCATAGATACGGTAAAACGCCTGGAAAGCCCCCGTGTTGCCGGGGTAGGCAACCATGCGACCGTAACGGAGGGCGGGCGTGTCTTGTCTTAAGTTAAGGAGGCGAGCATAGACGTGCCAGAGGGAATCGGGGTTGGCTTGTTGGGCTTCAACACTGGCAACATCACCATTGAACGGATCGTGGTAGTTCCAGTCGTTGATGGGCCAGGTGGTCCGGTAGGCACTATCAAAGAGCATCGGCAGACGCACCGACTCATCCCAAATGGGTGCGGTGCCAGAGCGGTTGCCTTTGACACCGAGCTCTTCACCATAGTAGAGGAACGGATTGCCAGGGACAGTCAAAAGCATTTCCGCCGCAAGACGCAACTTACCCGGATCGCCACTGAGGTCGGTCGCAAGCCGATCCTGGTCGTGATTGCGCAAGAATGGGGCCGAGATGACCGGGTCTTTACGAGCCTGCGTGGCGTTTTCCCAGTTGATGACCTGATTGACATAGTTATGGGCCGAACCGGCATTGATGGCATTGATGGCCAAGTTGGCATAATCGAAGTGGAAGACCGAGTCCATCACGTCAAAGAATTCAACATAGGTGCTGAACGCTGTCCACACCTCACCGATGATATAGGCATCGGGATAGACATCTTTGACATGGAACTCAAAATACTCGAGTTCAAACTTTGTTTGATCGATTGGTGAAATGCCGGCAGGCACTTTACCGATGCCTTGGATGTGCATCGCCGCATCAAGACGGAAACCCGCCACACCCTTTTCTAGCCAAAAGTGGGCGATTTCTACCATCTTGTCGCGGACGACAGGGTTGTTCCAGTTGAGATCGGGCATATAACCACCGAAATAGCCGATATACCATTGGTTGCCACCGAGACCATGCCAGATTGACTGACCCCATGATCCAAGGGTGGTCGGTCTTGAACTGCTTGATTGACGGTGGTAAAACTGGTCATAGGGCGCTTCACCGTTTTTGAAGGCGGTGAACCAGGGATGTTTTTCGGATGTGTGGTTCAAGACATAGTCGATGATAATCTTGATGTCGAGTTTGGCAGCTTCGGCGAGCAGATGCTCAAAATCAGCCATCGTCCCGTATTCGGGATTGATTGCGAAGAAGTCTTCGACATCATAGCCGTGTTTTGAAGAGGTCGGATGAATCGGCATCAACCAAATGCCATCGATGCCGAGGTCGACAAAGTAATCGAGGTTTTCGGCAATACCACGAAAATCACCGACACCATCGCCAGAACTATCCGCAAAGCTGCGGACAAACAACTGATACCAGTTGCCGTGGTTGGGATAAAGCGAGGCAAAGTCAATCACATCGGGTTCTTCGGGATCACTTCCGAATAAAAAACAAGCACTGAGTGTCACAAGCATGAGAACAGTCAGACTTGCAAGCAGTAAACGTCGAAACATGGGGATCACTCCTTTAGATATCGCTTGCATTATAGCACGCTTTGGTCCTGCCTGTCTATGACACGCATCTGGGCATCGCGCCGAGTGATGGGCGTGTGATCGAGGGGATTGGGATGCAAAAAACGGCTTAGTTCGGTTGTTTAGATGGGGGAAAGCCTAACAAGTCACGGCATTGAAGGGGCGCATGGCTCTGGTTTGGACGGAAAGATGATACCGTTTACCACATTGCCTAGTGGGATTAAATCCTTCATGGGTGTGCACAAAAGGGCTTTTTCCATGCAAGTTGAGAAAAGGGGGACTGTTTTTTAAAGGGCATATGATACAATACGGGTGAGAACCGAAAAAATACGTGTAAAGAAGCGGTGGTTTCATGCGGGCACGTGCGAAAGTAGACCTGTTATTTTGGGTGGTGTTGTTGATTCCGATTCCTGCCATCTTGTGGCCCATGTTTCTTGAGGAAACTGCCGGGGCACAGGGGATTTTAATCAGCGCTGCCTTGTTGTATGGACTGTTTGTTCTCTGGCTGACGTTAGGGAGTTATTATGCCCTTGAAGACGCCTATCTGCACATCAAAATCCTGTTCATTCACCAAAAAATTCCTTATGAACAGATCGCGTCAGTCCGTCTTGCGAAAAATCTGTTGTCGTCGATGGCGCTTAGTGTGCGCCGCATTGAAATCAAAGAGAAAAACAAAGGGGCCTTGCGGGGCACCACGTACATTGCCCCACAAGACTTAGAAGGCTTTTATGAAGCGCTTAAAGTGCGCCTCCCCCATTTAAAAGAGAAGAAGGTGGATGTCGATGTCTAAAAAAGGTATTGGGTTGCTTGTTGCGGCGATTATTGTGATTTTATTGGCGATGATTGCGATGATTTTCATGGGCTGTTCAGCCTCATATGATGAAGGCCGGTTGCCGCAGGATGGACAAGATGGAAGTGGCGAACAGCCACTGGCACACGAAACCACACCGGAGCGAAAAATCATTTATACGGTGGATATGCATTTTCGTGTCGATGACATCGATGGCGCCATTGCCGATGTGCGGGCGATGCTAGCAGGGGATGAATGGTTCGACAAGGAATCGATCAGTAGTCGTTATGCGCGCTTTACGGCGCGGATTCGGACTGACCGACTCGACGCATTCATCGAAACACTTGAACAAACTTATGACAGGGTGGACTATGAACGGTCAGCGCGGGATGTCTCCCTCGAGTACACCAACCAGACCATCCGACTGCTGGCCATTGAAGCCGAAATCGATGCGCTGATTGCGATGATGGCCCTAGCTGAAACCTTTGCCGATATGTTGTTGATTAACGAGAGACTGAACGACCTTCAGATTGAGCGACAAGTCGTGCAAGGTGCGTTGAACCAGTTCGACAGTCTCGTCGATTACAGTGAAGTCCATCTCTATATATACCAACGCACCATCGCAGAACGCCTGCCCTTTGGTAACCGGGTCATAACGGCATTCACCGATGGGGTGGAAGCCTTGGGTGCGTTCTTGCAAGGCACGGTCATCGTCATAGCGGCCGTGTTGCCCTTTGCGTTCTTTTTCGGTGCGGTTGGCGGCGCGGGTTTCATCCTTTACCGCCGCTTCAAGAAACCACGCAAACCACAAGCACCAAAAGAAGAGGGCGACCGCCTGCTCTAACACGGACACACGGTTGAAACAACGCCTGGCCGATGCCGGGTGTTTTCATGCACAAGACATCATGAGGAGGTTCATAAGATGAATAAAACCACCGTATCAAAACAACGTTTTGCTGAGTACTACACGCTTTACCGGGTGACCCACGACCCACTATGGCCAGGGACTTCGCTCAAGGCGACCAGCGCTTTGTATGAAGAGCTGGCCGACACACCGGTGTTTTTCACGGTCGATGACATCGTCATGGGCGGGGCACTCATTGAAGATGGCTGGACGGGCATGGTTTTTGCGATGCCTTATGCCGAAGAATCAAAGTTGTGGCGTGCCTTGCTTGACGATGCGGCGCAGCGCACTGAAGCGGGGACACCGCTAACTTTTTATGGTGTCAGCGGCGCGCACCGCGACTGGCTAGGTCAGGCAGGTTTCAAGGTTGTCAATGGTGAACAAGCGATGGCGGCCCATACGGAGACCTATCCAGTTAAATGGCCAGCAGGGTTGAGCATGCACCCTGTATCGGCTGCGGACAAAGCGACACTTGTCAGCCTCTATACCGAGGTATATCAAGCCCATACGCTTGAAAGTATCAAAACCCGTCCGGCTTCATACTACGAGACCTTACTGGCTGATCAGCTGAAAGGGCATGATGAGACCTTGTCGTTTATGATCCGTGAAGGAAATCGTGTCATTGCGGCCGTACTCGTTGAGCAATGGGAAGATCAGCCGTTTTTGCTTGATTTGGTTGTGATGCCTGACAAACAAGGTCAAGGCATCGGCACGCGGGTGCTAAAGACAGTACTCAGCCGTGCGAGTCATCACTATCCCTATGTCCGGCTCAATGTAACGCCGGGCAATCCGGCGATCAGGTTGTATGAAAGACTGGGGTTTGCGGCTTTTAAGCCGACCTACACGATGGCACTTAAGTACTGAAAATACCTGAAGAAGGCGAGGCAACCAGCATGAATTTAGTGTTCAAGCCAATCACTGAGGAAAACTTTGATGCCGTCATCTGTTTGACGGATACGTTGAGCGACATTCAAAAGCAATGTGTCGCATCGAATCTTTACAGCATCGCAGAAGCCAGCATGCATCCTAACAATGCCTATCAACGCGCCATCTATGACGAAGACACACTGATTGGGTATTTCATGGTGTTTTTACCCGATGCGCAGAGCATCGCCAAAGGGGAAACGGATTATTTTCTCTGGCGGTTCATGATGGGTGGTGCGCATCAAGGCAAGGGCTATGCACGGGCAACACTCGATCAGTTGCGTGCATTCGGTCTTGAGCAAGGCTACAAGACGATGGTGCTCAGCTGTACGGACCGCGAAGACGGGCCCTATCCGTTCTATCTGCACTATGGCTTTGTCCGTAACGGCAAAATGTATGACGATGAGGTTGGCATGGTCATTGATCTTTAGATAAGATTTCTAGACTGACCACTAGGCAAAGACCCCAAGCACACAATGCGTTGAACGCACCGTGTTCTCGGGGTCTTTTTTGCTTTGGGTATCCGTTATAAGATATCACGTGATTCAAGCTGGTATCGTTACGTTCTCAAAATATTGTTAGCGACGTTTCAACGAACTTTTGATCACTTGTTCACGCAGATACAGCACACCTGGTGAAACTGGACAGTCAAGCAGTGGTGCATCATGAAAAAGGTTCGTCTTTGCAACAACATCATGCGGTCAATCATCCTTTCAAAACGAACCCTGTTCACACGGTGTGTTTAATCACTGCAAGAATACAGCAGAAGATCAGCCGCACCGACATGTCCATGCACGGCAGCACACGGATCATGAGCATACCGCTTCAAGTGGAACTAAAACAACCGCTAAAATCAGCACGAAAACGCGATTTTAACTACTTTGAAACGACTCTGAAACGCCAGGGGTTTCGCAAACCTTACAAAAAATTAAGCTAAAAGACTTCACAAATGCGTAACGTTTGGTTATAATATGAATATATGGCGTTTCATACAAGTGAAGGTCGTATATCATGACTACCTTATACACCAACAGGGCGTATGCGTAACGTGCGCACCGCTTGACGGTTTAAGCTGAATCCTTTGGATTTGGCACATAAGGAACTGCGACGATACCGAAGGCATGGACATAAAAATGGCCGCACCGACATGGTTCGGATGGTTCAGAGGGGATATGGGCCATGCCTTCGGTCAATCGCGCGAAACCGGGAAACCGGTTTTTTTTATGGGTTCAAAGCATAAAAAAGGCCGCCGAAGCGGCCATCATACTATTCCATGTCTTGACCTGGATTATGTTCATTGACGGGGTCATCATTGGGGAAGTCGGGGTCTTCTTCTTGATGCTCATCGAGCCATTGGCGGGCTTGTTCGAGCATTTGTGCCCGGATGAGGCGTTGGGCCTCAATCCATTCATCGAGTTCTTCTTCAAGAATTTCATCAATCCGGTTTTGGTCTAAGAGTGGACGACCTATGGGGCCACGTTGGTCAGGCGGGGTGTTGTCGCGCAGTTCTTGCCGGGCATCCCGATAGGCAGCTGTTTGAGCGATCAACGCTTCACGCAGGCGACGCGCTTCTTCAAGGCGGGTGGTGTTGAACTGTTCAAGCCGTTCGGCCATGACGGGTTCAACCATATCGAGCAGTTCGTCAATCGGTTTTTGAATGAGTTCTTCGAAATAGTCTTCGTCCCATGACGTGGCCATTTGGAAAGCCATAGCCATGCGCACTTTACCGTAGTCGTCGATGTTGTGTGCTTCAAGGATTTCGGTGATGCGGGTGCGTTCTGCATGGTCAAGCAAGTGCGGATTGAAGGCGCGGATTTCTTCAAGGACGGCGGGCAAGTTTTGATCGAGTAGGCGACGGTTGATGCGGACTTTTGAAGGATCGATGATGTCCTCGGTGCCACCGATGAAGAGAATCGAGACGGTGTCCTGATCGAGGAAGCCGACGTCTTCAAGGAGTCCAAGCCAAGCATCGAGGAAATCGAGGTAGTGCATCCCGATGAATGCGGTATCACCGGCGACGGTTTCGGCCGCTTCGTTGTTTAAGGCGATGCGAACAACTTTCTCTTCCTCATCAATCAAAATGTCAATCGAAGGGTTGAGCGTCAGCGACAAATAACGATAAGTGGTTTCTTGGGCTGGGTCATCCTGCGCTGTACAGGCGGTGAAAAGGCCAAGAGAGACAAACAGTAATGCAAACATCCATACTTTTTTTAACATGATTTTTTCCTCCGTTTTTGTTTGTTTTTTTTGGTGCGTTCACCTTCTAAACAAACAACGGGGGATTTTTGTTGGGATAAGGGCAAAAGTTTTTTTTGAAAGTTTTCTCAAACAAGGTGCTTTTAAGATATCATTTAGATATTTATCAGGGAAATTAAGGTTCAGCATTTTTGGATGATTTTTCACACATGTAATTCATGGTCTGATACGTGAGATTGGGAACTTATTAGGCACATAGTTTGCCTTAACGGCCAGTCGGTATCATAATAAAGATAAACATAAAGAGAGTTCATGGTGGCAGTGATGAAAAAAGATAGCACATTGGCTAAGGGTGAAATCAGCCGGCATATAAGAAGGCTTGCCGTTCCAGCGGCACTGGGTTTTTTGTTCAGTACGCTATTTAATGTGGTGGATAGTTTTTATGCTGGACGCATCGGAACCGATGCGATTGCCGGGATGACGCTGGCGTTTCCGGTCTTTTTCTTGTTACTGGCGCTGGCCGCAGGGATTGGCAATGGCGTCAATGCACTCGTCGCCATTGCGGTCGGTGCAGAAGATGATGCTCAGTTACATCGTCTATTCAAGAATGCTTTAGCGATTGCCGTGTTCTTTGGGGTTTTGATTCCGGTGATGGCACCGTTTTTTGCCCAAGCACTCTTTACAGTGCAAGGTGCGGAATCCGAGGCGGCATCGTATGGCTTGCGTTATGCGACAACCGTCATGATTGGGTATGTGTTTTTCATGCTCAACTTCATCTTCAATGGGATGCTTTATGCGCAAGGCAACTCGAAGCCTTTCCGAAACTTCTTGATGGTGGCGACCCTCGTCAACATCCTTCTAAATCCGCTGTTTATCTTTGGCTTTTGGATCATCCCGGCCCTGGATACAGCCGGGATTGCGCTGGCAACGGTGCTTGTGCAAGCGGGTGGGTCGGTGTATCTTGCCTATAAAGTATGGCAGTCGCCCCGCTTTCAATTCAAACGGTTGCAGGAGGCTAGGTTAGCGTGGGTGACGATGAAAGACTTGTTTGGCCAAGGAATTCCCGCTGCCCTTAACAATGCAACGATTGCGCTGGGGATTTTTGTGATTAACTATTACGTGATGCTTTATGGGGGGACCGATACGGTGGCTGCTTATGGGATTGCCATCCGGATTGAACAATTGGCCTTAGTTCCGACGATTGGACTCAATGTGGCGGTCTTGTCGATTGTTGGGCAAAGCTATGGGGCGAAGAAGAAGGATCGTATTTATCGGACATGGCGGCTTGGGACACTGTATGGCTTATCGATTATGACTGTGGGGTT
>RECF01000034.1 GCA_007694145.1 Acholeplasmatales bacterium | reverse complement strand
CGACATGTATCGGACACTTGAGACGTTGCCGATTTATGGGCAAATGTTGACGGGTCATCAATTTATCGAAGCGGATGTCGTTCAAGTCACCTACGAAAATGGTTTATCGCTTTTGCTCAATTACCGGAACACCCCTTATGCTCACGCGGGCAACGTGGTTCCCGCGATGGGCTACCTGATTGTAAAGGAGGCGGATTAGATGGTCGCAGTAAACCGTATCAAACGCCTGAGGGGCACCATCCGGCAACGGCTTGCGAATGTGCCTTACCTGACACAAAAGAAGTTTTGGGGTTTGGTGTTCGTCATGCCGTGGGTCATTGGTTTTATGATTTTCTTTGCCTATCCGTTTGTCTTGACTGTTTATTATAGTTTTCACGAAGTTGAACTACGCGGTGAAATCATCACCACCTTTGTCGGCATGCAAAACTTCATCAATGCGTTTCAAAGCCTCGTCATCGACAATGTGATTTTCAGTCGTGTGATGGTCGAATCACTACAGGACTTGATGATTAATTTGCCAGTTGTGCTCATCTTCAGCCTGTTTATTGCCGTGTTGCTCAACACGGAGTTCCGTGGGCGTGCTTATGTGCGGGCGATTTTCTTCATTCCTGTCATCTTCAATGCCGCAGCGATCAACATCGCAATGAGCGGCCAGTTCAGCAGCTATTTGCAAGCCTCCAATGAAGACAGTCTCTTTCAGCTTCGCGCGTTTCAAGCGTTTCTGATGGAAATGGGGCTTGGCCGTGGCCTGATTGCGTTTTTGATTTTGTCCGTTGAACGGATTTTCACGATTGTCAATATTTCCGGGGTGCAAATCCTTGTCTTCTTAGCCGCGTTGCAGTCGATTCCCCGCCACTTGTATGAAGCGGCGGCCATCGAGGGGGCGACGAAGTATGAGTCGTTTTGGAAAATTACTTTTCCGATGGTCTCCCCGATGTTTTTGACGGTCATTGTCTTCACGATTGTGAGTACCTTTGTCAACTCACCGATCACGCAGTTTATCACCCGTGTGAGCGACCGATTCGCATACGGGATGTCATCGGCGCTTTCACTGATTTTCTTCCTGATGAATTTCGTTGTTTTACTCATCATCTACCTCATTATCCGAAAGTCGGTGTTCAGCTATGACTGATCAAAAAATCACCCTCAAACCGACGTTGAGAAGTCGTGTGAGCAAACGGTTCTTGCAGTGGGGTAAAGGGATGGAAGTTTTAGTCCGCGATCCCGATAAACAACGGGTACTGGCCAGTCGCATCAAGCAACTGGGGTTGACCCTTGCTCGGTTTGTCATCCTCTTTGGCCTTTCTTTTGTGATTGTCTATCCGATTATCCAGCAAGTCGCCATTGCCTTTCGGGCGCCTGAAGACATCAACAATGTCGCGGTGGTCTGGATTCCGGAGACCCTTTCGATTGAGAACTTCCGGATTGCCATGGCGGCACTGGATTATTGGACCGCCTTTCAAAATACGGTCTTCCTCGCCTTTTTCGCTACCCTCCTGCAAGTGGCGTCGACATCGCTTGTTGGCTACGCGTTTGCCCGCTTCAAGTTTCCCGGACACAACCTCCTTTTCATTCTTGTCCTGTTGACCATCATTGTGCCACCCGCTACGCTCGCGTTCCCGCAGTTTCTCTATTTCCGCCGTGCTGGTCTACTTGGCCAGCCGGGTGCAATCTTTTTGATGAGTGGTCTAGGTATGGGAATCAACTCTGGCATCTTCATTTACTTGTTTCGTCAGTTTTTCAAAGGCATTCCCCTTGAACTTGAAGAAGCGGC
The DNA here is from genome assembly GCA_007694145.1 of Acholeplasmatales bacterium. Taxonomy (GTDB): domain Bacteria; phylum Bacillota_I; class Bacilli_A; order Izemoplasmatales; family Izemoplasmataceae; genus SKGI01. Next base: position 2,737 of record RECF01000034.1, on the reverse strand, counting down.
ACAAGTCGATGGTGCCAGTGCTTTCAAAATCTTTTACACCGTTATGTTGCCCAATGCTAGGGGCGCGATTGTGACGGTTGCTTTGTTTGCCTTTGTCTGGCAATGGAACGACTCGTATTTCTCAGGCATGTTCATCAGCGGTGCGAACGTCGACTTTCCGATTCTCGCCCACCGTCTGACGACCTTAGTGCACGGGCTTCAAGGAACCTTGACGACCCTTGGCATCTGGCGACTGGTCGGTCAGGATGTCACCGAAAATCCACTGTTTGTCTCGCTCATCCTCAATACGGCCGGCATCATGGTCATGGCACCACTCTTGATTATGTATTTGTTTGTACAGCGTTTGTTTGTCGAAGGCATCGAGCGAACCGGCATCACCGGATAATGGGTTACATTAGGGTGAGAAACGCCTGAAATTAATGGAAAGATAACTTGACTAGACAAATGAAACACAGTATAATATACCTAACGACCATTCCAATTTAAGGGAGAATGACAATGAAGAAATTTTTCGGTTTGACACTTGCTTTTCTCATGCTTTTCTCACTCGCCGCCTGTGGTCTTTTTGGCGGGGACGATCCTAATGACCAAGACCCGACCAACGGGAAAACCATCGACCTGCAAGGGCAGGACTTCATCATCTTTGCGGACAGTCCGCTGACAGCTGATCCACGCAGTGATCGCTACGCAGGCCTGAACCAAGATGCCAAAATCGCCCTGATTGCAGCGGTCGAGGCAAAATACAACATCAATGTCGTGTATCGTGGCTTCCCAAGCAATGCCACTTGGGGTGGGGCGCGTGAACGCTGGATCATCAATAATGTCGTAACGGGATCCCCCGCAGGCCATATCTATCAAGTGGCGTCGACGTCTGTCCCAACCTTAGCGCGTGCTGGAGCCATCCTCGATTTAACCGATTTGATTGGGCAATACGGCGATCCGGATTTCCCCGAGTCGAAGAAGCAGTTCGGGCGTTTCCTCGATGGTCACTACATCTATGACGACTTACTGCCCTTGAACACCATCGGTATTTACTACAACATGGACTTGCTTGAAGAACTCGGCTATGACAAAGACTTGCCAAGCCAAATGTGGCTTGATGGCAACTGGAACTGGCAGACGTTTGAAACTTTGGCCAAAGACCTTGATGCGGCTATGAGCGACCGCGAGGACCACTATGTCATCGGGGGTCGGACCTACAACTGGTCCTACAGCATGATCCACGCCAACGGCGGGTTCATTGTCAATGACCAACTCGATGTCGGTGTGCTCGAACAAGAAGGGCTCGCTGCCGTGCAGTTCGTCGCGGATTTGTATCATGAAGTACGCTGGCGCAGCGAAAGTAGTTTATCTTTGACCGTTGAACAGGAGTTCGTCGATGGTCGAGTCGTCTTCCATAATGGTGAGTTCTGGTATGCATTCAATGATGCCCGTTTCGGCAACCGTTCCTTCAACAACCTCGGCTTCGTACCCTTCCCCACCGGTGATCACACCGCCGCCGATCTGAGCAACTACAGCAACATGATCCAGTTCGGTCCGGCCTCATACGTCATCAGCCGCGGTTATGAGAAAGAAAACATTCCTGTCGGCTTTGAAGATTTCTTCATCCACGATGAACTCATCTTCCAAATTTGGAGCGAGATGCAATATTTCGGTGACCCTGAAGATGCCTTGCTTGAGTTTGAACTCGGCCTCTTAAGCTATTATGGCAGCGATCTCTCCGTCGAAGCGCACATGGACGTTATCCAAAAACTATCCAACGATTTGTTCTATAGTTTCGGCGCGGATGCGTATGGCCAAATCGAGGGCTCGATGATGCTTTTGTTTGAAAGTTCCGTCAAGCAAAACAATGTCCGCGAAACGATGGAAATCGTCCGTCCCATTTTGGAACAACTCATCGAAGAACGGTTTATTGATTAAATAAAAGCCAACCTTCGGGTTGGTTTTTTGTTAGAAGGGGGCAACCATGATCGACTTATTGGCAGATTTCAATCGGACATACCCGCATCATCCACTTCGCGAAGAAGTCCTTTTCCATACGCTTTTTGACGATCCATGGCTCGACAAGGAAGCTACGGAAATCCTTGAAAAGGATGGGAAGTTTATTGCGGGGATTTTTGTCAAGCACCATACAGATGATCCCACTATCGCCCACATCGGCTTGTTGCATGTGATGGAACACGCTAGAGGTCAAGGGCTTGGCACGCAGCTGATGCGCCGCGCGCTGTCGCACCTTCAAGCACGTGGGGTGAAAACTGTCATACTCGGTCAGGAACGCCATGTGCTCGCCCCGGGTTTGCTTGATGCGTCGGCCTTGTCCTTTTTCAAACGGTTTGGGTTTGTGAAAACCGGTAAGGCGTTCAACTTGCATCGCGCGCACCACGCAGGCGTGCTTACCATTCCAAAGCATCCTTTTACGGTTCGGCGTCTTGAGGCTTCGGACTTATCCGCCCTGCGCGACTTCATCGCTTGCCATTTTTCAAGTCGCTGGGCACAAGAAGTCGATACATACTGCGCAACACGCCAACAAGGCAATGCGTTTATCGTCTTCGAAGCGGGTACGGAACTGGTGGCATTTGCCCGGGCGAACTTGCATGGTCGTGACCCGTTGATGCACAATATTCAGTATGCGGCCCGGTATGACCTTCTTGGCGGCATCGGCCCACTTGGTGTGGCGCCCGCTTACCGCAAGATGGGGTTGGGGCGGGCAATCGTCGCGTATGCGCATAACATGTTG
>RECF01000079.1 GCA_007694145.1 Acholeplasmatales bacterium | reverse complement strand
TTGGGCATTTACTTCATCCATATAGCGATAAATGCTTTCTGTCCGTTCTTCCTTAAACTTGACACGAGTACCTTTTAGACATACTCTGGCAAACTTGCTGAAGAATCCTTCCATGACATTGAGACAGGAGCCGTTTTTGGGCGTGAAGATAAACGCACTACGCCACAAAAACCCAAAACGCATAGTTATTTTTGTGACGCAAGACTGGCCTACTCGCCACAACGTACTAAGACGGACCAGGCTGATCGCGCGCGCATCCTGACCCGTCTTAAGCAGAAACTTGAACACCCTTCAAAACTCAAAGCCGCTCTACGAAAAGGGGGTAATCAATACTTGGACATGACGCTTAAACCGGAAGAATTGACATTAGATGAAGCTAAGATTAGAGAAGCCAAACGCTTTGATGGTTACTACACCATCATCACCAATAATCTCACTTTGACGACAGCGGAAGTATGCGATATCTACCGGGGTCTTTGGCGGATTGAAGAGCGCCTTCGCATGCTCAAAAGTGATTTGCGTGTCCGACCTGACTTCGTTTGGCGTGATGCTCACATTCAAGGCCACTTCTTGATGTGTTATGTCAGTTTATGCCTCTTACGGTATAGGCAGTATTTGTTAGAGAAGCATCACCCTATCCGTTGTTCTGCAGAAAAGCTGATGCACGCCATCAAAGAACCGCTTGCACTCGTGTAAGGCGACTATCCGCATGTCATTATGACACCAAATTGCATAGCAAAAACAAAAAGTGATTCTGATGATGCGTTCAAAGAGCGTAGATTTGCTTATCTAAAACAGACCCTTTCGTTGTGGGAACATATCAAACAACGGATGGCTTGACTAAGATGTTAACTCTAGTTGTTGTAATTGAATTTTTTAGGGAATATGTGTTTCCACATTGGGCATAAAGAAAAAAGAAGCATTCAACCCTGTTTGAAGGGGTTAGATGCTTCTTGTTCTATTGTATGAATGTCTTTGTTAAGGGGTTTTTAAAGAAAGCAATGTGACACTTTCAACGTGGCTTGTATGCGGGAACATATCAAAGGGCATCACGGACACCACGTCGTATTTTCTGCTGAGGGCGTGGATGTTCTTCGCTAAAGTACTCGGGTTACATGAGATGTAGACCAATGTGTTGACCGGACGGCGGTTCAACAGGTCGATCATGTTGCGGTCTAGACCTGTCCTAGGCGGATCAAAGACGCACGCGTCAAAAGTTTCTCCTTTGTCATACAGTGCTTTCAATGTCGTGTAGGCATCGCCCATCTCAAAGTGAACATTGCTGGTTTCATTGAGTGTGGCGTTTTGCTTCGCACTGGCAATGGAGTCCTTGCTGGCGTCAATACCAATCACTTTGTCACATGTATCGGCAAGGCTCAAGGCGACGGCACCGGCACCGCAATAAAGGTCGGCGACAGTTTTTGCACCACGCGCTGTGAGCAGTTGTTTCACTTTTTTATAAAGGGTGGTGGCGGTTTCTGGGTTTAGCTGGAAAAACGCTTTGGGATTGAGGGCAAAACGGACCTGGCCGATGGCTTCGATGATGACTGGTTTACCGGCGAGAACTTCATAGGTCTCACCGAACATTTGCGGACTGCTCGCATCGTGGAGTTTTGAGATGGCGACACTGACGACGTCGGCTTCATTGAGAAGATCGTCGGCGAGTCGTTGCAAGGCGTGGTTGTAGATGGTCACGACCAGCGTCACCTGGATTTCACCGGTTGCTCGGCTCACACGGGTCACAATGGTCCTGAGCAGACCCCGCATTGTTTTCGAATCGAAGGCCCGAATATCGTGGGTTTCACACAGTGTGAGCACGGCCTTATTCACCCGGTTGATCCGGGCATCGTGCACCGGGCAGTCACGGATATCGACGAGCTCCCGGCTGTTCAACTTGTAAAGACCCGTCACCACCCCGGTCTTGATGTTTCTGACCGGCATTTGCGCTTTGTGTCGGTAGCCGCGGGTCGTTTGTTCGGCTGGATAACTTTTGAAGTCGAGGAGCTCAACATCAAGGGCGGTATAACGGGCAAAGGTTTGCTTGAGCATATCTTCTTTCAAACGGAGTTGTTCATCGTAGGCGATATGCTGGATTTGACATCCGCCGCACATGCCAAAATGCGGGCAAAACGGCTTCACTCGGTAAAAGGCCTTCTTTTTGATGCGCACCACTTCAGCGACCGCATGATTTGGCTTCACATCAGTGATACGGACGACAACTTCTTCGGGTGGGAACACCCCCGTCACAAAGACAGCTTGACGTTTGTAATAGCCAATACCTTCACCGTTAATGCCGAGATTACGAATGGTGATGAGTACTTCTTGATTTTTTTGTAAGATGGATTCCATGAAACGCCTCCTCGGCTTGAATTGGTATGTTTACTCGAGCAGTGTCACCTGCATCACGACGGGATTGTGGTCGCTGTAGGCAAAGCTGTGGTCAACGGTTTCGACAAGGTCGACTTGAATGTTGCTTGAAACGATGAACCCGTCGATAATGTAATACTGGGTTCCTTCTAGATCATTGGGATCATAAGGCTGGTTGAGCAACCGGCACGTCGGTGTGCTCGCATCAAAGACAAAGCTGAAGCCTTCTGGCAAGAAATCGTCTTCGATGACCGGTGCAATATAATAATCAAAGCGCGGTGGGAAGCGATCCGCACCGGGGAACGTTTGGTTGAAGTCACCACCGATGACGACATAGTGGCCTTCGGCGGCCATTTCAATGAGAAACTCGCGTAAAAATGCCATTTCTTGGGCACGCAGCGATCCATCGCCATCATACGCACTCATGTGGAGATTGGCCACAATCAACTTGGCATCGCTGCCGGCAATGGGATACTCCGTCACCAGCATCGCCCGTTTGAGGTTGGCCACGCGCAATGGCCAGGCAAAGGCGCCGGGGAACTGATACCGCGTGGCTTGGTCCGTCGCGAAGATACCCAGTGTCTGCAAGCCGCTTTCAACATGACCGATATGATCGGTCAAAGAGACGGGAAACGGCACGAATGCAGCTTTGAAGTTGAGCGCAAATGCTGAATGAAAGTCGTTTCCAAGATGCGCGTGCATAGCACTGACTTGATCGAAGTTATAGCTCCGTCTAGCGCGCAAGTCGACTTCTTGCATAAGATAAAAGTCTGAGGGATAACCGTCCATCACTTCAACAATGCCTGCAAAGTAATCTTCGACAACCGACCGTGAAGCTGGCCGCCCGGACTTCCCACCATCAAGTACAAAATCTTCGCCCGCACCAAGCCCGGCATAGCCGATGTTAAAGGTCATGAAAGACAGTTGCGCACCGGGTTCGAGGGTGGCGGTGGGGTTGTTCACAACTTCGACCGCTTCCACCGCTTCCGGACGGTATTCAGTCACCGTCAGAAAAACAAGAAAAAGAGCCAAAGATAGCAGGATGACAAGGACTACGCGTACCAACAGTTTCAGAAGAACTTTCATAACATCGCCTCATTCATTTAATGTACTTTCAGTGTATCACATATGGAGGCAAACGACAACATCGAACCAGTATAAACCGCATGAATCCGCATCTTTCCCTGCATCAGACCGTTTCTTCAGGGGGTGATGCAATATCAAGCAGCCATGGATGTAACTTGGCAATCCCAATCGCCCCTAGCGGCGCCGTTATGACAATCGCAAGTACCGACAAAGCCAGTACCGTATCACCGCGCGCCATGCCAAGCGACAGCGGCAACGCCCCAACGGCAGCCTGAACAGTGGCCTTCGGCATGAAGGCCACCCCGATGAAAAGGCGCTCTTTACTTTGTAGCCCCGAGCCAAGTGTCGCCAGCCAGACCGCGACAAAACGCGCCGTGAGTCCGGCAAAGACAATCAACGAACCAATCAAACCCACATCGAGCAACACCCGTAAATCAAGGGCCGCACCAACGAGCACAAAGAGCACCAACTCTGTAAAGACCCATACCTTGTCAAGTTTCGCAGCCAGTCGAACGCCAAGTGCCGGATGCCGTTCGACCATCACAACGCCAATGACCATGACACTTAACAAAGGTGCTATCATCACGACCGACTCGACGTATTCACCAAAGGATACAAGCAAAATACCGGCTGCAAGCAAGGTAATGACTTTACGGGAATCGCGCTGACGAAACCGGCGGAACAGTGCCAGAAGCAGCAGGCCAACCAATAAGCCCATCGCTATCCCAAGCACCATCGACATCGGTACGGTGAGGACGCTATACCAACCAATTTGCGTCCGGCCCAGTGCGGCCCCTAAAAAGACCGATACCAGCGTAATAGCCACCACATCATCCACACTCGCAGCCGCCAGCACCAACACCGGCACCTTCCGACGCATGCCGCGCCCTTTGCGCATCAGTTCAAGCATCGACGGCACGATGATGGCCGGCGAGACCGCTGCGATAACAAAGCCGAGTACACCCGCTTCAGCCCAACCAAACCCCAAGAGCCACACCGCAAGCGCCAGCACAACCACGCCCTCAAGAACGACCGGTACAACACTGAGCAATCCGGCCGTTTTGCCGGTTTCTTTGAGGGCCGCCTTGTTTAAACCAAGACCTGCACGATATAAAATGACAATAAGTGCCACGGTCCGCAAATCCCCGGAAATGGCCAAGACCGTCTGATCAATAAGGTTGAGTCCTTCCGGACCCAAAGCAATCCCCGCCAGCAACATCCCGAGCAATCCCGGCAGCTTCAGCACTTTGAAGATACCATATCCAATCATGCCAAACACAATCATCCACGCTAAACTCAACAACATCCTACTCACTCCTTGTCATATTAAAAACGCCTGCGCAAAAAAGTTGCGCAGGCGTCATCAGCTCTTTCAAGCGGTTTCGGTGGCACGCCATCACCGTCAAGCCATCATAGCATGCCCACCTATCTTTGTCAAGAATGCATCCATATAGGTTGTCTATCATGGTACTAAACTAGTCGTGTTCAAGCATGATCTAATCGCGTTCTTTCAGGTACAACTTTTGCTTTTGCAAAAACTGTACACTGCATCAAGTGTGGGCAAGGATGGGATGGCACCGTGTTTTTGCACGGTGAGTGCACCCACTGCATTCGCCAGTGCTAATGTTTTTTCTAGCGGCATCCCACGGTCGATGCCATAGGCTAGAGCGCCATTAAAGGCATCACCTGCGGCCACTGTGTCCACCACAGTGACACTATGACCGGGAACATGCAAGGTTTGTTGCGCATCGACGAGTAAGCATCCTTCCGCACCGAGCGTCACGATGACGCGACGCACGCCAAGAGCTATCAGTGTTTGAGCTGCAATGCATTTTTCTTCAAGATTTTCAAGGTGCGAACGGCCCACGAGCCGTGCCAGTTCACTTTCGTTAGGTGTTAAATAGTCGACTCGAGCAAGCAACTTGTGGCTCAATGCCTGAGCGGGTGCCGGATTGAGAATGAGCGGGGTGCTGTGTTGTTCGCAAAGTTGCGATGCCGTATCAACGACATCCAGACGCATCTCAAGCTGCATCATGACCACATTGGCCTGTTTGATGGCCTCATCCAATGACTGGAGATCCGCGACTGTATAAGCCATATTCGCTCCTGGAATAACCACGATACGGTTTTCTCCGTTATCTTCAAGTAGGATACTGCCGATACCCGTATGCGTTTGGCTGAAGCGAACATGCTTGATGTCGATGCCCTCTTGCTTGAATGTCTCGACAAAAGTCTGACCAAATGCATCCTCACCGAGGCAACCGGCCATAATGACATCGCTGCCAAGCCGCCGTGCAGCCACAGCCTGATTGGCGCCCTTGCCACCAGGAATGGTCCGATATGCCGTCCCAATCAATGTTTCGCCAGCCTGCGGTGCCCGTGGCGCCTGTGTCACACAATCCATCATGAAACTGCCAATAACGAGTACGCCCATGATTTACTTCTTCTCCAATGCTTTGCCGAGGCTACCGCCAGGGTGATAAAGATGGAAGGTTTTCCGATCGAAGTGACGTATCGCACTGAGCGTCACAGCCAATGCATCACCGAGCGCAAGCATGACTGTTGAACTCGTGGTTGGCGCAAGGTTCAAATCATCAGCTTCGGTATCACAAAGATAGGTGAGGGTCACATCCGCAGCTTTAGCAAGAGTGGATGTCGCCACGCGGGTGATGGCGATGATGGGTGCGCCAATCATTTTAAGTGATGGTATCAGATTAAGGACTTCCGCAGTTTCACCGCTGTTCGAAAGCAAAATTACCAAATCATCCTTTGTAATCATACCCAAGTCACCGTGTACACCTTCGGCTGCATGCATGAAGTGAGCCGGTGTACCGGTGCTTGATAATGAGGCAGCTATTTTTCGCCCGACATGACCGGACTTTCCAATCCCGCTGACAATCACTTTTCCAGTGGTATACTCAAACAGATGTAACGCTTCAATGACTGTATTATCTAAAGCGTGCGCTGTTTGCTCAATTGCATCAGCCTCCGCTTGCATACACTGACGGAAACGTGCCAATCGGTCCATAAGAATCCTCCTACTTCAACACGACTTCTACCAGTTTGACCTGATAAATAGGTAGCCACAGTGAAATTTGTAAATAAAACTTTTGACCGTCAAAATCAGCATAGTCCGCATGAATCAATCCCCCATATAGTCCTGGGTTCAAGGTGGCGTTTGTAATCGTTTGACGGTTGGTAAACGGTCCGGTAATCGAATCGGCTGTCACCATGACCATATCGGGATACCGTAGATACACCGCCATCCATTTTCCTAGATAAGGATTGTACATGACACTCATTTCCGAACAAGGCGGTTGGATGATGTAATGTGGATTAGCCTTCAAAGCTGCCAAGCCCGCATCCCCAGCGATCCAGTTATCGTTGCCAAGATAATACTCATACGTAGCCCGATCCTCAAACGTCGCTTTCTGCACACGGGCCAAAGTCGTGCCCCCGAGTCGGCCACCAGGAATTCCAAGAATGTAGAGATTATCGTCATCATCGGGGTCTTCGACTGCGAAAACTTGACCAAAGTTCGGGGCCTCCTCTTCATGCCAACGAAGGCTTTCGACAGGTTGAAACGTTGCGAGATTGTCGCTGGACTTGAGCACCTGATTGTATGTGACCAACCATTGTCCCGGCAATCCCCAGTATCGCACGGACATGTAAAAAATGTAGAAATCATCACCGATGGCGATGCCACCGGTTGGGATTTTGGTCACTTCGCGATTGGGGTTGTTCGATTGATCATCGGAGACGTTGCGGTTGTGAGCCCCTTGCGCAAACGGCCTAGCCATGCCAGACTCATTCGTCACAATCGAGGAAAACGTTAATCCATCATATAGCGAAAAATCACTTGAACGCGCCATGAAATTAGAAAACCAAAAACCCGAATGACTGCCGACACCACTGAATGAATCACCATACAACAATATCATCTCATCGCCAAAGCGAACGGGCATCCCTAAATCGGTGCCACCGATTCCAGCATCCATCAACATCGCGAAATTCGGACTATCCGGTCCGGTCACGAACCCAACATCATACACATAAAGAATTTGGTCTGACAAAGAATAACTGCCTACAGGCGGTTCCGCTACCAGTAAGCTCACACGACTGTTCCGTTCAATCATATCGCCAGCCTCATGATTTTGGTAGCCAACGACACGACCTGGCAAGTTGGCATTGGTTGCGATAATAACTTCCTGAACGCGAAACGTCCCGTCAATGACAAGTCGTGCTTCAGACAACGACAGGCCGGCCACATCGGGCATGACCACAAGCTCTGGTTCTGTTTCGGTTTCACACGCATAGTTGATTACCGCCGTCAGCAGCAATAAACACATAAGCACGCATTTCTTCATGATGTCTTTCCTCCTTAAGATGCAACACGATTATTTCAACACAACTTCAATCCATTTGACTTGATAGTCTGGATGCCAAAGCGACAACTGCAAGTAAAAGACCTGACCATTGAAACGTGTGAAGGTCTCGTGGACAAAACCGCCATAAAGACCAGTATAATGGTCTGTGTTTGTGATGGTTTGTGTGTTCGTAAATGGCCCGGTCACCTGCTCGGCTGTTTGCATGACAATCTGGCTGTTTCGCAAGTAGACCGCCATCCATTTTCCAAGATACGCATTGTACATGACACTCATTTCCGAACAAGGCGGTTGAATAACGTAGTGTGGGTTAGCCGTCAGAGCTGCTAAGCCGGCGTCACCTTTCAACCACACATTATTGCCGAGATAGTAGTCGATTTGACTGCGGTCTTCGAAATGTGATTTTAAAGTCCTAGCCAGCACAGTTCCCCCACTGCGACCACCTGGTTTACCAAACAGATAGACCCTGTCGTTATCATCAGGGTCCTCAACTACGAATATCTGACCGAAGTTGGGGGCTTCATCCTCATAAAAGCGTAAGCCTTCCACCGGTGTGAATGTTTGAAGATCATCGCTGGATTTAAGGACCTGATTGTAGGTGACAAACCATTGACCAGGGAACCCCCAGTAACGGACGGACATGTAAAAGATGTAGAAGTCATTGCCGATGGCAAGCCCACCGGTAGGAATCTTCGTGACTTCACGGTGAGGATTGTCAGATTGATCGTCCGCCACATTGGCATCGTGTGCGCCTTGCGCAAACGGTTGAACGACACCGTCTTCGTTGGTGGTCACGGCATCGAACAACAAACCTTCGTGATAACGGGTGTCTCGGGTGCGCGCAACAAAATTGGAGAACCAATTGCCCACTGAAGGACGAAAGCCACTTGCCGGAACAGAATCACCGTATAAAATCACCATCTCATCATGGAAACGCACAGGGATACCTAAATCAGTGCCACGAATACCCACAGAAACCAAGAGTGGATGGTTGAGACTTTGCGGACCTGTCAGGTAACCGAGATCATGGACATAAGCGACCATCGGCGATAAGCTGTATGCCCCTTCAGGTGGGTCTGCAACGAGAACCGTTACCTCGCTTTGCAGCGGAATCATAGTGCCCGGTGCAAAGGATTCTTCATAGCTGATGATGGTTCCGGGAAGATGACTGTTGGTCGGGACACGGACTTCCTGGATGCGATACAGCCCACCTATGTCAAGCCTAGCGCGCGAAACACTCAGACCCTCAATATCCAGTAACTCGGTATCCGTAACTATGGGTATGGTTGCCTCAGTTTCACAGGCTACAGTGAGCCAGGCCATGAATAAAAACAAGCAAAACACGACGAATCTTTTCATAGGTCACCTCGTACGTTGGTCTAGTTCAGGACTACTTCAAACAGTTCGGTTTGGTAGATGGGCAGCCAGCGCGAAATCTGGATATAGAACTTCTTGCCGTCAAACGTCGTATACCGTGGATGGACGAAACCGCCATAAAAGTTTGGTACACCATCGTCGTCCATGATGATGACTTTGTCGGTATAGGGGCCTTCGATTTGATCGGCGGTTTTCATGATGATGGTTTTAGAAGTTTGCATGTGGACTGTTTCCATGTATAAAGCCATCCATTGGTTCAAATAAGGATTGAACATGACGCTGATTTCAGCCACAGGGGCGTCGATGACATGGTAGGGGTTCTCAAGAAGCTGTTCAAGGCCCACTGAACCCTTCACCCATGTATCCGGCGCAACCAGATACTCATAGGCATCACGGTTTTCAAAATTAGCAGCCTGAACTCGGCCCAAAACTGCGCCACCAAAACGGCCGCCTGGGGTCGCAAAGAGATAAATCATGCCCGGTTCTTCCGGATGGTTGACTGGCATGATCTGGCCGAAGTTTGGAGCTTCGTCCTCAAGCCATATCAAAGATTCGACTGGGGTGAAGGTTTTGAGTCCGTCGATCGACTTCAAGACTTGATTGTAATTGACGAACCAGTTGCCAGGCAGTTCCCAGAAACGTACCGACATGTAGAAAACATAAAAGGCATCGCCGATGGTCACGCCACCAGTCGGAATTTTCGTCACTTCGCGATTTGGATTGGTGCTTTCGTGATCCCAGAGATTTTGCGCATGTGCTCCCTGGGCGAATGGCAAGGCAAAGCCGGCGGGATTCGTCACCACCGAAGACATAATCAACCCTTCAGACAAGTCGAAATTGTTCGATAAGGCCATGAAGTTGGAGAACCAAAAACCCGAATGGCTTCCGATGCCGCTGAATGAATCGCCATAAAGCAAAACCATTTGCCCTTTATACTCGACTGGAATACCCAAATCAGTACCGCCGATGCCCGCATCAATCAGCAAATCGAAGTTCGGGCTGTTTGGGCCACTGGTGTCGGCAATCTTGGCCACGTAATCTACGCGTGAGTCATGCGAGAAGGCATGGAGTGGACGCGCGACCACGGCCACATCGATGCGTTGACCTTGATCGACGGTGTCGCCCGGTTCATGGATGGCATAGCCAAGAACATAACCTGGCAAGTACTTGTGGCTTGGCACGTCAACACTGCGCAGAACTACCAACCCCTCCGTCCTCGTCTCAGCCTCAGACAAAGATAAACCCCGTACGTCAGGTAGAATCACGGTCTCCACCTCTTTTTTACATGCGGCAACAACCAAGACGGTGGTAATCGCCAAGATGAGCAGCATGCTCTTTCGTAAAGTTCTAAGCATTTGTGTATTCCTCCAAAGACGCGGTTGAGATGACCAAGTGGCCACCTCAACCGGTTTATCTTGTGGATCAGCGACGTTTAAGTGCCGCGATAGATGCGATACCGATTGTTGTAAGGATGGTGATAATCATCAAGCTGCCGAAACCAACGCTGGTACCAAAGCAACCGCCACCCGTTCCCGGTGCATCATCATCAACACCAAAAACTGAAAGAACGATGCTATCGGTGATGGTGCCGTCTTCATTGGCAACGGTTATTTCTGCCGCACCAAGACCAACCGCAGTCACTAACCCAGTTTCACTGACGGTGGCCACTGAGGTGTTGCTGCTCGACCAAACAACACTTGGCGCATCGGCTTCAATGGGCAAGTAGGTGAAGTTCAGTTGCAATGTATCACCGATGTCAAGATCCTGGTCGTTTTCAGTGATGTTCAAGGTTGTCAACTCATAGGTCGGTTCGGACTCAAAGAGCGGATAAAGACCGACGTTGTCAATATAAAGGAAGTCCGTCGCGCTGTTGGGCGTAAACAGGAAGCGAAGTGAGTTGGTACGAATGAGGAAGTTTGTGGTCACTTGGAAGTCCATCGTCACCGTGTACCAGTCGTTTCCGCGTGCTTCTACCGATATCGGCATGTGCAAAAGTTCTTCCCCTTCCGTCAACATACCATCTTCAAGAACTATGAGATCGATGCGGTAGTGGTCGACGTTAGCGACACCGACAAAAGAAGTGTTGATGCGGAAATACGTTTCAGGTGCAGTATCGAGGACCATCTTCACATCGTATTGCAAGCGAATTAGGTCACCGACTTCAAGGTCCGGGGGGGTAATGACGAATGCACTCGAGAATGCGTTGCCGACCCGTTGGCCGATGGCAAGTACGTTGCTGCCGTCTAGTGAAGCAATGACGCCAGGACCGTCAAGGCCGACCGATCCCCAAGCACCTTCTGCTTGAGACTCACTGAAGACCATTCCGACTTCAAAGGCTTCAAAATCACCGTTTAGAAGCATATTTGGTCCTTGGAAGTAATCGATATTCGGATCAAAGGGACTGTCAGGAATAACCATGATTGGTTTTAGTGACACTGATTGGATCTCGAGGCCGGACGTCCCTTCATAAGCAATGACAAGACGCGTCGCAGCCGCTGGGGCATTGAGTCGCCCGCTCACTGAGTATGTGTTGCCTTCCACACTGACCCAGTTTTGGACAAGTACGCCACCTGTCACAAGTGTCACTTTGCCAATTTCTTCGACACTTTCAGTCGCATACATGACCCACAAGTTCGTTCCGGCTAATTCGGTGGTGTCAAACACCATCTCAAACTGATAGTCACCGGTTGCTACGTTGACGAGTTTGCCAAGCAGACCGCCATTCGCAAGCAAAGCCGAACCGGAACCGACTTCACCGTTTTCACCATAGAAGCCGTAAAGGTTGGGTTCTGCAGTCAGTTCAGCGGGTGGTGCGTAGTCGAGGAACCCTTCAAAATCGCCACCGATGATGATGTTTTGCTCTGAACCTTCTTCAGTAATGACAAGATTGTCAATCAAGGCATAGTTGTCCGTACTGCCCATCGTGTGAAACCACATGGCAATACTGTCGTAGTTGCTTTCTGCGGCCGTGACAAACTGAAACTGAACATTATGCCAGCCGTCACGGTCAGGGATTTCTGTCTTTGACGCATGATTGAGGAAAACAATCTCGAGTCCTGGACCAGGACCCGCAAACCGCATGCCGAGATTGTCCGTAGTTCCAACAACTTTGAAGTCGATGGAGATGTCGTAGGTCGTCGACGGTTTGATAGTGGTGAAACGGAAGAAACTTGACCAGTTTTGGCCCGGGTCGCTCAAACTGAGCTTCATGACCGTATTTTCCGGTTGATCCGGATCGGGCATGGCGATAGCCGCGGAGTCAAAGGCCAGAGAGCCCCAATTGTGTGCGACGCCGAACGCTGCACTAAAAACGGGATCAGGGAAACGTAGCTCGCTGGTGGAAAAGTTGAAGTCACCATAAGTGATCAGCTCCTCACCGAGCACTTCAGAACCAGGCGCATTGGCTTCTACTGTCGAAAAACTGAACAACATGGCCACGCCGAATACAAGTAAAACCATTAGGGTGATTTTTTTCATTGCTTCATACTCCTATCTATTTTTTTGTTTTGATGATACCCAATCTTGAAAAGAGTTCTTCATCCACAGGCAGACGATCTTCGACATCCGGTAATTTTGCAAACGGCTTGTGCGGCTCACTCTGATACCAGTAAGCTGTCGAGCTCCAGTCATCACTGCGGTTGTTGTTGTGACCGTGTTCAATGGTCACACGAATCGATTTTTCAAACATGATAGGATCTTGAATGTGATAACGATAATAGCTGATTTTTCCTTTCCAGTTATCCTTTCCGCCCAAAATAAGGCCATGATAAGGGGCATGATACTCCTGTGTGGGACACCAAGCCATGTTTACATAGTCTTCTGTTCCAGTCCCATGCAGATTCGGCGGCCAGGGTTCACCATCAATGAAAATCATGTCATCACCCTCGCCGGGCCAGTCCCACTTGCTTGAATCATGCAAGTTGTGAATATTGATATTGCAGCCACAATAATGACCTTTCCCTTCCGCTTCGAGGATGACATAGTTCTCATCACCTGTGACGTTATCGCCTTCAAAACACCAAGCATTATGGTCGCGGAATGTTTTGGGGTCTTTCCCCTTTGTTGTCAGTTCGCGATGCCAGCTGGCATGAAAGCGAAGTGTCTCTTCAGGCAACTTCTCAAATGTCTCATAATCGATGTAGAAGTATAGAATCAAGGTCGTATCGCACTCATTGGTAATGGATAATTTCGCGCCTTCTGCAAAGGGCATAATCCACCAGGAGTTCAAGCTCTTTCCGTCTTCGGGACTCATCTGCAAAGGTGCAGAAACGAAATTGCGGGTCTCGGCGTGACCCATGCCGAAAAAGTCGCCCAGCGGTACCAGTACACTTGGATTTATTTCGCCGTCCCAATAACACTTGAAAACAATTTTCCGCAAACTGTGTTCCTCGGCCTGAAACCCCTCATTCATGTGCGTCATCCAAATGTGGGTTATCATGCCTGCTCCCTGGATATCGGCGATGATTCGTGTTTCACCGGGTTGGATGTAAATCCGGTCGTCATTACCACCACTACGATCATAGGATGAAATACGCTTTCTTTTCGAGTGTCGGGCATACATCAAGTTGTGAAGTCCCGCCACCATGTTCGATTGGTTCATAGTCTGTCTCCTCCAGTCAGCCTGCGCACTCAGCGTCACAAGCAGTTATTTTAAGCCCGACAGTGCAATGCCTTCACGAATGTAGCGCTGCACAATGGTGAAGACGATCATCGGGGGAATGAGGGAAATAAAGGTTGCTGCAAGCACCGCGCCATAGCCGATAGTTGGCGCATGACCGAACAAGGATCGGATGACATACATCATCTGATACAAGTCCTGCCGTTGATGACTGATGACAAGAATCGGCCACAGGTAACTGTTGTAGTAACCCATGAATATCATTGCACCAATGATGACCATCGGTGTTTTAGACATGGGGATATAGATGGTTGTGAAAATCTGGAAAGTCCGCGCTCCATCAATGCGGGCTGCTTCATCGAGCTCACGTGGGAATCCCAGATAAAACTGACGGAAGAAGAAAATGTTGTAAGCTGCCGCCAACCCAGGAATGATGAGAACGGCCATCGTATCAAGCAATCCTAAGAGGGTAGCAACGCGGACTGACGTGAACCAGATGGTAATGGCTGGAATGAACATTGTCGAGATGATCAAGGCCCAAAGAATCCGTTTGCCGGGAAACTCCAGACGGGCGAACGCAAATGCTGCGGTCATGTTGACGGCCAGTCCAAGGACAAGTGCAATGGCTGCCACAAGACTCGTTACGGCGAGTGAGCGAAAGAAGTTGATTCCGATGGATGTGTACTGCAGAAAGGCAATACGGCGAAAATTATCGATATGCCAGTGAATGGGAAGGAAACGCCAAGGGTAGGAAAATATTTCATATCGGTCTTTGAACATCGAGGGAAGCATCAGAAAAATGGGCAGAAAAATCAAGAGTACGATGGCAATCACAACCACATTGAGCGTTTGTTGTCTTATTTTTTTCTTCATCGCTAGTGCTCCCATTCATCTTTCTTGCGTGTTCTAAAAAGATAAAATATGGTGCTGTTGATAAGAAGGATGACCAGCATAATCAATAAGGCTGCCGCTGTGATTTCGCTGTCGCTGATGTTTGAGTTCGCCCGACTGTGAATCAAATAAAGAACGGGTGTCATGGTTTGTCCTGCTGGTTGGCCATTGGTCATAATCATCGGAATTTCAAACATTTGTAAGTTCACGACCACTAGGGTGACGACGAGCAATATGAAGTAGTTTTTCATGTGGGGAATAGTAATGGACAATGTTTTGCGTAGGAATCCCGCCCCATCGACCTCAGCTGCTTCAAAGTATTCTCGAGGAATATTGATGAGACCGGAGTACATGATGAGGGTGAAATATCCAAACCCAATCCAAAGTGTCGGAATGATAATGCTGATCGGCGACCAAAATGTATCGTTGTTAAAGGCGATGGGTTCGATGTTCAGTTGGATGAGAAAGGCATTGATGATGCCACCGTTATACCGTGTCATCAATGTAAAGATAACACTGACGACAATCCCGGAAATAAGATAGGGCAAATAGATAAGCATGCGGGCAATGACCGCTTTACGACCACGAATGCGGACGAGGGCATTTGCAAACAGGAAAGATAGCACAATCTGGGCAGTAGCAATAATGGCTGTCATCTTGATGACATTGGCGATACTGTCAAAGAAGATGGTGTTTTTCAAGATTTTCCGGAAGTTGTCAAAACCAACATAGAGACTTTCACCGCCTGCACGGTAATCGAAGAAGCTCCGGTAAACAGCCATGCCCAGCGGCAACATCACAAATACGCCCAGAAGCAACGTAGCGGGCAGAATCATGATTAGTGCTGTGATTTTTTCCTCCCGTTTGCTGATTGATTGTGTTGTAGCCATCATCAATTACTCGCGCGGATTTTGATTGGCAAGGTTATTGGCGAGAATGAGCGCTTGAATGTCTTGATGGGCTTTCTGCAGCTCGGGCGCGATGGCATTGCCCATCGCGGCAAGTTCAAGCAAGGATGCTACCGCCACCGAAACATCCCATGGATAGATTGGTTCCATCGGTGCACGAACTGCCACATCATTGACCGTCTCAATCCATGCGATCGGTACGAGGTCTTGCGTTGGTAGTAATGCTTCAATGGCTTCGCGCACTGAATGCCGTGATGCCGCTTTGGAGAAGTGGGCTCCAACGAAATACTCAAGCGGTACTTCCGGATCACCAGCGACAAGATACTTAATCACTTCAGCCGCCTTTTCTTTGTTTGGACTAGATTCGGAAATCACATACACCCAGCCCCCATTGGTGGCGGTTGATACCTCTTGATTCCCGTCAAATGTGGGCATTGGCATGACGCCAATTTGATCAATCAGTTCAGGATACAGGTTGATAATGGTCGCAATCGACCAGCTCCCCGCGGTGGTCATGACTAGTTTACCCGTACACAAATCGTTGATGATTTCACCGTAACTATCAGAGCTTAGCGGCACGTAACGATTGGTATATAGTGATTGCCATAAACCCGCAAGCTGCTCATATCCCGGATCCATGATGCGTGAAGTCGACCAGTCTTCTGTCAACGCCAACCCACCGGTTGCGGCCATCTGGAAGCCCCAGGAACCCCAGCCCAATGCGACACCTTTGGGAACGTCAAAAGGATAGATGCCACGCATACCTTGACCGCGTGTGTTACCATCAATGGTCGCAAGCAGGTCAATAAAATCGTCCCATCGTGTCGGAACCGTATCGGTCTCACCGTATGTCATCAGAAGATCTTTGCGATAGAAGAGTAAAGTCGACGGTTCAAGCAAAATCGGATACGCATGATACTTTCCGTCAAACTGGACACCGTAAATCGCCGAGTCAACCAAATCGTCGAAAGCCGACTGCGGCAGCAAATCAGTAAGGTCGGCCGCATAGCCATTTCGTACCTCGCGATAAAGGTTGCCATAAGAAACCATATAGATGTCGGGAACATTTCCAGTTTCCCGGGCTGAACGGATGCGATCATCAAAGTCGTTGATCGCCACAAGCACTTGCTCTAGCTGAATGCCGTCTTCAAGGTTGTCATTGAAATCCATCCGTTGCTTGAAGTTTAATTGGTTGTTCCACTCTTCGAAATCGTTGATCCACATCGTGATGGTGGTGGCCCCTTCTTCAAACTGCTCCTCCCGATCACCGATAATGATGTCATCAGGTGGGGTGCAGCCTCGTGCGATGAAAACGCCGATCCCGATTAGAGCCAAAGTGCCCACCAGGGTTAGGATAATAGTAGTCTTGTTCATGGCGTTTGCCTCCTTATGAATTGATATGCACACTGATTGCTAGCGACAACCAAACCATCGCATCACAAAGCGAGCGCTTACATCTTGAAAATACCACCAAAGCAAAGTCTTTTCCATATCGAGAATTTGGTATAACTTAACATTAATTTGAATTACATGCATAGATGTAACCGTTTAACATAGCTTTATAGACGTTTAAAGACACTATTGTATAACAATAATTTTAGTAACCACAAAAAAAAGGCCATTACGGCCTGTTCGCATTTTTCTTGTGATAAGTAATAGGGGGATGACCATCTAGCATCTTGAACCAGCGTGAGAACGATTGCGGCGACTCGAAACTGAGTTTATAGGCGACCTCTTTAATCGACAGATGGGTGTATTGTAGGAGATTTTTAGCGCGGTTGTAACGCAATCGACTGAAGTATTTCATGGGGGTTGTGTTGAAGTGACTTTTGAAATTCTGGATTAAATGCCATTCGGTCATTTTCATTTGGCCCGCAAAATCACTGAGTGTCAGCGGTTCATCAACATTTTCCATCATATAATTAATGAGCTCGTTTAATGCTTCAAAGTATGGTGAGTAGCTGGTTACCTTTGCGAGGTTATGATCGCGTAAAACCGCGGCAATCAAGGCTGTCATCGCCCCGCGCATCATGACATCGGCATACGGCATCTTATATGTAAACTCATCGATGATTCGGTAAAGTAATGTCCGCACTAGTGACGGGTTTTTCAAGGATATCACATACGGGATTTCGAGATTATTCTCCTTGAAGTAGTTTTTACGGAAATAGGTGTGTTGTTTCGGGGTCATTTGATGCGTTTGCAGCATCGATACCGTAACATCAGCGCTGTCGGGTTGTTCAAAAAAATCAAAATGGACATGAGGTTGGCTGCAATCTTCTCCACCCCACTCAATCTTGTGATAGACATACGGGCGTAAAATAATGCAATCGTCCTTTTTCGCATGATAGACCGTATCGCCAATCGTGATTTTCATAATGCCGCTGTCAATTAATATAAACTCATGATCCCATATATGCCTTTCGATATAATACTCTTTAAGATACGTGTGATGTTGTGCCCAGCGTACATAGGGCGTCAAGGGGGTTTCGCTCATCGGTTTCACCACTTTCATATCATCCATCCCGTGAGGCAGAGATGTTGACTCAATAGGTTACGTGGAAGATTGCTCAAGCATCATCGCATACAGTTTTCTTGTCGTATTCGCATTACGTAATGTCATCTGTTGGTACAAGGGATGCGCAGCAAGTTTCATAAGACCGCTTTTCCCCATCTTTTTCCTGTCGACTTGCCAGATGATGGCACCCTGTGCTGCGATGACTGCATCAATACCAGCACGAACGGGCAACGCCTCTAGGACTGTTTCGGCCTGTAGGGTTGGCCAAAGATAAAGCACCTCGCAACGCATGGCCTGATCGGTGACCCAGTCCGTTCGCAGACATGCGTTCACCGCCGCCATCTCTTTGACGCTTCTCATGACCACTGGAACCTCGAGCCCAAACATCGTGCGGATGCCGGCGGTTATGCGCTCTGCATGGGTTTGAGGTGGATGGGTCCCTGTGTCCCAAAACACTACGTTACCTGAGTTGATGTAGGTCCGGACTCGTGTGTAACCAAGATCGATAAACAGTGTTTTCAGTCGGGCCATCGGCACGGGGTTTTTCCCACCGACATTGATGCCCCTCAAAAGCGCTACATGCATCATACGTTCTTCCCTCGTTTCGCAAACGTCCTATCGGCTTTCACCAAATAGGTGGCTCTCTTAGACCGCACTACACATAATTAAATCACGAGCAACCTATGTATAATCTTCTTCATATTCAACCACCCAATTAAATCCCAAAAAGTAATAATGTCGCTTATTGTTTTTTGATATATACAGTAGTTCTACCTTGTCCAATTTTTTCTATATACTTGCTATCAGCTAACTCTTTAAGCGCTTTTTCAATAGTTTTTGGACTGATGTCTGGATTTAACATGTGAATATCGCTTTTTGAAATTTTGCCAAGTTTTGAATCAAATACCCTTTTCACCCTTTCTGTCTTATTTATATTTTTATCCCTAAGTAACTCGACTCTGCTTGCAAAATCTTTGTGTGCCGCAAGGATGACTGAAAGATAATATTTGACAAAAGGCTTATAATCATTTACTTCTTCATGCCAGCCCTTTGAACTTTTTAATAATGTTTCATAATAGGCTTCTTTCGTTTTTTCAATATACATTTCAATGCTAATGTATTTACCAACAATATAACCGCTTCTATACATAAGCAGTAGCGTTAATAACCTACTCATTCTACCATTACCGTCTCTAAAAGGATGTATTGAAACAAAATCAAAAATGAAAGCAGAGATTAACAACAATGGATCAACTTCTTTTCGATGAATCGCATCAATGAATGACTGAGATAACTCTCTCATCATATCGGGTGTAAATGCAGCTGAAGCTGGTTTAAACCTAATGACTCTCTTTCCATCAATGCCTACTTCCTCTATCAAATTATCCGCATTCTTAAAAGTTCCACCATCCTCTACTGAACTGTAATGATATAAATCTCTATGCAGTTGCAATATAAAGTTGGGCGTTGGCGAAATATACTCGTAACTATCATGAATAATCTCCAGCACATATCTATACCCTGAAATTTCTTCTTCATCTCTATTTCTAGGTTCTATCTTTTTTTCCACAAGTTCTCTTAATCTTTTATCACTTGTTTGTATACCCTCTATTGCGTTAGATGCTTCTGTACTTTGTATTATCGCAACCTTTAACAACTTATCTAGTGTATCGGGAATTGCTTCTATATACAAACTTTGTTTCCCTTTGAATTCCCTTATTGCGCCTAGTAGATTCACAATATCTCTATCAATGATCTTTTCATCTAGATTTCTATAATCAAATTTTCTCATAATATTTCTCCTAACGGAACACTTTTATCCTATTATTATACATTTTTTAGGACATAAGCGCAATCAATAGGAGAAAAAGCTAGTCGTTAGATTTGCTCGTTTTTCATTTTATGAGACTTTTTTAATAAAGCCGCTGGTATTTTCATCTCCTAATTGATGATTCATATTAGGACTATAATTATAAAAATAATTCCTCTCCGTCGGTTTCGAGGAAGGGGTCCACGGCTGCGGCACGGGCAACAACGGCGGTGGCCACGGGATCGCCGGTTCTGCCGAGGACATCGACGCCTGGTTCGAAC
>RECF01000009.1 GCA_007694145.1 Acholeplasmatales bacterium | reverse complement strand
ATACAGCCTTCAACGAGCCTTGTTAGAAGCTGATAAACTTGCACGGCAAGGTTTACTTTCTTTTCATAGTCTTAAGGACTACTTTCAAATCTTTGTCGATACGATACGACTCCAACATTTTTTGAATGGCTTTATTATGCGTCCATGCATCGAGTTGGTTTCGTTTTATGTAAGTCATCGCCTCGGTTGGATATCGAACCATATACTCACAAACAGCCCAGGCTTTCCCCATTTTCGCATAGTAACCAGGATGATCAAGATTATCGACCAGCACCATGATTTCATCTACATAGGGATCAATCATATAGTGCGATAAACCCATCACACAGATCATTCGCTCTGTGTACTCCTCATGTGATGATTGATACGAGGCAATCATCGCCAGCACTTCACGCGGATACTTTTTTGCGATGATGAATTTTTGACACAAGGAATCAATCAGACTCCATTCTTTGGCAACTTCTAAAAACCCTTTGAAATAATGTAGGGCTTGATCCAATCGTTTTAACGAGCCGATGACATACGTTTGCAAGATTTCTAGTTCATACAGTGAAAAGTCGTTTGATTCAAGAAACGCAATCGGGTCCGACTTTACAATGACTTTAGATAAGGTTTTAAGCTGCGGGTAACGGATGCCATAGGTTGGTTTTCTAGATGGCAACCAGGTCGCTTTTGCTTGCGTTGAAGTATAATTTGCCAACATATACGAAACAACTTCATCCTTGTTCATACGCATACCTACTCCTTTCGGGTTCTTATTAAGTGCATGCGATAACACTGCCGCTAGGACACTCTTTACTCAAGTAACCCTTTATGCGCCAATTGCCGGCCATCAAAACTCGCGATTACTCGTAATGTCTCATTCGGTAGATGCCTTTATTGTTCTCATAAAACACATAGCGATAGTTGAGCTTAGAGATAATGGGTTGGCTATGTTCATAATGTGCTTCAGCATCAAAACGAAACTCAACCTTTCGAACCTCTACTCCCTCTACAAGGCGATAATCGGCTAAAACATATCCGATGAATAACCCTGTTTCAAGATCGCTTTCTTGTTTATAATCACCGTAACATCTCTCGATATCATTTAAAGCTGTATTCGCACCCATTGCATCGAGGTAATAAAGTGTGTCGTCATGCTTGATGGCAAAATTAAACACAGAAGTTGAACTCTCCGTCAACTCACCATAAAACATGGCGTACGTTTCGGTTTCAATTAGAAGATGATTGTCTCTTAAGAAATCCGCTTCAAATAAGTAACTCACTGTCGCTACTTCTTCGTGGTATGCGTACAGCGCATGGGTGTAATCAAAGGGCCTTGGTGTATAGGTCGTCACAAAAACCGTACCGACAAGTAGCGCAAGCACAGTTAGGATCGTATAAACCGTGGTGAGTTCAGGTAGTTTTCTTACATGATCTAACGTAATGAAGCGGTTCATGTTTTTCGCATGCACATGGCGGTATAATCCTAAACATGCAAGTGTCACAAAAGACAACATGACGCGTCTAAACATCAGGGGCAGGTAATCGATGATTAGCACACGGATGTGTCGAGAAAAGCCCGCCTAACTCATACAACTTATACTTAATGCGATATGTAGTCCCATTGCGTTTCACATACACGTCATTCGCAAAACTCTCAATCATACTGATATCTTGAGTTGCTAACAAGTAAAGCGTGTCATCCTTTGTGCCTACGAGATGTTCTAAGCGCTGCTTGTCTGTGTAAAGCGTATATTCGTAATCTGTATCCGAAATTACAAAACCAGCCTTTTCCAATGGCTGTTTTAACATCGCCTTCTCCGCATCATTTAAAAGCAGTTTCAGTTTTATACAAACACCTCATTCGCATTGTAACATAATCGCTGAAGAAAAATAAGGGGGTGTTATGTTTTGCCTGACTTCATGGTGATGTTACTCGCTCTTAGGTTGTTAGTGGTGATGCTTTAACGCTTGAGACAAGCGGGCACTCTAAAAAACTGTATATCAAAAGAGAATCAATCATGCATCGCTTTGTTGCAACGCATGATTGATTCTTCATGGATTTAGTGTATGTCCTCTATATCATTGACTACTTTTTCGAGTGAAACTCGATGACATCTTCAATCATATCAGCGACATAGGCAATCACATCAGTTAAGGTTTCATCCGTCGACAAATCAACGCCCACCATGCGTGCCAACTCAAGTGGTTTTTTCGTGCCACCGGCTTTTAATACGGCAATCCAATCCTCTGGCTTGATGGTTTGGTCCTCGATCATCATCGACACTTTCGTGCCTAATGTCAGCCCAGCAGAATAGGTATAAGGGTACAAACCCATAAAATAATGGGGTTGCCGCATCCATGTCAACCCTGCCCAATCAGGGATCTCCACAGCATCCCCCCAAAATTTCTTCAAGACACCCAATTTAAGGTTATTCAAAATATGCGCTGAAAGAGGCTGTTTCTGGTCGACGCGTTCGTATACTTCTCTTTGGAATGCCGCTTCTAACAAATGGGTTACACAGTTGTGATAATACGTCCTTGAAATCATGACAGATTGAATCCATGCTTTCTCACGTTCTGAAGCGGCTTTTTTAATGAGATGATTGGCCATTATGAGTTCATTGGTTGTAGAAGGGGCTTCAACAAAATACATCGATGGTCTGGTGTTTAATACGCTTTGATGGCTGTTTGCATATTGGAAATGTCCGGCATGGCCGAGTTCATGGGCCAACACCATGACCTCATCCATTTGACCGTTCCAGTTGATCAAAATGTATGAGGATGCCCCATAAGGCGATGAACAAAAACCACCGGTTGACTTCCCTTGATTTTGAGGGAAATCAATCCATCTTTCCGCAAATGCACGCTTGACAAGTTCATTGTATTCTTCGCCTAAAACGGCGAGCCCTTCGACTAACAACGCTTGGGATTTTTCGATACTGACACGGGGTTCAAAGGACGGGTCAACTGGTATTTTTAGATCCGCATAGGTGAGCCGATCTAGCCCATGAACCTCTTTTAACAACGTGACATATCGTCGCATAGCCGGAGCAAGTTTTTCCATGATGACATCGATTTGTCGATCCATGAAATCTTTGGTTACTTTTTGATCATGCAACAAATAATCAAAGACACTTGGATACCCTCGAAGTTCGGACATGATTTTTTCTTTTTGTAGATGCGTATAGTAATTGCTGGCAAAACCATGTTGGTATGCGCTTAGCTTATTGTAAAACGTCTCATAAGCCTGTCTTCTAACGTCTGTATTACTTTCATGTTCATACTCGTTTTCAAACAGCGTAAATGAGTTGGGATAGGTCACCTGATCAACCGTAAAATCAGGAAATGTCATATCGGCTAGTTTAAAGCGATTATAGTTCATGTAAGGGGCGTTTAAGACCGGTGACAACGCGACGAATGTTTTTTCAATATCCGGGGTCAAGGTGTACTTTTTCTGCTCGATGATATCTTCAAGATAGTATTGATTGTCTTGGTTTAGTTTTGCGGCTTCGCGTAACAACGTATCGCTTTTTTGCTTGAGTGCGTTTGTAAAAAAAGCCATTTTCTTATAGATGCTTTGATAGCGAATCATGGCTTTCCCACTGCGCATTTGGTTCTCTTCTAGTATGGAATCCGTACTCGATTGCAGGGATGCATAGGCGGCGATTCTGTTTGCGCTTGCTTGAATATCTTGATACGCCAAAAGGGCTTGATTGATCACTTCTTTGGTATCTAAGTTATTCTCATAGGTGTCACAAAATGTCTGCACATCTTTTTCTAGTGAATCAAATGCTTCATGATACAATGATTCCGATTTGAATAGATGGCTCAAATCCCATGTGTGTTTCACATCAAGTTCATGACGCTTAGGTAACTGTTTTTTCATCTCGACTGATCACTCCTCATAAAAAGAGTATAACACAATTTATCCACTTAGAGGGCATCTCTTGATTTATCCATGATTATTCAAAAAAGGGATGCGCGATATTCTTAGATTCTACACGTTCTAATATGTGTGTATGATGATATTGAACGTGTTGAAATCGGAATAGAATGCACTACTGTCACTTAAGAAAACCCCTCAAGTATTAGTTATTCGTTTCTTTGGATGAGAGATTAAATCTTCACTTTTCATCTGTACTGTGCGGTGCAATCTAGTCTGAACTTTTCATTCTCAATACGATAATATGATTGTTTCAATTCTAAAAAAGAATTCTTAAATTCTACAATCAAAGACCTTTACGACGGTTTCATTATCGGAACAGCCATTTCAAAACACAACCACAGTTCAGCGGTATTACGTATGTCTATGAGAACAACGCTTATTAGACAAGGAGAAACAACAGTCAAGGGCGAGGCGCAAGTTAATCGGAAAGTTCGATGAGAAGGCTGGCAAAATCATTCCTACGTGTTTGTAGAGACGCAAAGCTGATGTCGAGACTTCCTGAGTCACAAATGGCAAGTATTGGGCTTGTGTTTTTCGTGATGAATCTCAACCAGCTTTTTTCGTTTACGCCATTTTCAGAAGCACTTGAAA
>RECF01000077.1 GCA_007694145.1 Acholeplasmatales bacterium | reverse complement strand
ATTGTACGCTTCCGAGGCGTTGGCATACGGGGTGCTTTCTAAGGCGAAGACATTGATGGCTGCGTAACTATATTCGACACGCCCCTCACCTTGAAGTGCACCGGCAATGCCACCCACGTCACTGCGCCCGCCCACATAAGAACGTCCGGCTAAGGCACCGTAGTAGCGTGCACCAACATATGAATGGGTAATCAGACCCGCATTGATTCCAGCGATACCCCCAACATACTGATCACCGTGAACGCGGATGCCATTGAAGAAGCTTTCACGGATAATGCCTTCAGCACCGTTGTAACCCGCAATGCCGCCAATCACACGATTATTTTCCGTACCATCAGGTGGGGAGACGTTCCAGTAACGTTGTGCCAACAGTTTGCCCACTGAGGTGGTATTCGATTGCTCGATGAGTCCATAGTTAAAGCCGGCGATGCCACCCATGTAACTGTAACGCTGCAAGGAGCGACCACTTTCTACGGCATTGAATGCCCCCAGTGCGCCACGATTTTCACACCGGGAGATGGTGCCGTAGTTGATGCTAGCAATCCCACCAGCACCAATGTTGGCTTTCAAAACACCGACTGAACTGCCCGAGCTGCGGAAGCGACAGTTCTCAATCCGTCCATCTGCATGGTTGATGCCGACAAGCCCGCCGACACCGCCTTCAAGTTTCGTATCCGGATTGCCAACTTGACCGGCTGAAGACGTAATCGTAATCCAAGAAACCGTGTCGCGAATCACACCTCGGTTTTCGTGGGCAATGCCACCAATCAACGGTGTCGTCCCAGTTTGAACATTCCCATCGACAATCAAGTTTTCAACCACCGCCGTTTCACCCAGTGCGAAAAACAACCCAGCATTGCCGGTCACGGTAATGGTATGGTTTTGACCGTCAAATGTGCCATGAAAGGTCTTGCCTTGAATGCTGGCATACGCCGCTTCACGGTTCAGGTCATTTTGTAACACATAGTATTGTCCAGCTCCGATGGCATCGTGTTCAAGCATGCCAGCCAAATCGATGGATGTAAACACCAAGAAAGGATTTTCAGCAGTACCCTCACCTCGAAAAGCCAAGTCGACAGCGGTCACTTCATCCGCGCCATCAGTCAGGATGGCGATTTTGTAAACACCACCTTGTACAGGTGAGTCCGGTGACCAGGTGATGGTCAAATCGTCGCTGATTTGGTGACTGCCTGCGACGACCACCCCTTCATCAGGATAGGTGTAAAGTGTCCGACCAAACACGTCGACTTGTGGGATGCCCGCAGTCAGCGTCACTTCGAAACTGGTTCCAGGGGTGACGCCACTTTGAAGCCATGTGACTGTACTTGAAAACGGTGTCGGTGTCATGGCGATTTCGGTGGGAAAAGGTTCAATACGACGCCACTGTGCATACAACGTCACCGGTTCGGTGACAATGTCGATGTCAAAGTTCCATAACGACGAAAATTGGCTGTCCTTGTACCAGCCGACAAACTCTGAACCATCTTCTTTTGTTGGATCAGCTGGACGCGTTATGCGTCGGCCGTTTTGGATGTCTTGTGCGTTGACATCCGATCCCCCGAACGTTTCAAACGTGACCGTGTGCGTGATGACTTCATCTTCACCCCGGCAAGCCGCTAAGCTCCCCGCCGCTAGCAAGAACAACAAAGCGAGTCCTAGTTTGTGAAGTCCGTGTTTTCCCAACATGTTAAAACCTCCTGTTTCATGATGTAAGCGCTCACGCTTCATCTTATAATCAGTGTATCATGGACACCACACGCATACCACAACGATATTTTTAGTGACCTATTGATTTTATTTATGCTTCACCCATTCAGTTTGAGTGTCTTGCCGCAAGACGCAAAAAAAACACCCGGTTTAGGGTGCTTCATCGGTTTTGTACTCACGTTTAATAAACGACATGAATTTCTCGGTATCCGTGTAAAGCAAGTTGCTTCTTTTCCACATGAGGCCGATTTGAATGGGTATGGGTGTTTCAAGCGGAACGGCAACAAGATTTTCGTCCATGTCGGCAATTTCTTTGAACACGAATGCCGCACACTGCCCGCCAAGTAAAAACTGACGGATGGTGTGGAACTGACTTGAATAAAGGAGGACATTCGGTTGGATGCCAAGCTTCTCAAACTCGATGCGAATCTTCTGGTTTTGGAAAGAATCGGCCTTCATGAGAATGAGACTTTCTTTTTTGAGCATCTCAAAACTGACGTGTTCCCGCTTGGCGAGATCATGATTTTTAGCCACCGCAAGCACCAAAGATGTATCGATCAGTTTGACATACTCGATACGGTGACTGATTTTATCGTCAAGGACTCCGATGGCCAAGTCCACCTTGTTTTCAAGTACATGCTTACGAATATCCAAAGACCCTGATTCGACAAGCTCGATAGAGACTTCGGGATGTTTCGCCTTGAAGCGGGTAAATATATTGATGAACATGAAGACGCCAATCATCGGTGGCACCCCGATGGCGATGCGGTGGTGTTGGTGACCGATATCTTTCATCAGCATTTCAAGCCGCTCGGTCGACTGAATGATTTTCACCGCTTGATCGTGAAACAGTTTGCCTTCTGGTGTCACGATCAATTTATTGTTGATGCGGTCGAACAACTTGACACCGAGTTGGGTCTCAAGCTCACGAATCGATGATGAAATGGCCGGCTGTGAAACCAGGAGTTCTTCGGCGGCCCGGGTGATGTTGTTGTATTTGCAGACAGTGACAAAATACTGAAGTTGCAAGTACTTCATAGGCGCACCTCCTTACGATAATTCATTCTACCACCGGCACACTCGATTTACAAGTATAAACAACGCTTATGGCATACTAAATACTTGCTAGTGTAAAAACCCTTACATTCGTGCTATAGTTTGTGTAGAAAATTGACAAGGAGGTTTTTGACATGTCATGGAGTACGTATAGACAGTATCCTAGCACGTGGCTGAAAGCATTCAAAAAAACGTCACGGTCAAGCAAAATGATGCTCATTGCAGCGTTGCTGATGCTCATCGGTGTGCTCGGTTCAACGCGCATCTTGCATGATTTCGGCAACATCGAGGTGATGAAAATCGTCATCCCCACTGAAAACGGACAGTGGATCACCGCGGATTTATATCGCCCTGTGACCGCCACCCGCCACAACAAAGCCCCACTTGTTGTCGTTGTACCTGGTTTTCAGCGCACGCGCGAAACGCAGACAAACATGGCCCTTGAACTCGCTCGTCGGGGGATTGTGACCATTTGTATCGACCCTTATGCACAAGGCGGATCGAGTGCTTCGTTTTCCTCGCAATCGGCCACCACAGAAGGCTATGGTGCGATGGCGGTGGTTGAATATGTCTACAACACCCCCAACCTGAACTATGTGGACAAGACCCGCATCGGCATGACCGGCCATTCCGCCGGTGGTAACGCCGCACTGCGCTCGGCGCAACATTTCGGTGTCGAAGTCATCGACGGTTTGCGTGAAGAAAGTAAACTGAAAGCCATTTTCGTATCCGGCTATGTGTTGACCTTCACCGAATCCGCACTCACGAGTGTCCGCTCTAACATCGGGATGGACTATCCTTACTTTGATGAAGGCGCCTTCAGAAATGCGCGTGCCGATGAACCAGGCATCCATGATGGTGACATGCGCACAGCGCAAGAATCGATTACCCTCGTCAACTCGGGTCTTTTGCAAAACAATCAAGCACCCATAGAGGAAGTCGAGGTGGGCCGCATCTACGGTTCCCCTCACAACAACACCCTCCGCATGGTCTATAACATTCGTGATTTGCATGCCTTGCAAATCTACAACCGTACTTCTACGGCTAATATGCTTGAATACTTTGAAATCGCCCTTGATTACGACATGCCCCTTTCTCACTACAACCAAACCTACATGGTCAAGGAATGGTTCACCGGACTGAGTCTTGTCGGTGCGATGCTCTTTTTGTTCGGTTTTGGTGCCGCGTTGCTTAAAACGCCTTTCTTCGCACCCCTCGTCCATCCGTTACCGCAGAAAGCTCGCAAGCAAACCCCGTCGGATAAGTTCTTGTTTTGGGGACTCTTTGTCTTTAGCGCCTTGGTGGCTTGTTTCATCTTCATTCCGATGGCCCAACGCGCACAAGTCTGGTTCCCTGATGCGCAAAATGCCGTCATGACCTCTTTCTTCCCCTACCGGATGCTCAACTCCGTCTTGCTTTGGGCAGTGTTCAATGGTTCGCTTGGCTTCATCTTGTTCTTCTTGGTTTACTTCCTGAGAGGCCGCCACCATGGTGCGTCGCTTGATGCGTTCAAAATTTCCTTCAAGGAACTGCTCAAAACGGTTCTTTATGCCGTGACGGTGGTTGGGACTTTGTATTTGATTTTGCATGGCGTCTACAAGTTTTTCCATGTCGATTTCCGCTTCTTGTTTTTAGCGATTCGCGTGCTTGAAAACAATGGCATGCTCCTTTACTCACTGATGTACATTCCCCTCTTCTACATCTTCTACTTGTCAAACTCGGTGCGGGTCAACCTGACGATGCGGGTTGAAGGCTGGAGTGAGTTCAAGAGTACGTTGATTGGTTGCTTGGGCAACAGTGTCGGATTGATGTTGATTCTTGTCATTCAATATAGCGCTTATGTCGCAACCGGTCGTGTGTACTGGACGACCGAATGGTTATATGTTAATATTCTATTTGGTGTCATCCCGTTGATGTTCATCCTACCGATTTACAACCGCTACTGGTTCAATAAGACCGGTCGCATCTACGGTGGCGCGATGATCGCTTGTATCTTGTTCATCTTGATGGCGCTGATGGGCAGCGTTGCTTACATCCCACTTTGATAGAAATGAGGAACTTTCCATGGACTATAAAACCGCATCACTGAAACTGCATGAGATGTTGCGTGGAAAAGTCGAAATGCGCGCACGGACCGACATCCGTTCAAAAGAAGATCTCGCAACGGTCTATTCACCGGGTGTATCGGAACCGTGTCTTGCCATCCAAAAACAGCCCCATTTGAGCTATGTCTATACGCGTCGACACAATACGGTCGCGGTCATTTCCGATGGCTCCGCAGTGCTTGGTCTTGGCGATATCGGCCCAGAAGCCAGCATGCCAGTGATGGAAGGCAAGGCCGTACTCTTCAAGCAACTTGGGGGTGTCGATGCCATCCCGCTTTGTCTGAAAACACAAGATGTTGATGAGATTGTCATGATCATCCACGCACTATCGGGCAGCTTCGGTGGCATCAATCTTGAGGATATCGCCGCACCGCGCTGTTTTGAAATAGAACGCCGCCTAAAAGAATTGTGTGACATTCCCATCTTTCATGATGATCAACATGGCACGGCGATTGTGGTGCTTGCGGCGCTCATCAATGCGCTCAAGGTGGTCAAAAAAGATGTGGGCGCGATTAAAGTGGTCATCAATGGCATCGGTGCTGCCGGTTCGGCGATTGCTGAGTTTTTGCTTGATTACGGGGTGCGGGATTTGTTGTTGTGTGATCGGTACGGTTTGCTTTCACGGGATGATGCAACGCTTTCACCCGCGCACCGGCAACTTGCCGAGAAGACCAATCCGAACTGTTTGAAAGGTTCGTTGTCGACGGCTGTACGCGATGCCGATGTCTTTATCGGTGTGTCGGTGCCGGACTGTCTGCACGCTGAGGATATCAAAAACATGGCGGATAACCCCATCGTATTGCCGCTTGCCAATCCACGCCCAGAAATCGCCTATGAAACCGCGCAAGAAGCCGGGGCAAAAGTCATCGGTACCGGGCTTTCAAACTATCCGAATCAAATCAACAACCTGCTTGCCTTTCCCGGTGTTTTCCGCGGGGCGCTCGATGCGCAAGCACAAGATATCACCCGCCCGATGATGATTGCGGCGGCCGAAGCGATTGCGTCTTGTGTCGCTGACCACCAACTTTCTGTCGATCATATCATCCCGAGTCCGCTTGATCCTGTTGTCCATCAAAAAGTGGCCGCGGCCGTCAAAGCGGCTGTGCGCCAACATGGTGTCGCCATCCACGGTGCGTTGGCGCGCTATCTTGGCCAAACACCATGACGCGGATAATTTTGGGTATCTTGTTTGTTTTATCCGTTTTGACGCTGCTCGCCTGTGAACCAAGTTCAGCACCTCAAGACGATGCCATTCGTCTACTTGAAGGAGCGGCACTCGATACGTCTGAACATGTCTTATGGCTTGGTCGGTCATACTATGACGATGCGACTTCCACCCGTCATATCACCCACGCAACCGGCGGTTTCAGCGTCACATTTAGCGGCACCCGTCTAACGATGACGATGGTGGCAACACAGACGCACGATACCTCGCGTCGCCCTTACTTTACCGTCGTGATCAATGACCCATCACTCGATGAGGGGCGGGTATTCTCGTTAGATACGCCGACAAGCACGGTGGTGCTTGCGGAAGGTTTGCCAGAAGGCACCCATACGGTAACCTTGTATAAGCGCAGTGAATCGCAAGATGCGACCACCGCTTTGAAACAACTTGAAACAGACGGTACGTTTTTAAAACCGGCACGAACCCATGCTTTGAACATACTGGCCTTAGGGGGCAGCGGTATGTCTGGCAACGGGGTTTTCGGTGCTGCGGGCATTGCCCGTACGACAGAAAATTCAAGTGCCTTGCACGCCTTTGCTTTCCAAACCGCGCTCGCGCTTGATGCGCACATGCATCTTGTCGCGGGTAGCGGCTTTGGACTTAAGTGGGGCTACAATCCAGGGGGCCAAACAGGTACCGTCAACATCCGCAACGCCTTTGATGTGATGGGCATCAACGAGGATCGTTCTCTTAGTCTAAAACCGTTTGCGCCGATGGCTTTTATCCCTGATGTCATTCTCTTCAATCTCGGGGGCAATGATTTCAGTGCCTATGTGCTCACACGAAGCGGCCAAGAACGTCTCGACGCTGAAGATGCGTTCCAAGAGGCTGTCATCGAAATCATTACGACTATGCGGACCCTGTATCCTGAGGCCATCATGTTTTGGACGCATACCGGCTCACTAAATGGGACGCTCGCCGCAAACGTTATCGCCGATCTTGATCCGCTTAAGACGTTCATCGAAGTCGTTGTCATCCATAGTCCTGGTGCGTTTGGGGACCCTGTTGGTTCAGGGAATCATGCGGGTGAACAGACACATGCGCGCAACGCGGCCCTGCTTGTTGAGCGCATGAGAGACCGTCTTGATTGAACCACGCATCAAAACCACTAAAAACAGAGCGACCCTGTCCTTAAGACGAAGGGTCGCTCTTTTCATTGTGAACAGAAGGTGCTACACGGGGTGGTAAGTCTTGACGCTATCTTGAAGCGGCTACTTGGTTCAGTGTTTGAAAACGCACGGCTTGGGTGTCAACTTGATGAGCTTCAACTGATGCTTAAGTAGCTGGTCGTTTGCTTGACTTGGTCCGCGAAGCTGTTCATGCATATCGATTTCGGTGAGTGATCCCCTTGCGAAACGGCCTTTAAGGTGATAGGGCACGACCGTGTCACGGGTGTTGTAAAGCCTTAAAATGTCCGCGCTTTGGTCCGCACTTTTGACCAAGCTACCAAAAACCGCTTCGTTACTTTCGATCGCTAAATGACAGTATGCACTGGGAATGGGAAAGGGCAACGGATTCGTGGGGAAGTAGGCCATCGTGAAAACGGTGGTGTTGTACGTTTGATGTTGATAATAAAGCAAGTCAGAGGCATACCGCACTGTTTGTTTAGCGATGGCGTTACTGTTATATGTTTGGGCGTAAGCCAGACCGACCGCGAAGGTCACCGCGTCTTTCATCTGGCTGTCGGGGGTGGGAAAGATTTTGTCCGCAAGACCGCTAGGGCGACCCGGGCGGCGGGTGAGATCGGGCAAGCCGAGGTGACCGACACTGCGAAACAAGGTCAAAGCAATATCTTGGTAAGCTGGACCGATCAGCTCGTACTCTTTAGCACTGCGGGTGTGGACGGTGGTGACACCTGAAGGATGGACCGCCGAGACGTGGTTCAGCAGGGGATAATGTGGCGTGGGGGCTTCGAAATAGCCTTTTTCTCGCCAGTTTGACAATGCTTCGGGTACACATGGTCGCGCGATGACGCCATACTGGGTGCCGGCATAGGAGACGGTGTTGGGGCCATGTGTTTTCACAACGAGCCGGACACGGTGGTTTTCAGCCTGATGGTTGATGCGCCCTTCGATGTGCACGACAGGGTCGTGTTTTTTGAGGGTCAATGAGAGGGAGATGAAAAGTGTGGCACTGGTTTGCGCCGCGGCCCGTTCTTGCAAGTCTTTCGGGATGCGGCAAGTTGTTTCTAGCGTGATGCGCGATGTGACAGCCGATTGCACACATGCCGTGACAGTCGCACGGGTAAAAGCATCACGGCTAATCTGATCGATCTCAGGCGGTGAATAGTCGTAGTTGTCACCGGCATCGCCGGAAAGTTCTAAGTAAAGCGCTTGTTTGAACGTGTGACCGGTCTGTTTGTCAAAGAGGGTGATTCCCTCATCTACTGCGATGCGGATGAAGGCGTTCTCGATCATTTGACCCCCGTGATGGGTGGGTAAGGTCTCGGTGGTGAGACCGTCATGAACATGCACCGTCTCGTAGCTGAGACCTGGCATTGTGTGTTCAAAGGCAATGACGGTTTCATAGTAGTCGTTTCGAGCATCCATCAAGGCTCGATCACGACGGATGACACCGCCTGATTTTCTAGTTTGATTTAGCAAGACATAAGGGATGATCGTGTCTTCTTTTTTCAGTGTGAAGGCAGCGTGCTTGGTATACAGTGTATAGGTTCTTACGATGGTCTGCTTTTCAGGAATCGTATGGTATAGACAAAGTGGCATGACCTGTGCTGTTTTTTGCATCGAGATGGCTGGCAGTTTCATCAGATACACTTTCATGGCCATCGTTTTTTGCAAAGCGCTCAACACCTGGGCTTTGTTGGCGGCGTTTGAAGAATCGGTCATGGTCGCCGATGCATGGGTTTGGGTTCGTATCAACGTTTCCCAAGCATCATCTAGCAGCGCCTGATTATACGGTATACCTATGGCATCAAGCATGGTCATGAGCGGTTGGACTTCATAGGTGAGCTGACGCTCTACGGCATCTTGCAGCGTCTTGATGTCGGCTCGAACAGAAAAAAGTGAACGGTGCATGCGATGATATTGTGTTGACATCAGTTCACCTCGATAAGTTTTGAGGCTTTGACCGTTTGCACGCACAGTATCCATGAACGCCTGCCAGGTGGTCGAAACAAACATGTAGCGGTCTTGCTTGGCGTTGAGTTGCTCAATCTTGGCTTTGATGTCGAGAATGACTGGGTTTTGATCAAAGCCGATTGGAAAGACGAAAGCGTCTTTTAAGGTTGTATAGGTGCGCAAACGCTTAATCAGCTGTTCGACTGGCAGTTTGTTATAGTCTTCCGCATCCCCATCAAGGAGGGTTCCATCCCGAAAGCCGTAGGTCCCATAGCCATATCCGGCAAGCATTGCATGCACCAGTAAGCGACTGCCATCGGGTGACTCAAAGTAAAACTCGCTTTTTAATCCGTAAGGATCCCCTACACCACGGGTGATGACGAAATCTTTGATGCCAAACAGGTTGAAAATCTTCGGGAAATCAGCACTGTGACCAAATGAATCCGGTAAGTAGGCAATCTGTGAACAGCCGCCGAGACGTTTAGCAAACGCCATACCCAGTCGGAGATTGTTCAAGATGGCTTCACCACTTGAGATGAAACAATCCAGTTGGCTGTGAAACGGACCGATGAAAAGCGTCTCCGCCTTAATCAGGGTATGCAACGTGGGGATGTCTTCAGGATGAAGCCGTACGTAATCTTCGATGGCCGCTGTCTGACCATCGAGAAAAAAATCATCGACACGCCCGTCTTCTAGGCGCGCAAACAGCTCTTTCATGTTATACGTAAACTGAATCATGGCTTCTTCGGCGCTGAAGTACCAAATCGGGTCCCAGTGGGTGTGGTGGATGCAGTAGGCGGTAATTTTTGACATAAAACCATCTCGCTTTCAAAAAATCTAGCTTATTTCAAAGACAACCTATATAATGAAAGTAATCCATTTGAAAGGGTGTTATATCATGCGTGTTGAACGAACTGGACTTGGTCAAAGACTTCGTAACTCCTTGGTGGCTATGGTGCTTGGTGTGGTGCTCTTTTTCGGTTCATTTGTGGTCTTGTTTCTCAATGAAGGTCGCGAGAATCTAGCCGGTGTTGCCCGTGGGGCGCGTCTTTACGAAGCCACCGCAACGTATGATGAAACCGACTTGCTTTATGTAATCGGATCATTGTCTTCTACGGCACCACTCAGCGACAATTATCTTCAAGCGGGTCACTACATCCGCCTGATTCGCGAAGTCGAAATGTATGCTTATGTGGAAATCGAACATACAAGGACACGCGAACATGTAGGGGGCTCACAAACGACCGAATACACGTACACGTATGAAAAACAATGGGTCAATGATCCGCGTCCGACAGTAACGTATAAAGGTGTGGCTTCGGAGCGACCCACCGACATCCCTGCTGGTTATGACGCCTGGATTACGTCGATGCCGCAGTCGCGGCTTGACACGGCTAGTAACCTCGCAATCAACGGCATACCGATGTCTTCGGAAAACTTAGTTTTGTCCAACCCGAAATCGCTTGTGTTAAGCGAGAGTGTGGTGGATCTGGCGGCCTTGACGGACAACGAAACCGTGCACCCTGAGGCGATATTCCGTCGCAACACGGAAACGGGGACGCTTGACAATCCGCAAGTTGGCGATGTGCGT
This sequence comes from Acholeplasmatales bacterium, assembly GCA_007694145.1. Classification (GTDB taxonomy): domain Bacteria; phylum Bacillota_I; class Bacilli_A; order Izemoplasmatales; family Izemoplasmataceae; genus SKGI01. Next base: position 11,536 of record RECF01000077.1, on the reverse strand, counting down.
ATCGCCTATCGTGCTGTGATGAATACCGACGAGGGGTTGTTGCTGGCGGCGTTTTCTGAAGGGATGTTCCTACGTTACATGACCCCAAATGACAACCGTCTATATCGTTTTTTCACCGGGACAACCACTTTAAGTGACGCCATCGACCGGTTGCAGGATGAGTACACAGCGATGCTTTGGATTTTGCGCATCGTCGGCTTTGTGATGATGTTTTCGGGTTTGCTGCTGATGGCGAACCCGGCGCGGACATTGCTGAGTGTCTTGCCTATTTTTGCCAAAGTCGGCATGTTTGTCTATGGTTTCTTCGCTCTGATGAGCAGTCTGACGCTCAGTGTGCTTGTCATCGTGCTGGCTATGCTTTTCCACAATGCTTTGTTGGCGGTGGGGGTGGTGCTACTCATCGTTTTAGCACTCATCTTCTACTTGCGAAGCAAGAAACAAAAAGCCATTAACGCTACCTAGCCTGCATCGCACATTTGACTCTGCCTATACAGGCGGAGTTTTTTTCCGAGCGAAACAGAACCGTCTTTAAGTCGCATCACTTGATTGAAAAAGCCGTCCATCCATATGGGAAATGGTGTACAATAGATGTATACTTACTACTATACACGGTTTCGTCGTTTATGGTAAGTCAGAATCTACTACATGGCAAGGAGTGTTAGTATGTACTTGGGAATTGATGGTGGTGGCACCAAAACCAAAGCGATGCTTGTCGATCAAAACATGCGTGTGTTAGCGGTCAGTGAGCAGGGCCCTTCAAGCATTCGGACCGTCCCCATAGAGGTCAGCATCCAGCATATCAACCAGGCGATTCAAGATTGCCGAAAACAGGCGCCTGACACCGAAATTACCGGTGTGTTTGCCGGGCTCGGTGATGTAACCGGTGCAGAGGACGGTGCCATGGTTACCGCACATCTTCGGCAACTTGCTGGTCTGCAAACCGCCAACATCGCAGTCAAAAATGATGTCTACAATGCCCATGCCGGCGCACTTGAGGGTGCGGCTGGGATCGCCATCATCATCGGTACTGGCAGTGTCGCCTTCGGTGTTGATGAGCAAGGACGTAGTCACCGAGCTGGCGGCTACTCTTATAAGGAAGGCGATCTTGGCAGTGCCTATGGCCTTGGCAAACAGGCGCTGAGCGTGCTTGGCAAAGCGCTCGACAACCGCGTGTCTGCAAGTCCCTTGACAGATGCCTTGAAAGCCCATTTCAACCTCAGTTCGTTCATGGATGTTGTCGCGATGTATGATGCGACTTATACGGCACGCACTGAAGTCGCCGATTTAGCCAAACTGGTCACACGGTACGCAAAAGATGGGGATCCGAATGCTTTGGCGATCATCGAAACTGCCACCGATGAGTTGTTGCTGATGATCAAGGCGGTCGACAAATCGCTTTCGTTAGAGAACAAAGCCATCGGCATCATCGGTTCACTCGGCAATGCCGACTCCCCACACCGAGATCGTTTCATCGCGAAAGTGCTGGCCTACGATGCACGCTTCAGTCTTTTCCCCGCTAAGCAAGACCCAGTCTTTGGCGCTTGTGTACTGGCCGCAAAATCTTGAATCATTTGTTCTTGTGTCAACGTGTTCGTGCCCTATACATGCAAAAGTCACCGTCCGCATCTTCTTAAGGTGCGAACGGTGACTTTTTTTTGCTAAGCAATCAGTTGCTAGGATGGATGACGTGAACAAAGCGAACAATTTCCGCCTGATTGCCAAATGCATCGGTAGCGACGTACGTGATGCGGTACTCACCGGCCATCGAGATGACCACCTCGCCATCGATTTCAACAGTCACTTCAAGTCCACTGTTATCTGTGACACTGACCCCAGCATCGATCCAATGGCTGTTTAGATAAACCGTATCGATGCCTGGATTCAGGGTGAGTACTGGTGGTGTGGTATCGATGACATCGACATGCCGAACGACCCGTTTCACCGTACCACGGTACTGTGTTTCATAGACGATGCGATACGACCCGACCTGATCAGTATCAAGCGTGTTTTCCACCACACTGACCGTGTGGTTTTGCCCGCCTAAGGTCGCTACTGCACCGGGTTCTTCATAGGTGCTGCCGACTTGGATGGTATCAACACCAGGATTAAGTGATAGTGTCAATGTTTCTGGATCTTGCCTTTCAGCACAACTAACGAGTACAAGCAGCAACCCCATCATCAAGATAACTTTACGCCACATACTGATCACTTCCTTTTCTTGATTTGCCAAGCAGGCCGAGTGTGGGTTCAAAAAACTGTGCTGTGTCGAGAACATGAACATAACGGAATGCTTCAAACACGGTGCCATTGAGTGTAACGCGATAGACGATGGTATACACACCTGGCGTTGTTGTATCGACGGTCCCAATCACCTCTACGGAGTACGAACCAGCCGTTGCACCCGCTTCAACATACCGACTGCCCACCGGCAATGTCGTGATCCCCGTGTTTAATATGATGTCTACAGGTTCTACCCATCGACTGACACGTACATGCCGATATAGCTTCGTAATGGTATCACCATCGAGCAAAACATGGTAAGTGACGGTATACTTGCCTGGTGTCGATGCGTCGATTTGATGCGTTGCGTTGATGACAAAACGATCGTCGTCAACATATACCCCGCCATCTTCCCAAAGTTCACCCGCTGTGAGGCTATCTACGCCAGGATTCAGTGTGATGCTTCCTTCGATAAATGTTTTTGTATAAAGTGGTACAATCACCACGTTTTCAAAGACAGCCTCGGTCGCTTCACTCCACTCTCTAAATGTGTACGTAAAATGCGTATCCTCAGGACGGACGGGGCCTGGTGGGGCTGAAACGCTTGAACCAGCGAGCACTGTCACTTCAAGCAAGACAGTACTGCCATCAGCATCGAGAAAAACAACCGTGATTTCATCTGGGTCAAACCGAGCAAAGAGCTCAAGATCTTCTGTGCGTGGTGTCTGTACATAAGGTTCGGTAAGTAACGCATCATGATACCAGCCTGCGAAGGTAAACCCGCGCTTTTCTGGTTCTGGTAAAGTCGGCGCTTCGTTTGAAGCAAATGATAATGTTTTGTAGAGCGTTCCCTCGACAAAATAGTTGACGGTGTAAACTTCTTCAGCAAAACGCGCATAAAGGGTCAAGGCCGCTTCGATGGGTTTTGCCTCATAGCGCGTTGTGAAGGCGGCATCAAGATACCATGCGACGAACATGGCCGCTTCGCGTGTCGGCGTTTCAGGTTCAAAGACCGTGCCATAGCGTACTTGAACGGTCTCTAATATGGCGCTGTCATCCATCAATACAACAGCGTATTCTTTGGGCTCAAACTGACCATACAAGGTCAGATCTTCGGTCGCCTGTGTTTCAGAAAAAGGCTGACTCAAAACAATGTCAACGTACCAGCCGTCAAACGTATGGCCTACTTTTTCCGGAAAAAAGACTTCAATCAGCGTGCCTGCTTCAACCGATTGACGCAAGATAACTTCCTCATCAACTTGCCAGACAATCTCAAAGAACACAATGGGTTCAAACTTAGCATACAGTGTCAAATCGGCCATGACCGGTTCGCCGTCATAGGGTAGGGTGCGTTCTATATCGGTATACCAACCGATAAACACATGCTCATCGAGTGCACTGTCCGCTGCCTCGAAGGTTTCGCCATGTGCGACAACCTGTGCGGCGACAGGGGTGCCGTCGGTCACGAAACTGACGGTGTGAAACGCGGCATTGAACTTCGCATACAAGGTGATGCTTTCTGTGATGATGGCATCACGCGGAAACGGTTCGGTGAAGGCGCTATCTAAAAACCACCCTTCAAAAACGTGATCGGACAAATGCGGGTCCTCTGGCCAGTGAAGTGCCTGGCCTGTAACGACTAAAACGGGGTCGATAGCGGTGCCTGAAAACGTCTCAAACGAGACCGTCACGACTGTGGCCGAGAGGGCTTGTAATGTATTAACAATGCCAAAGCCAAACAAGGGATCCCATCCTGGCTCACCTTCATCCATCGCTGTTAAAAACAATCGTTGCTGAACTTCCTCAGCCGACATGGGTCCAAGATAACTCAACATCAATGCAACCACACCACTGACCTGCGGCGCCGCAAATGACGTGCCAGAAACGGTGCCATAGCCGTTGTTGCGGACGGTTGTGACAATGTCGGCACCGGGTGCAGAAAGGACGATGTTCGCTCCAAAGTTTGAAAACTCGGCTAAAGCGCGTGAGGCATCGACCGCCGACACTGAAAGGACCGTTTCAAAAGACGCCGGATATTTGGGTGTATCGGTACCGCTGTTTCCTGCTGCACCAATTACCACAACACCCTGCTCAGCCGCATGTTGCAACGCGGCCTCAGTCAGCGGATTGGCGTAGGTTCCACCTAAAGAGAGGTTGATGACATCGGCGCCCTGTTCGACAGCATAATAGATGCCCTCGATCAACGCACTATCCCGGAAACGACCTTCTGAGGCCTCATTGGCTTTGATAACCAACAACGCAACATGTTGAATAATGCCGGCAATGCCGACATCATTGGTCTGATCGGCCGCAATAATACCCGCGACCATCGTGCCGTGTCCATGATCATCACGGACGGCTTCTAAGCCGACGGTCTCGGTAACGGCATTATAAGAAAAGGGTGATATCCGTCCTAAAAATTCCGGATGGTCGATGTCGATGCCCGTATCGATGATGGCAACCACCACGTCAGAGTCTCCGGTACTGAGAGACCAGGCCGCCACCGTTTCCATCATGTCAAGCGCATATTGCTCATCGATGTAGTTCCGTGTTCGCTGCCAGGGTGGTCCCCCTCTTGAAGGTATGGTTGATAAACTGTTGTAGACGAAGCCCGCTGCCAACAAGGTCTCGACATCGGCTGAGGGACCGACCGCAAATGTTGCGATACCACTTGGGCTGAGCCGTTTTAGTGTAAGATCGTGATTTGCGGCCAACATGTCCGCATGCCTAGCATCGTCGACTTTGAACAGAAGCGTATCGGGCCAAGTCGACGGTTCTAAGTAAGATGTGGCTGCACCGGGGGTCACAAAGAGACCTAAAACGACAAAAAGCAGCGCGATGCCTGTCATCAACCCCCATGTTTGTCGTCGTAAGAAACCATTATTGTTGCTCATCATAACACTCCTATCTTTATCAAATCGTTGCCTAAAAGGCACCTTATATTCTAAGTACTACCTCTTCAACAATCTGACAGGCCCTTTTATTGGTAAAATCAGCTTTTTTTATCCGATTTTCGACACACCGTAATCAAAGAATACCCGTTGCCTGATTACCGACAAAAAAACACCCGGGCTCCGGGTGTTAGTGTGTCTTGTTTAGCCATTTGATCATGTAAAGAAGGGCCATGAAGCTTAGGCGCATTTTGGATGCATCGCCACAGTTGATGACATAGACATCATCGTGCACAGGGTCGTAGAAAGCATGGACCGAAAGGCTGCCTAGCCCCCCATAAAGGGTTGGGCAGCCGCGAATCCATGGTGCAAGTCGATTGGGTTTGACTTCAATCATGCCCAAACCATACCGCATAAAGCCATGGAACCGATGTCTTGGCACCATCATCTTTTCACGTGATGCACGACTGATCAGTTGATCGGTAAAAAGACCTTTCAAGAAGCGGGCAAGATCGGCAGCCGAAGTCTGTAAACCACCCCCGGCATAATCGCAACTCAGACTGTTTGCAAGGCGCATGTCGATACCTTTATATACGACCGGAGCGAGCTTGCTTGCATCAAAGCGCGGGTCATAAAAGCATAAACATGTGTCCGCCATGTCAAGTTTATCGAATATGTTCTCCCTAAGCAAAACAGCATATGGCTTTTGGTATAAGGCTTCAAGTATCTTCCCTAGCAATACATAACCCGTATCGGAATAGAGGAAACGTTCACCAGGTCGTCCGACAGCCCGCTGGTGCTTACGGGTGAAGTCAAGTAACTCATCCGGCGTAAAATGGTGATCCTTGTCGGCAAACACCTGTTTGATGAACTTGGGGTGTTGATGGGTCTTGCCCTCGAAATAATCGTTGGTGCCCGATGTATGACCGAGCAAGTGCTCGATGGTGACTTGGTGTTGATAATCGGTGTCTTTATAGACAAAAAGATGATTGAGCATCCCCGCCTGCAACACGTCACGTACGGGCGTATCAAGCGTCACCAAACCCGCCTCAATCGCCTGCATCATCAGCGTCGCACAAACAAGTTTACCGATACTTGCACTGTGAAAAGTCTGATTAAGGGTGGTGGAAGAATGCGTATAGAGCATCGTGTGCCGCCGGCTTTCAAGGTGCACTTGCAAAGTGGGCACTTTCTTCTCTAACCGCGTGACATACTGCTTAAAATCAACCATCGATGGACACCGCCTCTTTTGTGATAGCGTATTTGGACATACCAAAGCCGGGACTGAAACCATTTGAGGTCTAGCACCCGGCATACAGGTTTGCTCATATGAAAAAAACGCGTGATGTTGGTACGTGTGCGTCTATGGACAGACCGCACTAAAAAGCTTGCGTTTTCCTAAAATCACTTTTTTTGATGCATTGTATCAATACGGTTTATACTTCTGTGACGACTGTAGACTGATGGTACTGCTCACGGAATTCAATCAGCGCTTCGATCTGAGCTTTGGTATACTTGTCCTTGTCTTTAGCGACAACAACTTTACAGCCAGGTTTGTTCAATCGTTCAACGAGTGCAACCACATAGCCCGTAAACGATTCAAGGGGTTCAAACTCCCCGATGACATAGGCCTTGATCGGTTTTTCTCGGGTGAAATATTTCGGTAAAAAACCAAAGTTTAGTGGATAGACGGTGCCGTGATTCGGGCTTTTTGAGCCCAGTGGACGATCGACGACAACGTCAACCTCCTTGCCAAGCAACACTTCCATGATGAACGCCTCCTAATTTTGGGTATCGAGTCAGATGGTTCTTCGATGTGAGTACCTAACTCTATTATACCCAATTTATTGAAAAGACCAAAGACTTCTTTCAGGAATTGTCCGTTTCATTGGCATTTTGTCTATGACGGCGCTTATCGGCATACATCATCATATCCACATGGGCAACGAAACTGAGAAAATCACCAAACCATGATGGCTCATAGTCCGCCGCGCCAATACTCAGCTGAATGGCAAAAGAAAACGGATGGCTCGATGAGACAGCCTCTTTCACCGCTTCGACTATCTCCTTGAGTGACACATCGGGGTCACGGTTGAAGAAGATAAAGAACTCGTCACCGCCGATACGGTAGATGGTTTGATTGGGATCGAAATATGCTTTCAATGTCTTGCCCACGAAACGGAGCACCTGATCGCCGACGTGGTGTCCGTAAGTATCGTTGATGGTTTTGAAAGCATCGATGTCAATCATCATCGCAGCGTACGTTTCATGCCCTTTGCGTCCATGGGGCATGGTGCGTATTTGTAAATCGAACTCGTGACGGTTCAGTAACCGTGTAAGCGTATCGATGCCGACACGTTTTGATTGAATGAAGATATAGACGACCAGTAAGGACAGCACAGTCATCGGCCACAATAACAACACGCCATAGTAAAGTATTTGGACAACACCCCCAAGCATGGGGAAGATGGGAACACTCATCAAAGGTAGCACGTCCCGTCGCGGCATGGACCGAATGTGTCGCGCGAGGGTAATGAGCGCTAAAGTGGCGTAACCGTACATGAAAACAACGTTGACTATAAAAAAACGCCCCCGCTGATACACATTGTCTTCATCGATGATGAAGAGCATGTTACCGAACAGACTGACAATCGCTAAGAGAAGCAACACAAGTGCAGGCACAATCAAAAGCACCTTCGCCAGTTTTGCAAGCGGTCGGTGACCATAAAGATGATGATAGATGTACATAAACCAGTACACACCAACAAAACCCGCTGCCCCATAGCCAAATACCAAAGAACTACGGTGCAACCCCCAAGCAAGCATGCCGGGTTGACCATTGGTTAGTTCGGCAACCATGTCCATCAGCAAAAGCAAAATGGTCAAGATGGTCATCCGGTAAAATTGACGATGGTTGAGCTGGGTGAAATCGCGTTGCGAGTAAAGACTGAATAGAATAATCAACGCAATAAGCGCCGCATACAAGTTCGTCTGGATAATATACATATTTTCACCTTCAAGGAAGTAAAGGATGATGGCAAGTCAAATTAGTGGTCAGATGCGCACAACCACCTGCATATTATATCACATGGTAATTCAAACATACAAGCTTTGCGACATCAATAAAGAAAACAACCCTTAAAAATCGGGTTTAACCTATGGCATAGTGGATTACGTTCAGCCCGCTTTGACCATGTTTGTTCAAAAGCAATATACGGTTTGCCGTGTACATGTTGCTTGCGTTTTCGGATGGCAAGTTCAAATCGATGGCCATTGCATTGCCCGCATGAGAACTGTTTCATCACACTGCTAAAAAGCTGATGATTGGGTGCTTGTGTACGTGTTTTTTGTCACCGCCTTAAAAGTTAGATGCTCGTACATAGACTAAAAAAAGGACCACCTATATGGCGGTCCTTAGCGTGACTAAAGTCAGTTGTCAATCCCAAACCAATGCATCAATGAAGTCATAAATGTCGTAAGCGTCATCGAGAATCTCGATAACCTCATCACCGAACATGACATACAACGTTGGAATGGCATCTAGTGGTAAAGTCGGGGCATCCCAAGTGTTATCGATATCGATGACGTACACAACCGAATCCGTCTCTGTATACAAGTCGATGATCGACCAACGGAGCCAATCGGAATCGGGTTCGTTTTCCATGTACACATACAAGTACCATGTTTCATCGACCGGGGCGAAAAACTCAACGTCTTCCCACCATGTTAACTGGGGTATGTAATAACCAAACCAGTAGTCGCCTTGACCATGACCATAATCGATCAGCGGCCAAACGTAGTCTTCGATATCCCATGACCCATAAATGATGTCTATGACTTGATCGCCTTGCATGATATAAAGGGCTGGAACCATCGAAAGCGGCACAGTTGGAATGCCCATCACATCATCAAGGTCGATAAAGTAGAGCATCTCGCCTGAGTACATCCAGAAGTCGAGCATCGTCCAACGGATGTCTGCGCAGGCTGGGCACTGCCGGTCATAGACATAAAGATACCAAATTTGCTCTTCCCATGCAACCCACTCGACGTCATCCCACCACCAAAGATGTGGTGGATAGTAGCCGAACCAGTAACTGAATGGATCATCCCCACCGATGTTCCAGTCAAAGTCTGAAAGGAGTAACACCAACAAGCGGGTAATATGGAATGTTTCGGCGTCAAAGATGGCGATAATACCAAGGAAGGATTCGCGGTTGAACATTTGCTCAGTCAGTGCACGAACGGCCTCTAGGTCATAAACCGTTTCAAAGACCGGTGAACCATCTAAGTAATAGAACGTTGCGAGCAGATTGCCATCTTGGGTGACTTCAACGGTTGAAAGGTCCAAATCAAAGACGCCTTCATAGTGTTCCGCACTAAAGAACTCGGTGAGTGGGTAAACACCTGGTTCAAGGTCATAGAAACCTTGGATATCATATAAGAAGGAATAAATATCGCTTGCGATATAAAGTTTCGCTAAGTCTTCAAAGAGTTCGTTCAAGTGGAAGGATGCTGTGGGCACGGTGATTTGCGCCCCTTCGCGGATGCTGACAGACAGTTCAAACGCAACCAGTTCGTCATCACCGGTAAGATTAAGGAGCAGCTCGGTCAAATCCAAATGCATGGTAACTGCCGACAAGTCAGCAGGATCATGTAACATGCTCATGACCAACGTCGTGTCAAGTGCTGCGAAGAAATCGATAAACTCATACCAGTCTTCACACGGTCCTGCCTCACAGCTGATTGGGTCGACTTCAGGGAAGTCAAGCGCCTGCAGTTGGTTGAGCCAATGCCAAACATCACCAAAGAACTCAGTCGCAAAGGCTTCAAGCATTGCCGGACTCATATGCATCGCCGTCAGGATTTGGAAATCCTCGGTCATGTCCATCGTCAGTTCAGCTTCTGCATGATTACCGAAATAGTTCAGGTCGAGGTAGGGATCGAAACGAACCAGATCTTCAAGAAGCGTATTGAACTCAAAGACAATCGCCGCTTCACCCATGTTGGGAATCACTAAATCATTGAGCAGTCCGAAGAACGTTTTCAGTTCGCTTTCGGGTAAATCTTCATAGTATTCAAGGTAATAACCAAGTGCCAGTGACTCAAAATGAGCATTGAAGTCATACACAGCGATATCAGCGTGCAACGCTTCAAGATCTAAGCTAGAGAAAACATCATACACCAGGTCATAATCAAATCCCTCAAGTTCACGTAAATCATACTCAGCTTCTTCGAGGAACAACATAATCAATGCATGCAAGACATCCTCTTCATTAAAGGCCTGTTGAATCGCGAGTACCGGCAAGTTGAGGTAATCGCCAAGAATTTCGGCCTGTAAGCTAGTCAAAGCAACCAAAGCAGCCCGGAAGCCTTCATCTTCAAGAATCGGAACGTACGTGTCAAAATCAAAGCCCATGCCGCGCAAGTACTCTTCATCATAATAGAAGTCATCAAGCAGCAACATGCCAACAACATTGTCGAGGAAGCCTTCAGCGACCAACGCGGCATCGATGTCAAGAAGATGGGCCACAACCAAGTTTAGGTCAAACTCGAACAACGTTTCAAAGAGAACTTGTAAACGGAGATTGGCCGCTTCTTCATCAATACCGAGAATCTCAAGGAGCATTTCCTCAACTTCATCAAGCGAGGCGATGTCACCAAGGAATGCCTCTAAAAGACGCGCTTGAATAAACTGATTCAAAATCTCAAACTCAAGCAAGTTAGCCAGTGAATCGTCCAAATCGAGTCGAATCCAGTCGGCATCAATCGCAAACATTTCCGACAGTTCATCGTAAATTTCTGGGTCCATCGTGTCAAAGAACGCCGGAGCATCAAAATACACGGTGACGCCATTGCCACTCTCAACGAGGATGATATTGGTCTCAACTTCCATACCCTCGACTTCCATAACCATTTGACGCTGCAAAAGCAGCGAATCGGCAAGGTAGACATACTTGTCAGTAGAGGTGAGGCGGGTGACTTGTTCACCGTACCAGTAGTCATGGGTTTTGATGTACAGTTCGGTCGTGATTTCAAAACTGTCCGCCCCCATCATCGAATCGATCATGTTGCTAAGATAGGTCAAATCACCAGACCAGTTGCTAATAAACGCCTGTGCGAGCAGTTCCGCTTCGCTTGGGTCAGTTGGGTCTTGTCCGTTTGGATCGTCCCCATTGACAATGTCATTGTCATCGTCGGGATCGGGATCGCCACCAAGGTTACAAGCACCTAGGGCAAAAACCAAAGTGATAACAGCGAATAGTAGCCAGATTTTTTTTAACATAGACATCTTCTCCTTTCATTGATACTCTTATTATACCAGCCAATTGTGAAAAACGTATGAATGCGCTGTAAGATTTGTAAGATATTTCCAAATCTTCATAGCAGAGTCTTTGACTTCACGATTCGGTCAATGAGGATTTACC
>RECF01000075.1 GCA_007694145.1 Acholeplasmatales bacterium | reverse complement strand
CGGTGACTTTTTTCTGGGTGGCTGACGTTGAACGGATGACGTATCGTTATGGTGAACGGGGTTTCCGGTATTTATGCATGGACGCAGGCCATGTATGCCAAAACTTATATTTGGTCGCTGAAGCACTCGGACTTGGAACATGTGCGATCGGCGCGTATGATGACGATGCCGTCAATGCGACACTCGGTCTGGATGCAGATCGTGAGGCGGTGCTCTATATCGCACCCTTAGGTGTCATCGACCGGTGAATATCCGCCGCGCGGGGGCCGCTGAGGCTGAGCATTTTTCCGAGGCGACAATGAAGCGTCGACTCGGGTATGTGATTGAAGAAGGAAACCCCATCTATGTGACTTTCACGATTCATAATTTGAGGGAAGCGACGTTGACGCCCGTCCTCACCAAGCATCTTGATGCCCTCATTGAGGTGTTTCGTTTTCACAATGGATTTGTGACGACTTTTTACAGTGCCAATGGGGCGCTGTTGCGGTGTCTTGAACCGGTCGCGCTTACCGCAGTGCATCCTGCGACACTTGGTGTAACCCAATGGCTGGTCTCGGCAGATAAACTAAAACAGTTAGAGAACTGGGTCGAGGCCTCAGAAGACGTGATCATCCCGGTTTTTAAGCGGCAGAAACGTCTCATCGCGCTCGATGGACATACGCGGTTGAAAGTGGCACAAATACGCGGCATAGATGCCATTTACGTTTATGAAGAGCAGGCCGATGACTTGAGCCGGGCCTTCCATGAAGCGGCTGTCCGTCAAGGGGTCATGGGAGTGGGTGACATCGAGATCGTGGATGCGCATCGTTACGCCCGTGATTGGGAGGCGATGTGCGATTGCTTTATCGATACGTTTGAACGTAAAAGGCACTTACGCGAAACAACACGGGTTGCGCGCAAGGCCATCGCCGCAGATGAACAAGCTAGATGGAACGAGGCACTGCTTAAAAATCTGCAGGGTTTGCTTGCTGGGCATGTTTTCAAAACACTCGGTATCTTTTATCCACTGTCTAATGAAGTGGATGTGCGGGGTCTTGATGTGCTGTATGAAACCTACTATCCCGTCATTGAAGAACGGCGTCTTGTGTTTGCGCCGCATGTGGGCACATTTCAGGAGGCGCCGTTTCAGACGCGTGTGCCGCGTACGTCCACACGTCTTGAAGCGCCGCTTGATGTAGTGATCGTGCCTGGGTTGCTTTATGACTTTGAAGGGTACCGGCTCGGTTATGGCAAAGGGTATTATGACGGCTATTTATCGCGCGTGCCAACGCTAAAAATAGGTGTTTGTTTCGAGCGGTTTCTTTGTGAGAATTTACCGAGATCAGATCATGATATCGCGGTTGATTTCGTGGTGACTGAAGCACGCATCATCAGCACCAAGTAACGTGTGGGCTATATACAAGATTCCCGCCAGTCCCTTATGGGAGGGTTGGCGGGAATTTTTCGCTGATAAGGGGTTCAAAACAGCGAGACATCCTGTATAATATGACAGTGTGACCCTTTAGGTGTCACAGGGAGAATCAAGGAGGTCATCGTATGATTGAACGCCCACAAGAACGGATTCATCCGGATGCAAAAAAAGTTTGGCGACTGAATGGAATGATTACGCTAGGGGTTGAGTTGTTGCTGGTGGTTGGCTATGTCATCGGTCGCTTGTTTGTCGATTGGTTGCCCCTTTGGCCCATCTTCCCTGCGCTTGGCTTGTTTGGGGTTCTTGGTTTGTTGAACATCGTGATTGTGCCCCATATTCGCATGATGTACTGGGGTTATGCCATCAAAGAGGAAGAGATTGACATTCAGTTTGGCTTGATTGTCATCCGCCGGGCGTTGATTCCGATGCGTCGGGTGCAACATGTGGACATCGAGTATGGTCCGATCATGCGCCATTTCCATCTGGCGAGTTTGTCGATTACAACAGCGGGTTCGAACCATACGATCCCCGCACTTGACATCGATACGGCCCGCACTTTGCACCAACAAATTGCCACACTGGTACAGTCTCGTGATGAGGATGTCTGAGTTCAAACGCCAGCACCCTGTCGTGATTATCACGGGGGTGCTTCGTGAGCTGCGGACCTTTATTTTGCCGTTTCTCATCTTTTTGATTTTGTCTGTTCTCGGTGAAGATGCGCGTATCTTTGAGGGTCGAGGTGTCCTGATTTTCGCCTTGATTTCCATCGGATTCAGTATGATTGCTGGGGTCTTGAAATGGTTTTTCTTCCGCTACGCGGTGACGGGCACGGTGATTGAAATACGTTCCGGCATTTTCATCAGGAAGCAGCGACACATCAAACAAGAACGGATTCAGACCATTTCACTTGAAGCGGGGTTGTGGCACCGGGTGTTCAGTTTGACGGCGCTAAACATTGAGACGGCCGGCAACCTCGGTGAATCGGAAGTACAGATTCAAGCATTGCCGGTGATAGAGGCTGAGGAAATTAGACGACGTTTAACCACTGGAAACACGTTTGAAACTGCGGAAGAAAGCGCGGCGAATGTGTCAGGGCCACAGCGCATCATCGACGCCTTGACCTTGCTGAAAGCCGGTCTGACTTCGGGCAGCGTCTCAGTTGTTATGTTACTCATTGCGGCGTTTTTTGGTCAACTGATTTTCTTTTTACCTTCACGGTACTTTGAGCAACTGCTTGATGTGGGCCGTCAGCTTGGTATTTATGCCATCTTTCTTGCCGCCGCACTGTTTGTGGGGGTGGCATGGGTTTTGTCGGTCATCCGCTACGTCATCCGTTACGCGATGTTCACCGTCCGACTCAAAGGTGAAGACTTAATCATCACCAGAGGCTTGATTGTCCTCAAGACTTTGACGCTCAAGCGACACCGAATCCAGTCGGTGGTTATCGTTCAAGGGTTGCTCCGGCAACCGTTTGGTTACGCGACCATCGAGGTTAAGGCGGCGGGCGGGCGCACGGATGATGCCCTCACCTCTACCGTACTCCATCCACTCATCAAGATGCGAGACATTGAACCGTTCTTACGGGACTTTCTGCCGGATGTCCATTGGGAGCATGATGTTACAGCCCTTCCTAGTCGCGCGCGCATCCGTTATATAATCAGGAACTTGGCGTTGCCGATTTTGGCGTTACCGTTTGCTTTTTTTGAACCACGCATTCTTTGGTTGCTGAGTGTTTTGCCCTTTTTGATCCTCCTTGCCCTTGCCCAACATGCCCATGCCGGCACAGCGGTCGGTGCGCGCGGCATGACCTTGCAAATGCGCACCGTAGCCAAAAAGTGGGTCTTGACCGGCAAGTCACACATCCAAGCACTCTCGACGAGGCAAAGTCTCATGCAACGGTGGCGACGCCTTAGTACGGTATCCATCCACGTCTTAGCCGCACCCTCTTCAACGGTCTTTACGGTGCGGGATGTCGACTTAGCGACGACCGCGACCTTACTTCAGTGGTTGTCACGTGAAAAAAGGCCTTAAAACAGCCTATTTATATAAACCATACACATAGAAAAAGGACGATGCCGAATCGACATGGACATCCTCCTTTTTTGCTTTAAAAGCGCCGCTTATTGGTGTTTTTTTGCAGGAGTGGTCGTGTAGCGAACAAAAGGGTGGTATCGCGCCCGTTCAGCCGCCATGTCCTGACTGATGATGCAGCGGTTACGATCACCGGCATGGATGGGAATCGTCGCTTTGAGGACAGTTTCTTCAGAACCTGCCGCCGCAAGCACGTTGCCGCCGCTGTCGACAATCAGACTGTGGCCACGAAACGTAGCGGGTTCACCGTCGAGGGTTTCGGTACCGATACGGTTCGCCAAGATGAGGGGAACCCCGTTTTCAAGCGCACGGACCTTGACCACATCAAGCGTCCAGGGTCCCCCGAAGTTCGCAGGCAGACAAATCAGGTCGGCCTTTAGCAAGGAAAGAATGCGGAATGGTTCAGGAAACCAGCTGTCAAAACAGACCAGCATGCCGATATTCAAACCAAGCGCGCGGTGCACAGCCAGTGTGTCACCAGCGGTGAAGAACCGCTCATTGTCTGTCCGGTTTATCTTTTGGTGCTTGCCGATCATCCCGTTTGCATCCACGATGACCGCTACATTGTAAAGCGCTCCATCGAGCCATTCACTGAGCCCGGCGACGATCACAGTGTCATGTTGTTTCGCCAAAGCCTTCAAAGCATCCATCATGCGCGTTACGGCCGCCTCATCGGATACAGCTTTCCAAGCCGCCATGTCAGGCAGTGCATAGCCGCTGAAACAAAGCTCCGGTAAGACCACCACGTCCGCTTTGACGCCTGCCATCATCCGACGCACGGTCTGGATGTTGGTGTCGATTTGACCTAAGATGACATCAAACTGCAGCACCACCACATCGATTAAGCGCGGGCTTTTTTCCATTTCGGCACCCCCAAGTAAATGAGCATGAACACCCCGTGCACCAGCAACACCAGCCAACCCATCACAAACCAGTTGAGTGGGGTACCAGATAAAATCGGGGCATGTATCAGCATCGCATCATCATAACCGAGAACGGTGATGAGGAAGAGACCATAAATCATATAAAAGGCCAATCCAATCGGATACCAGTGCCACATCGACCAAGAAGGTCTGATGTAACCATGTATCAACATGAAAACGACAAACCATACAATCAAGGTATGATGCACAAGGCCTGAAATTGTCATCGGATAAAAGATGGAGTCGCCTTGCCCGATGAACTCGGGATAGATGATCGTAATTAGGCCACCGATTAAACCGATATAGGCGACACTATGGAAGAAAGGATGGTTACGCTTCAGCGTCAACAACCCCAATGCCAGGAATAGACTGCTTGCCCCGCAAAATGAACCCGGTAAGAGGTTGCTGAAGTTGTCACGCGTGATCGCGATGCTCAAGCGGTTCCATATAATCGCCGCAAGCAACACCCCGCCACCGATACGAAACCACGTATCAAGCAACTTGCCAGCCTTAGCTTCTTTGCGAAGAAACAGCAGCACACCGACCATGACCAGTGTCGTCAAAAGCGTATAGAGTCCATGTTCAATTCCGAAAACTTTTGGCATGATTGCCACCTCCTGAAATGCATCCTAATACGGCTTGATTATACACCATAACGACCCCACTGCACCCGCTGAATTTCATGACTTGCCACCTTGGGTGTTTTCTTGTGTTCGAATGAATGATACAATAATACTTAGGAAAATACGGTTTGTCTCTAACGGATGGTGAGGATATGCACGATACCTATTTGAAAATCAAGACCACCATGCCACCTCTTAATAAAGGGGCCATCAAACGGGCGCGGGTGGAGATGTTTCTCAACGAAACGGCGGTGGATCCCGTCGCGTTTTCCCATCAGCTCACGCTGATAGCCGCACCAGCCGGCTTTGGCAAAACGACCCTTGCCCGTCACGCGTTGTCTGGCTTTGAAAACGCGTCCGGCTGGTTCACCGTTGAGGAAGACGATAACGTGTTCAGTCGTTTCTACGGATACTTGATCCAGGCGATCCAGTCCGTAGCGGGCTTTGAACACGTTGGCAAAACGACGCGTGATTTCTTCAGAAGTCAAGGTCTTGAAACCATGACCGATGTCGACTACACACCGGCCTTGACGGCCTTACTCAATGACCTTTTTGACGTGACAGAGCCCTTGCGCTTAGTGCTCGATGATTATCAACGGATCGACAACCAAGCCATCCAGACCAGTATGGCTTATCTCATCGAACATATGCCGGCCCATGTACATTGCATCGTGCTCACCCGCTCCGACCCACCCTGGCCCTTGCACAGGTGGCGGGCCCAAGGCCGCATGCGCGATGTTCGCCTGCACCACATCCGCTTTACCTTTGATGAAGCGAAAGCGTGGCTTGAAACAGCGGCATCTTCACCGATTGAAGAAGGGGTTGCCAAGACCCTTTATACCAAAACCGAAGGTTGGGCGGCCGGTCTTGTGCTTGCGCTGCAATCGCTTGAAATGGCGGAAGACCCGCACTGTTTTCTTGAGCAGTTCGCGGGAACGCATCAGTCGATTTATCATTATCTTGTCGAAGAGGTCATCCGCCATTGGCCTGACGATACCTTGCGAAACGTGATGCAGTCTTCGGTCATCACGCGGTTTAACACGGCACTCTTTGATTTTGTGACGGCAGCGGCGCTTGGTCGCCAAATCATCGCGGACTTGACGCAGCACAATCAGTTCATCATCCCGCTAGATGACACCGGCGAGTGGTATCGGTATCATCCGCTGTTTGCGGATTTGTTGGTGCACCGTCTGAAGCAACATGATCCGACCGAACCCGATCGGCTGCGCCTTCGCGCCGCCACATGGCATCTCGCGCACCATCAGCCCTCAGAAGCCCTCGCCTACGCCCGGGCAGCCCAAGATAAAGAGATGATGGCCTCGATTTATGAAAATCACCTTGAAGGTATCTTGCAAGAAGAAGGTCCTGACGGTGTCCGTCCGGTTCTTGACCTCGACGATGCGCTCTTGAAACGCCACCCGCGACTCATCGCCTACAAAGCCTTGTTTTTGTTGGTACTCAGTGGCGGGGCCGGCGTTGAAGCGTTGCTTCAGATGGGCGAAGCCTGCCGCTATACGGATACGGAGAGTCAGACACTTTATGAAGGTATGTTGGCGGCGGTCCGTTCCCATTATGCCTTATACGGGAATCACTTCGAAGAGGCGGTTGAACATGGGCGAAAAGCGCTTGAACTGGTGCCTGAACACCACCACTTTTGGCGGGTGGGTGTCGAGATCTTCTTTGGTGATGTCGCCTTGTTTTCCGGCAAACCCGAGGAAGGGTTGGCTTTTTACACCAAAGCCCACCTCGACGTTGAAGCGGCCGGACTGTATTATCCGCTTATGTCAACGGGCATCAAGCAGACGTATGCCTTGCTCGTACTCGGGCGACTGACCGAAGCGGAATCACTCATTGAATCCATGTTTGAAATCGCTAGGCAATACCACTATGCACGGCTAGGGAAAATCGGCAGTTTTTGGGTGATGCTTGGCGATATCTACCGGGCACGTGGTGACTTTGAGTCGGCCAAAACGTGTATTGAACGAGGACTGTCCCTCAGTAAATCGGAGACCATCTACTGGTCGTGGAATCACCTGTTCAAGTTGGCATTGTCATTTTCAGAAGGTGACATCAAGACGGTGGAAAAAATCATCCGTCATCTTGAGCAACTCAATGCCCGTCATGATTTGCCCAAGCTTGTGACTGCCGAAGTCACCGGCTACAAAGTCCGCCTCGCCCTCACGCGCGGAGCGTATGAGCAGGCCGAGACGTTGCTTGGGGCACTCGGTGTTCAAGCGGGTCAAGCGATTCCGCGCGGGATGGAAATGACTGCCTTGAACCTCGTACGACTCCACATAGAACGTAAACAGTATGCGGACGCAGGGCAAGTTCTCGATGTACTCGAAGCACGTGCTTTGGCCAATCGGCAAAAACCTTTGCACATCAAGGTGCTGCTTCTCAAGGCGCGACTTTTGATTCATACACAGGATGTCACAAACGCCGAAGCACGTCTCGAACAAGCGTTGCGCCACGGGGCTGATGAACAGCTTGATACGACTTACCGCGAAGAACAGGTTGCCACGTGGTCCATCACCAAACCAGTCGTGTCGCGCCTAAAACAGGAAGGTATTGCCTTGCCCGCATCGTTGGGTGATTCGGATCACCGACAGGCTGATGCCGTACACAAGCCGGCACCGAAACCTTTTGTCGAAACACTCATTGAACCTTTGAGTATTCGTGAAGAAGAAGTGCTCGCCCTCGTCGCTAAAGGCCGGAGCAACCAAGAAATCGCCGATACATTGCATTTGTCCCTTGCGACGATCAAGTGGCACACCGGCAACATCTACGGCAAGCTTGGCGTAAACAGCCGGACAAAAGCCGTCGCTGCAGCCCGACGAATCGGTCTACTTGACGGCTTGAACTAGCGTGTTGAACCGGTGTCTATCGCCTTGATGATCAGGTGTCTCACCGTCAAGCCCGTATCGCGCATACGAAGCAGGAATCCATAGACTGCCGCCATATCTTCAAGTTGCAGTGTCATCCGACTTTCGGTGTCGCCTAATGGACAGGTGGAAGCTTCGGGAAAGAGTGTTTTGAGGTAGCGGTCGGGGGTGCTTGCTAGATCGACGACTAGCGTATACACGGTTTGCCTGTCCATCGGGCTTAAAAGGCCATGTTTCGGCGGCTGAACCCGAGGAATCCGAGCCCTGTAGCCACGCCTGCGACTAAGATAAGCAACACGAGGATGTTGTGAGAAGCTTCACCTGGCATGATGGCGATGTGGGTAAAGGGTGAGAATGACTGCAAGACGTCTGGCAAGTTGAGGATAGGACCTAGGAACGGACCTGTCAGTGCCGCCACACCGACAACAAGCCAGCTCAGTAGCGTCGCCTGACGCGGCAAGAAGCCAAAGCAGGCAACTGCGCCACCACTTACCAAAACGATACCGATATATTGCCGTAAAGCAGCACGAATCAGTTCGGCCATGCCGGCCGCATCAACACCAGCGGACACGCCGATGCCAAGCGCCATCACCATCATCATGAGCCAAGCAGCCACCCAGGCAAAGAGAACTTGAGCAAGCAAGACACGGCTTCTGTGTGTTGGGGTTGCTAAGACTGCCTCAAGGGGCCCGCCGTTTTCTTCTGCCCGTAAACGCAGGACCGTTCCGACGGCGAATACAGTCACCGCCAACGCACCAAGACTCAATAACATAAAACGGAAGAAGGCTGCCGAGGCTGCAAAAATCTCTTCAAAGAAGTCGATGTCTTGCATCGAAGACCCATACGACTCGCTGCTTGCCCCGAAAATCAAAGCGATGAAGATCAGCGGGACAAACCAGGCGAGAAAACTGATGCGCTCGAGTTTATAGACGAGCCCAAACGAACCCTTCAACCAAGGTGCAGCGGTTTTTTTGCCGGCACGAGCCGCCAAGATACCTTGACCGACATCCCGTCGGTTGACGAGAATGCCTGCCGCGGCGATGAGTCCGATAAAGAGGACGATAAACAATAACCAGAGTTCGATTCGCGCCACGTCATAAGGTGCGACCTGTTGTGCCCATCCCATCGGGGAGAGCCAGACAGGCCAGGCACTGTCATAACCGCTTGCATCCGGCAACACGGTGCCTGAGACATTGCCGATCGCATTCACCATAAAGACGATCGCCAGACCGATATGCGCCAAGCCGGCTGCGCCACGGGTGCTGCTTGAGAGCTGTGCCGTGACGGCGGCCATCCCGGTGAAAATGAAACCGAGCAAAACATAGGTCAGCCCCGCAATGAGTGTACCGGTGAAGACGACGCCGCTAGCCAATAGACCGATGATGAGTCCAAGCCCGAGCAACCCATTACCAAGCATCGCAACGATGATGGCCGCACTGAGGGCCGCAAAGCGGCCCGTAACCATGGCGCCGAGCATTTCATGACACCCCGTTTCCTCATTGTGTCGCGTGTGTCTGAGCACGGTGCCTGTACTGAAGAGCGCCAGAACAATAGTGAGCAGAAACGACATCCGGATGAGAAAGAAAGCGCCTAAATTCCCGACCATTTCAGGATTGACCGGCCCCAACATGATCCGCATGCCGGGATTGGTGACGGTGTTGCGAATCATCTCGAGCCGTTCAGCTGGGTCAATATCGCCGTTGCCGGCGGCTATGGCGACTACCATCAAGGTGAAGACAACGAACCAGACGATTAAGCGAGTTCTGTCACGTCGCAAAGCAAGACGGATGAGAGCAGGTAAACCAGCAAAATCTTGTCTTTTCATCATGATGACCGCCTTGACTTGGTTTTTCCGCTCAAGTCGTCGCCATAGTGCCGCATGAACAAGGCTTCGAGTGTCGGCGGGGAACTGTTCAAGTGACGAAGTCCGTGTGATACGAGAATCTGCATGACGGCATCCATCTTGTCGTGGTCAAGCTCAAAGACATAATGGTTGCCTTGTGCTTTCAAGCCATGCACCCCCTCAACGGTATGTAAAGCTTCCACAGGCTTCACCGTTTCAACTTCAAGGGTGTTGCGTGTCATGTGACGCATCGCCGACAAGGATCCGGTTTCAATAATCTGTCCACGACGGATGATGGCGACGCGATCACACAGTTTTTCGACATCGGCAAGAATGTGACTCGACATCAAGACCGTGCGACCGGCTTGTTTGGCTTCTTCGACACAAGACTGAAAGATGCTTGCCATGAGCGGATCAAGACCCGATGTCGGCTCATCGAGGATAATCAGTTCAGCATTTGAGGCGAATGCCGCAATCAAGCCGACTTTCTGGCGATTGCCTTTTGAGTAGGTGCGGCATTTCTTGCTGGGGTCGAGATCAAACATTCGTATCAACGCCTCTCGCCGCGCGGGGTCGACACCACCGCCAAGCCGGCCGAACAAATCGATGACCTCGCCGCCTGTCAAGTTTGGCCAAAGATGCACATCACCGGGTACATAAGCGATATGCCGGTGGATGTCAACGGCATCCTGCCAGGCATCTTTCCCGAATAGGTGGACGTCTCCGTCGCTTTTTCGCAACAAGCCGAGCAAGATGCGGATGGTGGTGGTCTTGCCAGCACCGTTGGGCCCGATGAATCCGAGGACTTCACCTTCATTGAGCGTCAGGTTGATCTGGTCGAGTGCTTTGAACTTTCCGTAGTACTTGGTAAGATTTTTGATTTCAATGACAGACATAATTTGAACCTCCTGATGTTTGGATGTCTTCATTGTACTGAAAAGCTGTCTGGAAGTGACCCGACCAAAGGCGGGGAAAAGTCGGGTTTAGCCTCACAAAAAGTATGGTTGGGTCGACTAACCCCACATTTTCTCGCGTGTACGTTATCATGGATGGTAGCACACACACTCAACGTATCACGCCAAAGGACTGAAGAATATGACACTTGCACACACTATCATGGCCCATCGCCGGGCTTTGCATGCCATCCCCGAACTCGGTTTCAACTTGCACAGGACGAAAGCGTATCTCGAACGCGAACTGCGTCGCATCGGCTACGCACCGATGACCCTCGGTCAAACCGGCCTAGTTGCGGTTCGTGAAGGGAGAGGCAAGAACGCGGTTGCCTTTCGGGCTGACATGGATGCCTTACCCGTTCATGAACAGACGGATCAATCGTATGCCTCAACCTTTCTCGGTCAAATGCATGCGTGCGGCCACGACGGCCACATGGCGATGGTACTTGGCTTTGCAGAACTTATCGCGAAGACGCCGAAACCGGACAAAAGCATCCTCTTCATCTTTCAACCGGCTGAAGAAACATCAGGTGGTGCGCAGACACTCATTGAGGAAGGCGTGTTTCAGGGCTATCATGTCGAAGGCATCTTCGCTTTGCATCTCGATCCGTCGCTTTCACAAGGCATACTCGGGTTCAAGGCCGGTGTGATGATGGCCGCCATCACCGAGTTTACCATCACACTCACAGGTTCGGGCGGCCACAGCGCAAGACCGGAAGAAGCGTGTGATGCCCTGCGTGCAGCCGCCGAACTCATCACCCACTATCACAACCTAACTAAGACTCGAGGGCCAACCGATACGCAGGCCCGCATCGGCATCGGTGCGTGTAACGCCGGTGAGGCCAGCAACATCATCGCCGACAAGGCTGTCCTTCAAGGCACCATCCGCACATTTTCAGAAGCCACCCAACAGACAATCATCAAGCAGATGCACGCCATAAACGAGCGACTTGAAGCCCGCCATGGCGTGCAAGTGCACCGTCACTTTCATGGGGCCTATCCACCCGTCATCAATGACACCGCCCTCTCAGCACGGCTCATGAAACATTTGACAGCGGTTCCCGTTCAAACCATCGGGCCGCTCTCAATCAGTGACGATTTCGCCTTCTACCAACATGTCGTGCCCGGGGTGTATATGATGCTTGGGACCGGGGCACCCGGTTATGATGCGCCTTTACATGCGAGTCGTTTCGACTTTGACGAGACCGTCTTGCTCGATGGTGTCCATGTTTATCGCGACATTGCCATCTTGCTTGATATTTGGGACAATCGCCGGGTAGAACTCCCTATGCTTGCCAAAAATGACCATGAAAAAAGTTCGGTTTGATCACTCAAACCGAACTTTTTCAAGAGAGGGTCATTATTTTTTCTCGGTGGTGACTTTGGGAACATCGGTTTTGAATGTTTCACCGAGTGTGGAGGCGAGTCCGACGATGCCTTGCATGTCAGAGGGGATGACCAATTTGGTTGCTTGGCCATTGGCGATTTGAATCATGGCTTTGTAAGCTTCAAGGCGGAGGAACGCTTCATCAGCGCCCGCTTCACGGATGAAGCGGATACCGGCTGCGGTCGCTTCTTGCACGGAGCGGATTGCTTCGGCTTGACCTTCAGCTTCAAGGATACGCGTTTGCTTTTCACCATCGGCTTTCAGGATGCGGGACTCCCGCTCACCTTCAGCTTCGAGGATGGCTGAACGCTTGTTACCTTCAGAGATGAGGATGGACTGACGTTTCTCCCGCTCGGCACGCATTTGTTTTTCCATCGCTTCGCGGATGTCTTTCGGTGGAATGATGTTTTTCAGCTCGACGCGGTTGATTTTGATGCCCCAAGGATCGGTTGCGTCATCAAGAATCAGTCGCATCCGTTCGTTGATAACATCACGTGAGGTGAGCGACTCATCGAGTTCGAGGTCACCGATGATGTTACGGAGTGTCGTCGCAGTCAAGTTTTCAATGGCCTTGAGTGGCAGGTCGACCCCGTAGGTGTAGAGTTTCGGGTCGGTCACCTGATAGAATACGACGGTGTCGATTTGCATGGTGACGTTGTCTTTGGTGATGACGGGTTGTGGGTCGAAGTCGACAACTTGTTCTTTGATCGAGACTTTCGCCTTGATTCGGTCGACAAAGGGCAGAAGGAAGTGAACCCCGACATCCCAGGTTGCAATGTAGCGACCGAGACGTTCGACGACGAAACGGTTGGCCTGTGTGACAATGGCAATGCGGGTTCCGAGATATACAACGATGATGAGAATGATGACAATGGCTAATACTGGACCAATCATGAGAGACCTCCTATTATATTATGGTTTATTAAAATGGATAGACGATATCGTCTAGGATGACCCGAGTGCGGGTGAGATAGTCCCGGAGAATTTTCCGGTTGTGCGTGAGCATCGACATGAAGATGTCGGCGAAGATACTGGTGACACCAAGCATAAGGAGCACATAGGAGCCTGTCCCGTAGGCAAACAAGACACCGATGACCCAAAGCAAGTACTTCCAAAACAGTTCACGTAACAGGATACTCAGGACATTGACATGCCCTGCGAGACGGATGCGCGCGAGTTTGCGGCCAAAGGAATGGCCCTTCGTCGCAAGCATGTAAAGCGTGTGGAAAACCAAAAAGGCAAAGACGTGGTAAAACCACTGAAAACCGAGGTAGTTGTCGCGAAATGCCATCTCATCAGGAAAGTCCTCGTAAAAGGATTCGGTGAGATTGCGCCGTTGTAGTTCACGTTCTTCTTCATCAATCTCATTGTCGAAAAACGCATCTTCGATGGCCATCAAAGCTTCACGGTAAGCTTCCTCAACTTCTTGGTAGCGTTCATTGAGATCGTGGAAGTTGTCCGTCCTCGCTGCATAAATTGGGCGGGCGACAAACCGGAATGTGAAGAAGACAATGGCGAGAATGAGTATGAAATCCGCCGTCAGGGCAAGGGCACGGCGGAAGAAGCCGGCATTCACTGCTTCATCACGATGAGTTTGACCCCTTCGATGGCAAGAATCTCAACCTTTTCGTTGACGAGGATGGCGTCACCGTCTTCGGTGATGGCTGTCCAAATTTGTCCGTCAACTTTGACCTGACCCCGCTCACCGGGTGCGATTTCTTTTACACAGGTGGCGACTTTGCCAATGAGCCGGTCGGCGTTGGTGCTGACAACATTGGTCCGCAAGTAGTTTTTGGCAAGCGGCTTGACACTGATGAGCAAGGCGATCGACAAAAGGATGAAGACGAAGAGTTGGATGACGAAGTTGACCCCGATCACCGCAAGGATGAAAGCGACAATCGCCCCGATGGCGAACCAGACGCTGGTCAGGTCCATGGTGGTGATTTCAATGTAGGCGGCGACGAGGATGACTAAAAACCAAATGACGACAAACACTTCATTGATACCCATTTACAAGACCTCCTCCGGTTGTGTCAAGTCGATGATGAGGGCGTGGTCTGCCTTGCTCCAGACCGTTTTGAACTTGTAAGCATTGTTGTCGACGAGGTTCAACTGCGCCACCTCGGCGACCTCGCGCATGAACTTCTTGTTGCAGACGCGTGCGTAACTCGGCCTGACGGTGATTTTGTGCCGTTTTTCGGCCGGGATGGCACCGCGTTCATACTCCTGTTTGCTGATGGGCTTGACCGCGATGCGCTTTTGCTCATAGTCAAGGCCAAGGAGTACATTGTAGGCGTTGTCGAAATGACGGCTGGCACTCTTGTTGAGGGTGATGTTTGACTCATAGAGCGTTGCAACGCCTTCATTTGGCTTTTTGGAAGCCCAAATAAATGACATAGGACCACCTCCTGATTATTTTAACACCTTAAGTATACAATGAATAACCAGGAATTACAAGAAAATTATTCAAATTATTTTCATTATTTTTTACTAAACATCCTAAAACCATGTATACTGGGCATGAGGTGATGGCCATGTCCGATTCCGTGATTCACGCGTTGGAAAAAGATTTGACAAAGACATTCAAAGGCGCCATATGGAACAGGTTCATCAAAGCGCTGAAACAGTTTACCCTCGTTGAAGACGGTGACCGCATCATGGTAGCGCTGAGC
The DNA here is from genome assembly GCA_007694145.1 of Acholeplasmatales bacterium. Classification (GTDB taxonomy): domain Bacteria; phylum Bacillota_I; class Bacilli_A; order Izemoplasmatales; family Izemoplasmataceae; genus SKGI01. The sequence continues at coordinate 7,556 of RECF01000075.1, read as the reverse complement.
GGCGGGAAAGATTCCTTGTTGCTGGCAACGCTCATGAAAGCACTCAAGCGTCATCCTTTGGTCGACTTCGACGTTATTTTCGTCACCATGGATCCCGGGTACCCAGAAGCCCTCAAGAAGCGTCTTCATGTGCAGTCGGAGGCGCTTGGGTTGCCGGTTCACATTGAAAGAACGACAGTCTTTGACGTGGTGAACAAACAGGCGCCGGACAACCCGTGTTTTATGTGTGCGCGCATCAGACGTGGCGTGCTCTACCGACTCGCTCGCGAACATCGGTGCAACAAAATCGCCTTGGGCCACCATCGTGATGACGTCATCGAAACAACCCTACTCAATATGCTCTTTTCCGGCTCAGTCCGAACCATGTTGCCGAAAGTCGTTTCAAACGAACACCCCGGCATGACACTGATTCGACCGCTTTACTTTATCCATGAAGCGGACATCATCACCCTCATGAATAAGCACGGCTTCGACCCGATTCAATGCGGTTGCCCGCTGGCTGAAAAAAACATCAGCTCAAAACGGGCCTTCGTCAAAGATTGGCTCAAGCAGTTAAATAACGAACACCCCGGCATTGACGCGTCGATCTTCCGTGCGCCCGACAATGTCAATCTCGATTATCTACTCGGTTGGCAAAAAGACGGAAAACGGTATACTTTTGATGATTAACGCGAGATGTTTCACGTGGAACATCATGTTATTTTCCTAGACAAAACCGCGAGAATAAGGCATCGAGCAACGCTGTGTCTTGGGTGTCACCAATAATTTCTCCTAGGATGGCCCAGGCGTGTTTGAGGTCGAGTTCGACCATGTCAACAGGCAATCGGGCCTGCGCACTTCGCCGTGCTTCTTCAAGGGCGGCCAGCGCCTGATGCAACCGGGCGATTTGGCGGGCGTTAGAAACATACGTGTGCTCGCCGAGGTTGAGGTCACTGGTAAGCACGGTTTCGCGGATCCGTGTCTGCAAGGCATCAAGATGGGTCTTGTTCAAGGCACTCAGGGGGATGCTGTCATCAAAGTGTCGGCCGATTTTACTTTCAAGGTCGATTTTATTGATGATGACGATACGCTTTTTATGTGCAGTGAGGTCAAGCAGGCGTTCATCTTCTTCAGACAGGGGCACGTTGTTGTCGAGGACGAATAAAATCAGTTCAGCATCGGCGAGCGCTTGGCGGGCCTTTTCAATGCCGATTTTCTCCACCTTGTCCGCGGCTTCGCGAATACCGGCGGTATCGACAAGATGCAAGGTGATGCCGCCAAACGTAACCGAGGCCTCTACCAAATCGCGCGTTGTGCCATGGATGTCGGTGACAATCGCCTTGTCTTCGCCAATCAACGCATTGAGCAAACTCGACTTACCGACATTCGGCCGGCCGATGATAGCGGTCTTCACACCCTCGCGGATGACTTGTCCGTCCCGAGCGCGGGTCAACACTTCTAAGAGACGTACGATCAAGGCATCGATCCTCGGCAACACAACAGACGTGGTCAGCTGCTCGACATCATCATACTCGGGATAGTCGATATTGACTTCAATCTGTGCGACGATGGCGAGCAAGTCGTTTCGGAACCGTTCAACCAAGGTTCGGACGCGGCCGTCGAGTCCTTTGTTCGCCAGCTCAAGGGAGAGCCGCGAACGCGATGCGATGATATCGACGATGCTTTCCGCCTGGGTCAGATCGATGCGACCATGCAAAAATGCGCGCTCAGTAAACTCGCCCTTTTCAGCTAGCCGCACCCCGCAACGCACGAGCAGTTCTAAAATCGTCGACGCAACGAAAGGACCACCATGACAACTGATTTCCACGACTGGTTCCGTCGTGAACGTCCGAGGCGGGCGGAACACACTGAGCAATACTTCATCAATGACCGTGTCACCGTCCACGACATGGCCGTAGTGGATCGTATGCGACGGTGCCTTGTCGAAACGGGGTCCGCGCCAGATTTTCTTGACCAGTTCAAAAGCATCCGGTCCACTGATGCGGATGATGTTCAGGGCACTTTCGCCCAGTGCGGTCGCAATGGCCGCAATCGTGTCATATTTCATGTCATCACCTGAATTTAGTATACCATATGACGGCAGTTTGTTGTATAATGGAATGAGGTGATAAAATGAGTGAAAACAAACGGAAACAATTGAATCCGATTCGCTATGTCCTGATATTTTCCATGGCGACCGTTGGAATCTTGATCCATGGAATCTTTGCCCATCGCAATACGGAACTGGGCTATTTCGACTGGCTTTTGGCATATGCCTACGTGCCTTTTTTTATTACACTCATCTTTTATATCATGCATCGCATCATGCTCAAGCTACGCCCGGATACACCTGAACGACGCCGGCAGGAAGCCTATGTTCTTGACATGTCCAAAGCGGTCAAGCACACCCTTGATTTTACTGTCGATGACTTCAAGATGTTGCAGCGGAGTCAAGATTTCCAAAACGCCATGTTCTTTGGCTATCAGGTGCTTTATGAGGGCGTACCGGCCTCGGCTGCCTATGAAAAGATGCTCGCACCTTTCGAAGCGGACACGAAAGAGTACCAAGCCGTCGAAGTTATTATTGCCACCATTCGCAACAAGCGCCCATAAATCACGAATAGGAGGTGTGAACCGTGGCCTATCAAGCGTTATACCGGACGTACCGTCCCCGCGATTTCGAAGAAGTTGCCGGACAAGACCATATCACGCGCACATTCAAGAACGCGTTGATGAACAACAAGCTCGCCCATGCCTATCTTTTCAGTGGACCGCGCGGCACCGGCAAGACGAGCATTGCGAAAATCATTGCCAAGGCCGTCAACTGCAAACTAGCCCCCGTGGCCAACCCGTGCAACCAGTGTGACGTCTGCGAAGGCATCGACAAGAACCAAATCCATGACGTCATTGAAATCGACGCCGCCAGCAACAACGGTGTGGATGAAATCCGTGAGATTCGCGACAAAGTCAAATACCTCCCAAGCGTAGGGCAGTACAAAGTCTATATCATCGATGAAGTGCACATGTTGTCCACGGGCGCCTTCAATGCGTTGCTCAAGACACTCGAAGAACCACCGAAACATGTCATCTTCATACTCGCAACAACCGAGCCACACAAAATACCTGCAACCATCCACTCCCGCTGTCAACGCTTCGACTTCAGGGGCATTGCCCTGCCCGACATGATGCGCAAGCTCAAAGCCATCATCGACCACGAAAAAATCGCCATCGACGAAGCGGCCGTCAGATTGATTGCCGAAAGTGCCGAGGGCGGCATGCGCGATGCCATCAGTCTACTCGATCAAGTCGTCTCCTATAGCGAAGAGACCGTCACCATCGATCACGTCCATGCCATTCGGGGTTCGATTGCCGAGGATGATTTGCTCGGTATCGGCGAAGCCATTGAAAGACACGAAGTTGTCGAGGCTTTTAATCTCTTTGAACGGTTGCTTACGGCGGGCAAAGAGCCCCGTCGTCTGTTAGAAGATTTCATTCGATTCTTCCGTGATGTCCTCATGTACAAAAACACCGAAGATGCGGTCGATGAACGCTTGCTTTCCGTTTCCGAACGGTTCAAGCGTTACAGCGAATCACTTGGCAACGCTCGGATTTTCCACTATATCGACATTTTGCACGATATCCAACAAAAAATGCGCTTCGGCGGTCAGGCCCAACTGTATATGGAACTCGCCTTTGTGAAAATGGTCGACACCGATTTGAAACAAGAAGCCGCCACCCTCGACAAAATGGCCGATTTTGAAGAGCGCATCGACGCGATGCAATCACAACTCGATGCCTTGCAGTCGGGCGCCGATGATCAGCCGGTTACAGGCGATACACCGTATCGGGCAGAAAGACCGGTTGCCGACGTTTCATCAGAGTCTGAACCGACACATGCTGAACAAGAAGAAGTAGCGCAAGTTGAATCCAATGAGAAAGAAACCCCTAAAACCGACACCGACAGCGCCCCGGCCGAAAAAGAAGAAGCCGCAAACCCACCTCAACCCACCTCGACCGATCCGTTTGCGAAACTTTACGAGAAGTATCGCGACAAACCCTATAAAACCTTCGACATCCACTTCGTCGAAGACGTTCTGCACACCGGGGATCGTGAAGTCAAAATCGATATGACCAAAAAATGGTTCGACATTGAGCGAACCGTCTCCACCGAAGACATGACGTACGCCAGAATGATCACAGAAGGCAATCTCGTCGCCACCAACGGACCGATGATCATCATCACCTATGACTCCTACCCGATGTGCAACAAAGTGATGAGCAAAGACGTACACCACCGGCTTGTCGAACTCCTTGAAGACTACTTCAAACGGCCCATCATGATGCAGGCCCTGCCTGAAGAGTTATGGGAACTCATCAGCGGTGAGTTCGTCAAGAAGTTTCGTGCGAAAACCGATCCGGACGCCTTCATCAAACTCACCCCGATCAACCACCCCAAACTCATTGACATACCCGCCGAAGAAACAACCTTTGACGATGTGCGTTCAGACTCGTTCAAAGAAGCCCGTGATCTATTCGGCGACATTGTCAAGGTTAAAAAAGGAGACTGACGCCATGAATCCCAACATGATCAAAAAACTACAACAAATGCAACGCGATATGGTCAAGGCCCAAAAAGAACTCGAAGCTTCAATCTTTTACGGCAGTGCCGGCGGTCAAGCCGTCAAAGTCGAGTTCAACGGTGCTAAAGAAATGCAACGTCTCACCATCACGCCCGATGCCTTCGATCTGCCTGAAGATTTCGATTTGTTGCAGGAAACCGTCATTGCCGCTGTCAATGACTGCATGAAAAAGATCGATGAAGAAACCCAGGCGACCATGGGACAGTTTTCCCAAGGTCTTGGCAACGTGCCCGGGCTCTTTTGACCGATGCGTTATCCCGAGGCGCTCGATCGACTGATCGAGCAGTTTCGCCGTTTTCCCGGCATCGGCCAAAAAACGGCCGAACGCTATGCATTGTTCCTCATTGACCAGTTTTCAGAAGAAGACATCGTTGCGTTCATGGAAACACTTCACCGCGTCAAGTCTGAAATCGCACCGTGTACGCAGTGCGGACATCTGACTGACATTCAACCGTGTACCTTATGTCGTGATGACCGGCGCAAGACAACCACGATGCTCGTCGTCGAAGACAGCCGGGATGTCATCGTCATCGAAAGAGCTGGCCTCTATGACGGTCAGTACCATGTCCTTGGCGGCACCCTTGCACCAAGCCGCGGGATAGGTCCTGAGGACTTGCGAATCAAGCCGCTGCTCGAACGGCTGAAAGATGATCGGTTTGAAGAAGTTATCCTAGCGATGAACTTGAGTGATGAAGGCGAAACCACCGCGATGTATCTCAATCGACTACTTGAAGGCACCGACTTGCTTGTCACCCGCATCGCCCATGGCATGCCGGCGGGTGGCAATATCGGCTACGCGGATGAAGTCACCTTGTTCAAATCGCTTGAAGGCCGCAAAAAATATTAAAACGCATATTCACATTTTTTCCATACAATCAGCCATCAGTTTTGGTATAATGGACTTAAGACATATGATGTGAGGTGAAACCATGTTCGAAAGTATTCCCATTCTTGGACCGATTATTGAAATGTTGCAGGGGTTGATTCCCATCGATGATTTCATCACGATGGCGTACGACTTCATCATCGATCTCAGTTTTGCGGAGAAGGCCATCGGTGGTGCTGTACTTGCCGTCGTCTTGTTTCTTGGTATCTGGGATTTAATCAAAAAACTGTCGAAGTTGATTATTGTAGCGGCCATTCTTTTCGGGCTCTGGTTGCTCTATGCCAACGGGGTATTTGGATAAGGAGACGTCATACGGCGTCTTTTTTTCTTATTTGGTAAAGCCTTTGTAAATCTTTAATTCGGTATAGAAAACGCTTAACTTATAGTGTATAATGTAATGTTGCAAAGGATATCACACATAAGGAGAGAGATAGATGGAAACCATCACAATCAGATTGGAGGGGCTGACGAAAATCTTCCAAGCAAAAAATAAGGAAGAAACTGTAGCCGTCAGCAACCTCGACATTACCATTCCGGCTGGAAAACTCGTCGGTTTGCTCGGACCATCAGGGTGCGGTAAATCCACCACACTTTACATGATTTCAGGTCTGCTCAAGCCCAATGAGGGTCGGATTCACTTCGGTGACTCGGATGTCACAAGCATCCCGCCCGAAGACCGGGGCATCGGTCTGGTGTTCCAAAACTACGCCCTCTATCCCCATATGACAGTACGTCAAAACATCATGTTCCCGCTTGAAAACTTGAAGGTGCCAAAACAGCAAGCTTTGGCGCAAGCACAAAAGTATGCCGATCTCGTCGGCATTGGTGAGCTGATGAATCGAAAGCCTGTCCAACTGTCCGGGGGTCAACAGCAACGGGTTGCCATCGCCCGCGCGCTCGTCAAAGAGCCGAGGGTTCTATTGCTTGATGAACCGCTCTCAAATCTCGATGCGCGTCTTCGTTTACAAACGCGAGAAGAAATCAAACGCATCCAGCGTGAGACCGGCATCACCACCATCTTTGTTACCCATGACCAAGAAGAAGCGATGAGCATCAGTGATGAAATCGTCCTCATGCGCGACGGTGTCATGCAACAAAAAGGTGCCCCACAAGACGTCTATGACAAACCGGACAACCTGTTCGTCGCCAAATTCCTCGGGAGCCCCCCCATCAACATCTTCGAGGGTGAAATCAAGGATAACAAAGTCCTGTTTGGCGATTCGACGTTTGGTACGAAGAAGCTACCGGATCAACCCGTGACCATCGGCATCCGTCCTGAAGGGTTCAAACTGGTCGACAAGGCTGACTTCAAGGTTCAAGTCGAGTACGTGGAAACCATCGGAAGAGACACCACGCTGATCATCAACAATCCCCTCGTCCCAGGTGAGACATTCAGGGCCATTGTCGATGCCGACCACCGCATCATCCCCGGAGATACCATCTATCTTGAGCCGAAAGAACACAAAATGTTCCTCTTCGACAAAGAATCGGGAGTCGTACTCTAACCATGTTAGAAGAACGGCACAATTTCAAGGCCTGGCTCTATCTGTCTCCGGCACTGGTCCTGCTTCTTGTTTTCACGTTTTATCCTATCTTCAATGCCTTTAATCTATTGTTCATGTACAATTTCGATTACATGCAAAACGAACGGGATGGCTACACGTTCTTCATGCATGATCCGGTGCGCGCTGAACGCTGGGCGTATCGGGAACATTGGCAAAGTGTTTTGGATGTATCTGTCTCACCAGACGGTTATGTCTATTCTGTCAGTGGTACCTTGTCGGTTCACCGGACCACTTTGCGCGGTGTGCCCGCAGGGGATTTCATCTCAACCGATCCCGGTGTCGTGCTGCAAGCCCTTGACATCCAAAATGATACAGCCTATGATGTCGCCGATGTGACCGCCGTCTTCGTCGATCGCTCCGCCAACATCTATTTGGCAGTCTATGATGCGGAGGATGACGAATACCACCTCTATCAGTACCGGCTCTCAGCGGGTGTGTGGCATGAGGCGAATGTTATTTATGATGTCCCCAACACTACGGCCATTA
>RECF01000073.1 GCA_007694145.1 Acholeplasmatales bacterium | reverse complement strand
ATCGTCTTTTTCAATGATACAGTGATGAAGACCACAATCAACCATAAAAACGCAGACAAGAACATCATACGCTGAAAGAGGCCTTTCCACTGTGGAACCGTGAACATCAAAATCGGTATGAGTACCGCCACCATCAGCATTCCTAGCGCGCTATAGCGCATGCGCCTGTGGACTGGGACAAACATAAGACTCGCCGCAAACGCGCTGAAGCTGATCCCGACCGCCGTCGCGAAAACAGAATGCAGGGTGTCTTCAAGGGCGTCATGTGGCAAGGCGGGATCAATCGGTGCATGTCTGAAGAAGGCGGTCATGATCAGTGATGTTGCAAAAAACACAATCATCACCACCAACACAGGATAGGTTTTCAAGCTATGGATGCCAAAAACCCCGTATCCTAGACCAAGCAATACAAACACCGTGTTCATGACCCACGCATTGCGGGTCCCTTGTGCTCCGAGTTCTGATGTTGAATGGGCTATCAGGCTCATCCCCTCATTGCTGAAACAAGGTAGGATAAACATGACAAGCATCATGAGTCCATATAGTGGTCCCAATGTTACAAGCACATACCGTTTCATCGCGCACCTCACTAAGGCATCACATCGACTGATCAAGCTACTATCTAGAAACACCGTCTAAGGCTTGAAATGGCAGTTCGTAATGTATGTATGTTCAGCTGATTTCATTGTAAGAGATAGGGTGAGGTCTGTCTATCTTTTTTTTCATCCGCTCACGTGCGCTGCAGTTTTGTCACCCGCCTCAAACATAGACGCTTACTGTGAATGACATAAATTTGCTTGATTCAACCCGCGCATGACGGTTATAATGACCCCATACACCCCACGCACCACACCCGCTGAACGCAACTGTACGTTCATACAACTTTGTTAGTGGAGGCACTCGATGAACAAAGACAAACAAACTCAGATGCAACTGATTGCCATGGGCTATGTGACACACTTGCTCTATCTATTGGTCGTCATCATGCTTGTGATAATCAGCGCATCACGGCACAGCGCGCTTACCATTATCAGCGCCGTTTTGATTCCCGGTCTCATCTCGATGGCGCTTGCGACACGCATCATCGCCCTGCACCACCGTCAAGCCAGCACGCTCACTAAGACCTTGCCGCTTCTTGCGGTCGCCCAAATCCCTTCGTTGATGGGACTGGTACTGGCTTTCGTCTTATTGGGTCAGTCATGAGCCACGGTGTGCGCAAGCTGATTTCGCAATTTGACGATGCCATGCTACAGGCAGCCATGACCCGCTTCAACATGCACGGTCCGTGTGAAAACCAAAACGGCTATGAAAACCATGTTTACCGGTGTCTAAGACTCGGCGAACCGGTCATATTGCGGATTGGCCATACCGAGCACCGCACGGCAGGCGAAGTCTGTGCTGAACTCGCATTCCTCAAACATCTTCACGTCGAAGGGTGTCCTGTGGTTCGCCCCCTGACTTCAACGACGGGTCAAACAATCGAGACACTGCCTATCCGTGATGATGACTATTTTGTCGTAGCGGCGTTTACGGTTGCACCAGGTGAGACGCTTAATCTTACCACCGCAGACAAAGACATCGTCAAGTCACTTGGGGAAACGACGGCACGGTTGCATCAGTCAAGTCGCACGTTTTCCCCGGCAAGTTCAACCTGCAAGCGACCGACATGGGACAGAGAAACCTTGAATCTTCTCAACCGGGTTACAGCCCGCAAACTGCTTTCTGAAGACGATGCCGTCGTATTAGCCCATGTGCACGACGTCATCAATATCTACCAAACCAAACTGAAAACAGCCCGTGACTACGGACTGATTCACGCGGACATCCATGACACCAACTTCACCTGCAAAGGCACAACCCTCACCCTCTTTGATTTCGATGATGCCCTCTATGGTCATTATGCTTATGATCTCGCCGTGACGCTTGTCGAGACATTTTCCTATGAACGGGATGATTTCACCGCGGTCCATACCTTTTTAGAACACTGGCTTGAAGGCTACACGCTGGTGGCCCCTTTTCCTAAGCAATGGCTTGAAGAACTCGAGTTTCTTATGACTGCCCGTATTCTATCGAGTTTTTTATTCGTCAAACAAAACGCAGATGGCGCAACAAGCGCCTGGGAAGAAGCGCATTATCAGTTTTGCCGAACCCTCGCAGCAAGACGAACGTGGCATGCTTTCGACATCCGGTCGTTTCTACAAAACCGGCCGTAACCAAGCCGTCGGTTCGGTTGATGGCTGTCGGATATCTTTCACACACGCTTCAGCGGTTGCTGATGCGTTTTTTTATGCCTCAACGAATCATCGCAAACAGCGTTTCTAGTTCGGCATCCGTTAAAGCGCGATAGGTGCCAACAGGCACATCAAGGTGGATGTGCATGATGCGGATACGCTTGAGCGATGTGACCCGGTAGCCGAAATATTGACACATGCGGCGGATTTGGCGGTTCAAACCTTCCGTCAAGATGATGTTGAAGGTTTTGGCGTTGATTTGTTTGACTTTGCATGGCTGTGTCACACGCTCTAAAATAGGGACACCTTGCCTCATGCCTTCGAGGAATGCACGGGTGATGGGCTTGTGGACTTGTACGACATATTCTTTTTCGTGCTGATGTTCGGCGCGGAGGATTTTGTTGACGATATCGCCGTCATTGGTCATGAGAATCAGGCCTTCGCTGTCTTTGTCTAGACGCCCGACATGAAAGATGCGGGTGGGATAGTTTATGAAGGCAATGATGTTGTCTTTGATGGTGAGATCGGTGGTCGAGGTGATACCAACGGGTTTATTGAAGGCGAGATAAACAAACGGATTGTCCAACACCAAAAGGGTCCCGTCGACGGCAATCGTATCGTCTTCGGTAACTTTCTGGCCGGTTTCGGCAACCTGTCCATTGACGGTAACCCGCGCTTCTGCAATCAAGCGGTCAGCTTCCCTGCGGGAACAAAATCCCAGTTCACTCAAATACTTGTTGATTCTCGTTGCCACAGTCGTCACCTTCGCGTTCTGTCAACCTTGAAAGTTTGCACTTTCTAGTCAACGCATGATCGTGTTTTGCATGGCGCTAGCCCTATGCACTCAACCCTTAAGCTTAGCGGCTTTATGTTTACAGGATCTGTTACGGTCCATACGGTTCGATGGTACACCCGTCCTCACCAAATGTGGCAATCAGGTAGTTATGCACGCTTTGATTATGCCAGTATGTTTCTTCCTGGATGGCATGCAAAACAGCATCCGCCTGGCGGACACCGTCTATCAAAATCATATAGACCCCATCCCCTTTGTAGATGAATGTGTGGACCGCATCACCTTTTTCACAGGTTGCCTGAAGCGCATCTTTAGGGATGACCACCTCATCAGGGGCCTGCTTAATCCATTCTCTAATGACACCACAGCCGGATAATGCCATGGTCATGACTAGTAGTATCGACAGTATCAGTATCCGCATGAGACGCCTCCTTTTTTCAGGCTACATGACTACCACAGACAGGCCACGTTTTAACCTGTATGCCTCGGCTGTTTTCAACAGTGCCGATGCATCACTCGTCCGTGTGGGTAATGTTTGCTATCCTCCAGGTATCAAACTCGTCTTTAAATCGAGCCGAGGTCATGCTTTTCATGGCGTAAAGTCGCAAATCCGCACGCTGAAGCAGGCTATCAAGCGATTCGTCTTCACCACGCAGGGCTGTCCCTGTGCTGACGCTGATTCGCAAGGGGAAGGTGGTCAAATCGGCTTGAGCATGCAAGCTCGCTTCAACATCTTGCAAAGTCTTCTCATCAGCTTGTTCGAAAAACAAGAGAAACTCATCGCCCCCGAACCGGTAAATGGCCGTGCCCGGTTTTCTATAGGCCTTAAGCATTTCGGCGTACGCTTCAATCAGTTGATCGCCGTGACGATGACCGAATGTATCATTGAAGCGCTTTAAGCCGTTCAGGTCCGTCATGAGCACACCACAATGCGGGAAGTCTTGATTAAGGGCATCCCAATCCGTCTCGAAGGCACTGCGGTTCAAGAGCCCTGTCATCATGTCATGCTTGACGGCGTAGTTCAGCTGATCAAGTAGTTTTACTGTCTGTGTCTCATCGAAAAATAGAATCAATGTGCCTTTTTGCTTGAACTTGGGCAACGTAAAAGGCTCATCGGTACGGTGTAAATATAGTTTGTCTTGTAAAGCATGTTTTTTGACTTGCTCAAAATCATTAAAAATGACCGCCTTTTGGTGCAAATGGTACATCAATGTTTCAATGTCATGATAACCGTCCTCCGGCAAATCCAATGACTGAAACAACCTCGGCGAGTACTCAACGATTCCACCCTCGCTGTCCATGATGACATACATTTCACGCATGGCATGGACTAGAAACTCACGACCTGTCGACATGAGCCGTAGTTGAAAATCGCGGGTGAAAACAAGCCAATAAATATAATAACCAAAAATGACGATAAAAAGATAGGAGATATCGATGTAAAACGTGTAGACGAAAACATGCAACACATTGAGTCCTAGCCCAAAGAGCATGATCAGCATGATCAACGCGAAGGGAAGATGCATCATGTCATGGTTCTGTTTGGTCCAAAGATGTCTGAGCAATTTGAAGACAATGGCTGCGATGATAAGATAACTCAAGGCGGTATGGATAAAGAAGAAGGGACCAAACGGGGCGAAGAGGATGGCGGCCTTATCGGTTAAGGTGTGGCTTGGCACCGACCTTACCAAAAGATGATGTTCGTTTGTTGCGGACAGGATCAGGTTCACAGCAAAAAATCCCAGCGCAAGTCGTTTGAAAATGCGGGGCGTTTGATGGCCGATAAACTGTTGGATGGTTTCATGTCCAAGACATATAAGCAAAAATATCAGCGGTAGCAGCATCAGACTCACGGCACTGACAACGGCGAGATTCTCGCTGAGGTGGATGAAGAAAATACCGACTGTCCAGGCGAAAATCGACGTAACAAAATACCGCAACATGCGGTATTTGCGATAGCGCCTATACTGATATAGTCTCACAAGTGGTACCAATGACATAAAACCTATGGTAATAAATACAATCCAAGTCAACACATCCATCGTGAACGCCTCCAAGCATCACGGTTAACCGTATGAACACCTATACAGTTCATGATGCTAGATAATCCTATTTTACTTCATTAGTCTAAAAAAACCAAACAAGCTTTCACCCTATTAGTGGACTATGTTGTATGGGTGTCGCACAATCTGACTATATTTTTTGATTGTCTCGCCATTTTACTGAGCTATTATGTCTAATTTGATACACAAGCAGACGGTCATCACAATAGGCATGGCAAGGCTATGTATAATTCTTGTCTTTCTAATGTGTGGTGCAGCCCACTCAATAGGTAGTCTATTCTAGCTCGATCTCTACAATATATAATATTGAGGCAATAATCATTTGTAATTTGAGGTTTTTGTCTTGTGATGTTTTTCTCAACGTTGTGTTCAATATATAGACTAACTTAAGAGAAGACCGTTTGAATATCGATTAGAAATGGTGTTGAATCGATCGATGCGACAAGAACCGTACGCCATTCAGCACAAAAAAAGGCTTGATAAGATGGTATCAAACCTTGTCTTAAACAATGGCGGAGTAGGAGGGATTTGAACCCTCGCGCCGCGTTAACGACCTACACCCTTAGCAGGGGCGCCTCTTCAGCCTCTTGAGTACTACTCCTTAGGTAAGCTATTATATAATATACGATTTACTCGACGCTGTCAACAACGTTCACCTAGGAAATATTGCGACATGCCTTCATCGTTTATATGACCTCAACGGGGTCCTATTCACCGTCTGTGTGGCAAACACACAGCCCACGATGACTTTTGGAAACGACACGAGACGTCAATTTTGTTCACACTTTGCAAACAGGGCTATGATTATAAGTAAAGATGGATTAAGATGGGGGTGTCCTGAGAAACGCGATGGACAGCTTAGGGTTCGGATGCCTTGCATCCCTCTCGGAAAACATCCCTCCCCTCGGTGTTTTCCGTCACCCTAATCCATATCTTGCTCCTTAGGGACATGATTCAAGATGAAGCCTGCCGCTTCCCCATCGGCAGGCTTCTTCTTTATGATCGATTGCTTGTGATGGTTATTTAGACATTTTCCTTGATCATGGTGAGTTGAAGGCGTGACCGTTTCAAGTCGACACCCTTGACCCACACCTTGACGATATCACCGACGCTGACGACATCAAGCGGGTGCTTGACATACCCTTTGCGCAGTTGTGAAATGTGAACGAGTCCGTCATCCTTGACACCACAGTCGACAAAGACGCCGAAGTCGACGACATTGCGTACGGTGCCTTGAAGTTCCATCCCGACCTTGAGGTCATCGAGTTTGAGCAGTTCACTTTTAAGCAAGGGGGCTTCAATGTCATCCCGTGGGTCGCGCAAGGGGGCGATAAATGCTTTGATGATATCTTCGACCGTCGGTAGACCGGCATCGAGTTTTTGGGCGAGTGACTTGGGCTCAAGCTGGCTCAGCTTGAGTTTGATCACATCGGTACCAATCTCTTCATAACTGGCGTTGGCCTCTTTGAGGATCGCTTCGGCAAGTGGGTAGCTCTCCGGATGAATGGATGTTTTATCGAGAGGATTTTCACCATTGAGAATGCGTAGGAACCCAACTGCCTGCTCATAGCTCTTTGCGCCAAGTTTTGGCACCTTGAGCAACCGATCCCGGCGGGTGAAGGGACCGTGTTCATCCCGTGTCAACATGATGTTGCGTGCGACGGTCTTTGAGAGACCACTGACATAAGAAAGTAACTGTGGGCTGGCGGTATTGACGTTGACACCGACCCGGTTGACGACGGTTTCAACGACGAAATCGAGTGAATCAGCGAGTTTGGATTGGGTGACGTCATGCTGGTACTGACCGACACCAATTGACTTAGGGTCGATCTTGACGAGCTCACTGAGTGGGTCTTGCAGGCGTCTGGCGATAGAGACAGCGCTGCGTTCTTCGACTTCAAAATCGGGGAACTCTTCACGCGCTAAGTCGCTGGCACTGTATACTGAGGCGCCGGCTTCGTTGACAATCACGTAGAAATATGGTTTCTTGGCTGACTTGAACGTCTCAACGATGAAGGCTTCGGTCTCACGGGAGGCGGTTCCGTTGCCGATGGCGACGATATCGATATTGTATTTTTCCAAATACGTTAGCACTTTTTGTTTGGCGGCCTCAACTTGGGCAGGTCGGACAGTCTCACCAGGATACTTTTGGTGGGGATAGATGACGTCGATGGCTTCGACTTTGCCAAGTGGACTGACGATGGCGAGTTTACAACCGGTCCGGTAGGCTGGGTCGACGCCGAGCACCGCCTTGCCTTTCATCGGTGGCGTCAGCAGCAAACTGCGTAAGTTCTCACTAAAGATGTGAATGGCTTGTTCTTCAGCCTTTTCACTCAGGTGTGCCCGGATTTCCCGTTCGATGGACGGTTTGATTAACCGTTTGTAACCATCTTCGATGGCAGCGGTGACGTAAGGGGCTGTTTCTGCTTGGGGGTGGGTGATGAAGCGCCGGGTCAAGTAACTGGTGATCGGGGTTTCATCGATGTCAACTTTGACGTTGAGCACCTTTTCTTTTTCTGCACGGTTCAGGGCGAGTACTCTGAATAGCTTGGTGCGTTTGATGGGTTCTGCATAATCATAGTACATCGCATAAACCTGTTTGGGGTCGTCAGCGTCTTTTTTGAGTTTGGCGGTCAAGCTGCCGTGTTGTTCGGTATGGCCACGGACCCACTTGCGGTACTCAGCGGTATCACTCACACGTTCGGCAATGATGTGTTGCGCACCGGCAATGGCGTCTTCGGCGGTTGGCACATCCTCTTTGACATAGGTTTTTGCCTGTTTGAGCAGTTCGGCTTCACTCGGATAGCTGAGCAGTAGCTCGGCCAATGGCTCAAGACCCCGTTTGATGGCCTCGGTGGCTTTGGTTTTTTTCTTTTCCTTGTAAGGGCGGTACAAGTCTTCAACATCAACCAGCTTTTCGGCGGCAAGAATCTCTGCTTTCAGTTCGGGTGTGAGCAGACCCTTCTCGTCGATGAGGCGGATGACGTCTTCTTTGCGCTCGAACAATTGCTTGCGGTACTCATAGGCTTTGTGGATTTCACGGATTTGTTCCTCATCGAGTCCGCCGGTCAGTTCCTTTCGGTAACGGGCGATGAAAGGCACCGTATTTTCTTCAAGCAACAACAACACGGTATCGATTTGCTTGATGCTGATGTTCAATGTTTTTGCCAGTTCGGATATGATGGCTTGATCCAGTTTAACCGTCGGTTCACTCATCAGTCTCATCTCCATTTTCTTCACTGTGATTGTCTTGGTTGTCGCCGTTTTCCTCTGTCTCGTCGTCTTCAACGGGGTCGGGCAGGACGACTTCAAACGTCCCGTCATCGACACTATCAAGAAACGGAATGATTTCTTCGAGTTTCCGGAAGGTCATGACATTTTGACCATTGACACGAATGACAATCGTTGGGTTGTTGAAGAGGAGGGGCAAACCAAAAATATTCGTGTTGATGCTCGTCGGCACGCCGTAAGAAGCGTTTTTAGCCACTTTGTACAAGGTCAAATCGAGCGGGTTATCAAAGTTAAACGCCTGGATGCGCTCAGCAATCTCTTCATGACTGTTAGAGCCGACATTGTAGATATAAACCACTTGTGGGGCGCTGGTCTCGGTTTGTCTTGGTAAATCGGCCCAGTGGATGATGTGACCAGTTTGGAAGTTTTTCTTGGTCGCTTCAACGGGTTCATTAAGAATGGCCGCAATGGCATTGATGCCGTCGATCACAAAGTCCACTTCGCCGTCTTTGATGATGACAAGTTGGGCGGGCACATTGGGATTGACTATCGGATGCCGTTCACCGCGTACCGCTTGAGCATCAATCAAATAAAGCGGCACGGGTTTTTGCTCGCTGAGATAGTCGTCGACATACGGCCGAATCGTTTGGGCAATACGATGGCTTTCAAGGCTGGTGAAGACAAAGTAAACATCCGGTTCATCTTCCTCAACAGGATGTGTCCGGTTGGTCATTTCAGCCCAGTCTTGCAAGTAGGCACTTTCTCGGGTGGGTCGGTTGATAATAGCGAGTATGGACACAAATAAGATGATGCTGAAAACAAGCACACCAAGTTTGACGTAGGTGCGCCGGGTCGAGCGTGGTTTAGACGTGGTTTTTGGCATGGTGTCAACTCCTGTGTCAGGGTGATATCAAGAAAAGAAGCCCAGTGGCTTCTTCTAGTTCCATTGACCGCTTTCAACGACTTCGAAGAGGTCTAGGATGTCCTGGGCATTTTCATAGAGATCGGCCATCTGGCCGTTTTCAATAATCAAGATGGTCGGTGTGTAGCGAATGCCCGCAGGGGGTGTGCCGGTGACGCGGGCAGCATCGATGTAAAAGACGGGAATATCGAGCGCGTTGCTTTCACGAAACGCCGCTACATCGCCTTCGATTTGTTTACAAGCTGGACAATTGACATCATACAAATAGACAAAATACAAATCATCAGGGCTGTCTTGTGTCAAGAGCTCCGCCCAGTTGTCAATATGGTAACTGCGTGTTCGCATGTTAGCGGCTACAACGATGGCACTGAGTACGACTAACAAAACCAAAACCGCAAGGCCACCGATTTTCAAAGGATCGGGTCCTTTGCGTTCGTAACTTCTTTTACGGGCATTTTTTGCCATGAATCATCATCTCCTATCGCGGTATTATTGTAGCGGATTGCCGGTCATTTATCAAGTGTTATCCACCACAATCCCGCGACGACACTAGTTGTATGTTCCATCGCGAAGACGGTCGAGCAAGGTTGGGGTGACCTGTGGTTCAATGCGCAGTGGCAACCCCGGACGGAAAACAACCAGACTCGGTGTCGCAATCAAGTTGAACGGCACATCCCCTTCTATGGTATCCGCATTAACGAAATATACGGGAATGTCGATGAGCTGGTTGGCAGAAAAGCTGAAGATGTCCTGCCGAATGTTGTCGCAGGCTGTACATTGGTTGGCATAATAGTAAATCATCCACATTGTTTCGTGTTCAATGTCGAGATAATCATCCCAGTGGGCGAAATGGGTGAAATCGTCATAATCGAGTTGTCCAGCATACATCCCCTCAGCGAGCGTATTGAGTCGCCTTAGAATAATCGGTTCGTTGGTGACGATTTCGATTAGTTCATCGCCGTCATAAATCAACAAAGTCGGCACCCGGCGGACACCAGCGGGTGGATCGTCGTCGACACGGCCACTGTTCACAAAATAAAGAGGAATTTGGCTGCCATATTGGGTCGCAAAGTTGAGCACGTCATCCTCGATGCCCAAGCAGGCCGCACAACGATCGAGATAAAAGTAGACAATCCAAAGACCATCGACGCTCATTTGGTCAAGTTCAGACCAGCTCGACAAATGCGTATATCGCGCATACGGTGATGTCCGCGACCAGTCGTCACACGCAGATAAGGTCAACCCAAGCAGTCCTAATAAAATCAAGCCATACAGTTTGCGCATCGTCATGACCTCCCGGTTTGGTGATATCCTATATTCTACCACGTTTAAAGGCATTTGTTAAGTGCAAGATACAGCACGCTATTGTAAGAAGCGTCATCTAAAATTACACGCGCACAGTCGGCTTGGTTTTTTTTGCATCCTATGATGAAAAAAAGCGCGTTTTAAAGCGCTTTCTGTAGACTGACAATGGCAATGACATAGTGTTTGGTGTGGGAGATACTGACGTGCAGGCTGTCTTGCGGGCGGTAGGTGGAAGTGATGATCGGCGCCCCGTGCGCATCCTCGAGGATTTCGACTTCAGTGAAATTGAGGGGGCGCTCAAATTGCCGGTATGCTTTGGTATAGGCTTCTTTAGCCGCGAAACGACCCGCCACATACTCAAGCTTGCGCTGTGGATGGGTGATGGTTTCATAACGACTCCGTTCTTTTAGGCTAAGCAGCCGGTTGAGCAACCGGTCATCAAGCCGACAACGGAAGTCATCGAGTTCGACAAGGTCAATCCCGATGGTTGGATGTGGGGTCGAATGCATCAAGTGCCTCCTTGGCCATCGCATCAATGTTGCGAAAGCGGTGATTGAGACCGGATTTTGAGATGGTCCGGTTGTAATGCTGGCCGCTCAGTTCACTCAACTCAAGCAATGAGGCTTCTGGATACGTCTTTCGCAAGAAAATGGCTTGTCGGACAGTTTCGGGCAAGGTGTCCGGTTCGACGAGGTTTTCAAGGACGGCAATTTGCTTGAGCTGGTGGTTGGCGGCTTGGAGCGTTTTGTTTTGGTTGGCGATTTCCATGTTCATCACCCGGGTGATCGAGTTGACGAAATCCCGTTGGATCCGCTCATTTTCAAACTTGAGCAACGCTTGGCTTGCATCCATAATCCGGAGCAGATCGGCAATCTTTTCCGACTCCTTGAGATAGACGATATGATGCCGTTTCTTTTCAAGATGACGGGCATTGAGATCGAATGTATTGAGTAAGTCTTTCAACGCTTCCGCAAGCGATTCCGAAGGTACGGTAAACTCGGCATGATAGCTTGAGCTGCCTGGATGGTTGATGGAGCCGCTCGCAAGAAACGCACCGCGGACATACGCCCTACGACAACATGGACGTATGGTCAGCATTTCATCGATGGTGCGCGCAAAACCGCGGGTTTCATCCATCAGGGCCAGTTCGTTGATGACCGTATGGACCTTGTCCTTAACGGTCAGGGCATACTGATTTTTCTTCTTCAGGCGGACTTGTTTTTTCGAGACGACATCCACTTGTACGCCATAAAGTGACTTGACGGTCTTGACCATGTGTCGCACGAGCGGCAGGCTGGTCGTTTGAAAGCTGAGGCCCACGCCTTCGCTTGAAATGGCTAGGTGGCCGTTGACGGCGAAGAGCGCGCTCAACTCGGCAATCAGGTCGCAGTGGTTTGATGTGAGGTGAAGCAGTTCGCCTTTGGTTTCTGATGTAAAGGACATCTTATGCCACCTCCTTTGGGGTTGGACTTTGCTTGGCTAGGCCAAGAATCAGGCCGAGTGCGACCCCGAGTAACGCCGCAAAAAACACCCGGTAGCGGCCGGGAAGCATGAACGTGATCGTATGGGCGGGAATCCAGAAAAACGGAATGGTTTTAAACAGCACGAAGCTCACAAAACTGCGGTAATCAATGGCTTCGATTGTTTGAGCGAAGGTGTGGTGTGCTGTATGGAGACGGTGTTCGATGTAGTGATCGCTCAACCGGTGAAAAAGCATCATCGCCGGTGCAAACGTCAGATTCATGAACACGCTCACGAAAAAGGCAAATACCAAGCCATCGGAATGCCCTAGCAGGAGGTTTTGTGTTTGCAAGACTCTGATGCCGTGGGAATAGATGGTGAAGATCCAGACGATGACCACGCCGATTAAACCCCAGACAACCGCCTTGAAAAAGAGTCCTCTAACGTGGTAGTCCCCTTTTTTAAGCCGGTGACTGAGCACATCCCCATAACTGGCAAAGAGAAAAAACTTGATAAAACCACCCACAAGCGGCGTTTGATCAGACCAGGTAAAAAAACGGCCGCCGATACTAGGAAGCACAAGCAAAACCATGACAAGCACCAACAAGAACCCGTGCCACAAGTCACCCCGTCTCATGGCCAAACCGCCGACCAATACGTCAGGACCACATCGATGAAAAACAAACCGATAACCGTCCACCCCAGCGCTTTGGGTAAAACCGTGACCCCTATGGCGACGAACCGATGCACCGTCACCGCCGTAAAGGCTGCCAAGAGACCAAACAAGGTCGTCGGAATGAGGCAGGAATAGGGGTGGTTGCACCAAAGGGTGAAGGTGTCGCGGTAGTCCCACAGTTGGATATGATACAATCGTTCATACATCGTGCCCGAGATCATTTCCGAGCTCCACGTGGCCAGCACCGCGGCCACAATCAAGATGAACGCATGCAAAAAGCGGCGCGTCCGCTGTTTTTTCAGTTGTTCATGGACAAAGATCGACACCGTCACACCGATGCCATACATCGGCTGCACAGGTCCGGTAAGGACACTGTTGTCATAACAACCAATCAACGTACAGTTCAAGATGCGTTCGAGTAAAAATCCGAGAAATCCATAAAAGATAATATAAAGAATCCAACGCATGGCATTCACCTGTCTTTTCTGTCCTTATTATACCCTAGACCGCGAAAAATATCGACGACGAATCATGATTTCACCGCGAGCCATCTCTAAATGCACAAAAGGCCATGGAAAAGTCGACCGCCGCATGGCTGTCGACCTCCGTTTCCCTGGTCGGGCTGGTCCTTATCGTTTGACCGACTCGAGATATTTCGCAGCGGCCTGAGCGGCAATCGCCCCGTCGTTGGCGGCGGTAATAATCTGACGGAGTGCTTTTTGGGTGACATCGCCGACACCGTAAATGCCCGGTACCTTGGTTTCCATTTTCGCATTGGTTTCAATATAACCCCAGTCATTGGTGATGCCGAGATCTTTCACTGCGGTGGACTCGGGTGTCGCGCCGATGAACTCGAACACCCCATCAAACGTACGGGTTTCAACCGCTTCCGTATGGTTGTTGCGGATGGTGACGGCTTCGAGCTTGGTCTCACCGTGAAACTCAAGAATTTCATAGCCGAGCAAAAAGTCGATTTTATTGGTCGCTTTCGCCTGTTCGATCGCTTTCGCATCGGCCTGCAAGGTATCGAGAATGTTGAGAACTGTGACGGTCACATTCATGGTCGTGAGGTAAATAGCCTCTTCGATGGCGCTGTTTCCCCCACCGGCCACGAGGACATGCTTGTCCTTGAAGAAGGGGCCATCGCAGACGGCACACCAGCTGATGCCCCGACTTTTAAGCCGTTCTTCACCCGGCACACCGAGTGAACGCGGTGTGGTGCCAGTCGACACGATGACCGTGCGGGTCTGATAGACTGTTCCTTCCGCGGTGACGACTTCTTTGAGTTCTCCTAAGTCACGGACCACTTCGACATCGCCATACTGATATTCGATGCCGAGTTCTTGGGTGTGGTTGAACATCTTTTCACTCAGTTCAAACCCGGTCACCTTGCCGACGCCCGTGTAGTTTTCTATTTCCCACGTCGACATCATCATGCCGCCTGGTGCGCCCTTTTCAAGCATGAGGACCTTCAAATTGGAGCGTTGGGCATAGATGGCCGCGGTCATACCGCCGGGCCCAGCTCCGATAATGACTACATCATAAATCATGGTTACACCTAACTTTCAGTGGTTTCTTTCGGATTATTTTTTTGCCGGTACTTGTCGAGATAATGATGGTAGAACTTGCGGTCGAAGAATGTCCGATTGAGGACGAGCAGGGCCATCCCACCGATAATCATTAAGACGCTGATGACTTGCGCTGTACGTAAGCCCGTATTCCAAATGTAAAGCGAATCCGTACGAAGACTCTCAATCATGAACCGACCAACGGAATACCAGATGAGATAAAAGGCGATGATATCGCCAGAACGAATCAGTTTCGTCCGGCGCATGATAAGAATAAGAATGAAGCCGACCATATTCCAGACCGACTCGTATAGGAATGTCGGGTGGTGGTAATTCGCTTGCATCGTGATGGGGCTGCCAGAACGACTCGAGTCAAAGAACATGTTGTCGACAATCCACCCAGGAATCCTGAGTGTCTCGTTAAGAAAACTACGCTGCGCATCGAGACTGAGTTCGGCCGTGCCATTGGTCAAGCCACCGATGATGGGTCCGTGTGCTTCACGGTTGAAGAAGTTGCCCCAGCGGCCGAGTGACTGGGCGACGAAGAAGCCCGGGGCCATCAGGTCAAGACCACGGAACGGGTCGATTTTCCGTTTTCTTGTAAAGATGATGGTCGCTACAAGCGCGGTCAGGAAGCCGCCGTGAATGGCGAGTCCTTGCAATCCGGTGAAAGACCCATCGCGCTCAAACCCGATGATACGAGGCAAAAAATCGATAAAATCCGCCGGATTGAAGATCACATACCATAGACGTGTCCCAAGCAGTGAAAGCGGTAAAATAATCAAGAGCCCGTCAATCCCGTCTTGAGGGTTGATGCCGATTTTTTTACCTTCATGAATCCCGGTCACGAGGGCAATGAGCACCCCGGTCATAATTAAGAGTCCGTACAAGGGGATGGCGATGCTGTCGGTGATGCGAATTTCGTTGGCTAAATGCTCAATGCCGAAGTGATCGAATGATGTCAAAAACCATGCTAGCATAATGTCACCTTATTCCTTCTTAGATTGCCCTTTGCGATGAATCGCTTGGGCGAGATTGTCCGCAAATTCGCGAGCCATATGGGTGCCTAAAAATTTCAATCGGGCATTCATAGCGGCCACTTCAACGAGTGTTGAGACACTGCGGGCAGCCGTGATGGGGATGCGGGCATGCGCGACATCGGTATCAAAGATTCGATACGTCGGATTATCGATGCCGAGCCGATCGTAATCCTGCTTGTCGTCCCAATGCATCAAGTCGACAACCAGCATGATGGTCTTGTCTTCCTTGTAGGCGCTCGCGCCAAACAGTTTGACGACATTGACGAGACCGATACCCCGAATCTCCAAGTAATGTTTCAGTATTTCCGGTGCTTCACCGATGACAATCCCGGGTTCGCGTTGGTACATGTCCACCCGGTCATCCGCAACGAGCTGATGCCCCCGACGGACGAGCTCAAGCGCAACCTCACTTTTCCCGATGCCCGATGCACCCCGAATCAACACCCCGACACCGCTGATGTCAAGCAACGTGCCATGAACACTTTCCCGCGGTGCGAGTTTAGAAAACAAGTATTGGTAAAGGCGCGCGGCAAGGGCACTGGTGCGTAATGAACTTTTCAGGATGGGGATGTTGTAGGCATCCCCTTTGTGGACAAAAACCGCCGGAATATCGACATGTTTGGAAAAGATGAAGGCGGGCGGTTTGCGTTGAAAGAGCATATCGACGCGGATTTCCTGGTCTGATTCATTGAGCCAACCGAAGAACGTGACTTCTTTACTGCCAAACAGCTGGATGCGATCGTGTTCGAAATAGTCGAATAACCCGGCCAGTTCAATACCCGGCCGTGACAGTTGGGGGCTGGCGAGTTCCGTGTTCAATCCGCCGGCACCAGAAATGACCTGTAGGTGAAAATCATCCACAAGCGTTCCGATGGTCAATGCCATTATAACACGCTCCCTTTCAACATCAGTCGCTTAAGCAACTGGGCAATCACATAACGGAAAAAGACAAACATCAGCACGAATACGACAAACACCGTCGCATTGACGAAACTGACGCTATTAGGAAAGATGAACCAATCGATGAGGAAGAACAACGTCAAATAACCGACATAAAAGATAAAACCGAACGTCTGCAAGACAAACCGGAAGTGATTCATGATGACATAGGCACGGAAAAACGTCTCAACAAGCGTGTAAGAGAGCACAAAAAGCAAGACAGTCACCAGATTGGCGAAGGTGCCGAATCCAAAAAGCGTCGTCACGCCGTAAATGACGGTCAGGTTGAGCAAGTAATACATCGACAAGTTCACCAACGGATGGCTATGAAAGACACCGCCAAACTCAATGGCAAAAACGGGCCGCTTTTTGGGTGGTTTTGCCCCTTTTTTCTTCTTCTCGGCCTCGATAGCTTTAATGGCCTTGAGCAAAGCCTCAAGCTGTTTCGCTTCATCCTCAAGCTGCTTTTTCCGTTCATCTTCTAATTCCTTATGCAACTTGGGATTGTTTTCTTCAATGCTGTCGTGATCCTGTCCCATCATGACACCTCCCTTTTCAAGACGTGTTTGAGATACGCGCCGGTATGACTGCCCACACAAGCGGCCACATGCTCGGGTGTCCCCGTAACGAGCACTTGCCCCCCTTGATCGCCACCCTCAGGGCCGAGATCGATAATGTGGTCAGCCACTTTGACCACATCGAGATTATGTTCAATGATGACCACAGTCGCACCCTCTGAGACGATGTTGCCGATGACCTCAAGCAGACGTCTGACGTCATCGGCATGCAAGCCCGTCGTCGGTTCGTCGAGAATATAAAACGTATCCGCAGTAATCCGCTTGTGAAGTTCTTTGGCTAATTTGACGCGTTGCGCTTCGCCACCCGACAACGTCGGGGCCGGTTGACCGATCCTCAGATAGCCCAGGCCGACCTGTTCTAATGTCGCGAGTTTGTGGTGGGCTTTAGGAATATTCGCAAAGAAACCGACGGCTTCTGTGATGGTCATGTCTAAAACATCGGCAATCGTTTTGCCTTTGTAGGTGACTTGTAAGGTTTCCTTGTTGTAGCGACGACCCTTACATGCTTCACATGGGACGTAAATGTCGGGTAGAAAATGCATTTCAATCTTGATCAATCCATCACCGCGACACGTCTCACAGCGTCCACCTTTGACATTGAAGCTGAAACGTCCTTTTTGATACCCGCGCAGCTTCGCTTCTTGTGTCATCGCAAAAATGTCACGAATGTCGTCAAAGACACCGGTGTACGTCGCTGGGTTTGAACGGGGTGTCCGACCGATCGGGCTTTGGTCGATGTTGACGATTTTACCGACGGCGTCTGCACCGATGATTGTGTCAAACCCGGTATTCGCGTATTTTTTGCGATAGACATGGTTGTAGAGACCTTCGTAAAGACAGTGGTTGACGAGTGAACTCTTCCCCGAGCCGCTCACGCCAGTGACCACGGTCAGTACACCGCGAGGAAAGCGAACATCAATGTTCTTGAGGTTGTTTTCTCTCGCCCCGATGATTTCAACATACCCATTGTTCGTCGGGCGTCGTGTCGTGGGAATGGGGATTTTCATGCGGCCGGATAAATACTGACCCGTAATGCTTGTTGGGTGGGTGAGGATTTCTTCGTAGGTGCCTTGGAAGACAACCGTGCCGCCATAGTCACCGGCGCCCGGGCCAATGTCGACAATTTGATCGCACATCGTCATCGTCTCTTCGTCGTGTTCAACGACAATGAGGGTATTGCCGAGATCACGCATCGCTTTAAGCGTTTCAATCAGACGCCGGTTGTCGCGCTGATGCAAGCCGATTGAGGGCTCATCCAGCACATACAAGACACCCGTCAGCCGTGAGCCGATTTGTGTGGCAAGACGGATGCGTTGCGATTCCCCGCCCGACAAAGTCGCCGCACGGCGAGAGAGGGTGAGATAGTCGAGGCCGACATTGCTCAAAAACGACAACCGTTCATGAATCTCCCGCAAAATCATATCGGAAATTTTCTGATCGGTCGCGTTTAAATCAAGCGTTTGGAAAAACCGAATCATTTCCTTAACGCTCAAGTCAGTCAGTTCGATGATGTCTTGTCCGCCGACCTTGACACTTAAAGCCGCAGGATTGAGCTTTTTACCTTGACAAGTCGGGCATTTTCTTTCACCCATGAGCGATTCGATCCATTCCCGCATGAATCTCGACGTCGTTTCAACGTAACGGCGTTCAAGATTGTTGATGATGCCCTCGTAATAATCGAACTTCTCGTGTTTGATTTTGCTCGTTGCCCCTTTGAAGCTGAAGTTGATCGGTTCATCGGAACCAAAGAATAAAATCGCTTTTTCTTCCTCTTTCAGTGTCTTGAAGGGGGCGCGCAAGTTGATGCCGTAATGCTCGGCAGTAGCGGCGAGCTGCTTGAAATGATACGTCGTGGTGTTCGACCATCCTTTGATGGCCCCTTCATAGACAGTAAGGTCAGGGTTAGGGATGAGCAGATTGGGATCAATTTTCCGGGTATAGCCGAGTCCGCTACATTGTTCACAGGCGCCAAAAGGGGCGTTGAAAGAGAAGAGTCTCGGTTCAAGTTCGCCGATTGAAAAGTCACAATGTGGACAAGCAAAGTGTTCGCTGAACGTATGCGGGCGACCCTGAATGAGGACGATGACCTTCCCTTCGCCAAGCCGGGCGGCCGTCTCAAGGGAATCATACAAGCGTGAGCGGATTTCATCCCGCACTTTCAAGCGGTCGATGACCGCTTCAATGGTGTGTTTTTTGTTTTTGTCCAGCACAACCTCAGCATCGAGTGTCTCGATGGTCCCATTGATACGCAACCTCACATACCCGTCTTTGCGCAGTTGCTCGATGGTTTTCTGGTGGGTGCCCTTTTTGCCGACTACGACCGGTGCAAGGACTTCAATGCGCGTACCTTCTTCGCTTTTGAGGACTTTGTCGGTCATTTCTTCGATGGTTTGACTGGTAATTTCCATACCGTGTTCAGGACATACAGGCTTCCCGATGCGCGCGTAGAGCAGACGGAAATAGTCGTAGATTTCCGTCACGGTGCCCACGGTGCTACGGGGGTTTTTCGAGGTCGTTTTCTGATCGATGGAGATGGCGGGACTTAGCCCTTCGATGGACTCGACATTCGGCTTTTCCAAGTTGCCAAGAAACTGGCGGGCATACGCGCTCAAGCTTTCAACATAGCGCCGTTGCCCTTCTTTGTATATGGTATCAAACGCCAAAGAGGTCTTCCCTGAACCCGAAAGACCTGTCATGACGATGAATGTGTTTTTCGGCAAGGAAAGATCAATGTTTTTGAGATTGTTCTCCCTAGCACCCTTGATGACGAGTTCCATTTGCTTCACGCTTTATGCCTCCAACGGGTTGAATACCGCTTCAAAATGCGCCTCATCCCAAATATCAACACCCAGTTTCCGTGCCTTTTCAAGCTTAGAGCCAGCCTCTTCACCGGCAATCAGCACATCGGTCTTGCTTGAGACTGAACCCGTGACTTTGCCCCCCGCCTGTTCAATCAAGGCAGCGGCTTCATCACGCGTCAGGCGATTCAGTCGGCCTGTCAACACGAATACTTTTCCGGCATAGGCCCCTTTTTTAGGCCGTATGCCTTTGTAGGTCATGTTCACGCCCAGCGCTTCAAGCCGTTCAATCCGCTCTCGGTTTGCAGTATCTGCAAAAAACGCTGTCAAGCTTTGGGCGATCTTGGGTCCGATTTCAGGTAAGGCCTCATAGTCTTCAACCCCACAGTCCATCATAGCAAACATCGAGTCGAAATGCATCGCCAACACTTTGGCAACTTTTTCACCGACATGACGAATGCCGAACCCAAAGAGCAACAGTTCAACGCTGTTTTGCTTAGATTGCTCGATGGCATCGAGCAGTTTGTCGATGCTGCGGACGCCGAATCCCGCCTGTTCGATGAGACGGTCGCGATGGGTGTGCAAGGTATAGATATCTTCAATCGTTTTCAGATAGCCTTCATTGAAAAAGAGTTCGATGATGCGTTGGCCGAGTCCTTCGATGTTCATGGCCTTGCGACTGGCAAAATGAATGAGCAGTTCGATATGTTTGGCTGGACAATCAGGGTTCAGGCAATAAAGACCGACTTCGCCTTCATGACGCTTCAAGAGGCTTTGACAGGCCGGACAATGCGAAATCATTTCAAACGGTGCCTGGATGGTGCGGCTGTCAGCGATGACGGCGACGACTTCAGGAATGATGTCACCGGCTTTGCGGATGATGACATCGTCGCCGATCCGGATGTCTTTCTGACGGATGTAATCCTCGTTGTGCAAGGTGGCGCGGGACACGGTGCTACCTTGGACTTCGACAGGTTCAAGGACGGCGACGGGGGTAATTTGACCGGTGCGCCCGACTTGAAAGTGGATGTCGTGCAGATGGGTGGGTACCTCTTCGGCTTGAAACTTGTAGGCAATCGCCCAACGGGGACTTTTGGCTGTGTAGCCGATGGTTTCATAAAGGGTGCGATCATTGACTTTGATGACGGCACCGTCAATGTCGTATGGATGCTCGGCACGGCTGTTAGCGATATGATTGACGGCCTCGATAACGGCCTCGATACTGGCGCAGGCCACGGCTTCACTTGTTTTAAAGCCTTGTTTTGTCAACCAATCCAAGGTTTCAAGATGGGTCCACGTCGCCTCGGCGTCGCTTTCGGCACGGCTGTAAACAATCATGTCGAGTTCGCGTTCGCGGGCCACACGGCTGTCGAGTTGACGCATCGTGCCAGCTGCGGCATTGCGCGGGTTCTTAAACCGTTCTTCCCCTTGGGCCTGACGGCGCGCATTCAAGGCGAGAAACGCCTGTTTGGCCATGAAGATTTCCCCCCGCACCTCAAAGCGTTCTTGTGTTTTAACACGCAGCGGGATACTGCGAATGGTAACGGCATTGTGGGTAATGTCCTCACCCACCGTGCCATTACCGCGGGTGGCGGCCCGAATCAAACGACCTTCATCATAAAGCAAGCTCGCTGCGAGACCGTCGACTTTCGGTTCGACGACGTAATCGACTTCGGTGACGATTTTGCGAACCCGACGGTCGAAATCATAGAGGCTGTCCGCATCAAAGGCATTCCCCAGCGACAACATCGGGATGGCATGTTCGACTTTCTTGAATCCTTCGAGCACCTTACCGGCTAAGCGTTGCGTCGGCGAGTCGGTGCGGACATAGTCGGGATACTGCGCTTCAAGCTGACGCAGTTTTTCAAGCATGGCATCGTATTCGATGTCAGAAATGAGCGGTTTGTCAAGGACGTGATAGGCATGGTCATGACGGTGAATCGTTTCAACAAGCTTGTCAATTGTATCTTTAATAGACATGGTGAGCGCCCCCTGTGACTTTTTGGATGGCAGGATGGTCTTTCATCAGCGTCTTGATGCCATGCGGATGGCTGAAGGCGATGATACACGCATTGCCATCAACGCGGATGACCAACCCTTTGCCGAAGAGGGTATGTGAGACATGATCGCCTTTGTCAAGGTCATTGACGTTTTGTGACTTTTCGGGCTCAAATACGCGGTGTGTCAATCGGTTATTCGAAGGCTTTGGACGGCCGGTGTGTTGATGCAACCCCTCACGCTGCAACAACCCCATATCAATCTCACCGATAAAAGCTGAGTCGGGATTGTACATCGTATTACCGTACATGAGCCGTTCGCGGGCGTTAGTAAGATACAAGCGTTCTTTGGCTCGGGTCATGCCCACATACATGAGGCGGCGTTCCTCTTCAACGTCTTTGACATCTTCAAGCGCCCGCTGCAGGGGAAAAAGGCCTTGTTCGAGGGCGACGATGAAGACGGCCCGAAACTCGAGCCCTTTGGCGGCGTGCAAGGTCATCAAGGTTACCGCATCGGCTTCTTGGTCTAGATCCTCACGACTTTGCAAAGCAATATCTTCAAGGACCATCATGAGCACGTCGAGCGGGTTCATGTTAGGACCAAGCCTGCGTTCTGCTTCTTCCATCAACGTTTTCATTTCAAGAATGTTTTCCAGACGCACATCACCCTTATCATCAAGTGTCAGCGCTTCTTTATAGCCACTTTGATCAAGAATGGCATCAATCAGGGCACCAAGTTGTCTTGAAGGGGACTTTTCACGCAGTCCATCAATAAGCACATTAAAGGCCATAAACGCGTTTTTTGGTCGGGTAGGGAGTGGGTTGTCCACATCGCTGACGGCTTCGTAAAGACTGACGGTTTCAAGTTGGGCGAAGTGCTGCAATCGTTCAAACGATTTAGCACCGATGCCGCGCTTGGGTTCGTTGATGACACGCGCATAGGCGTGATCATCATGCGGATTGACGATTAGGCGCAAGTAGGCCACGATGTCCTTGACTTCCTTGCGGCGAAAATAGCTGGTGTTGCCGATGATGCGGTAAGGGATATGCTTTTGCATCAACGTATCTTCAAAAGTACGCGACGTGGCATTGGCCCGGTAAAGGATGGCTATGTCGTTGTGGGTATAGCCTTCACGCACGAGTTTCCGGATGGTTTCGGCGACGTACTCGGTTTCATCGCGGTAGGAGTACCCTTTGAAAAAGACGACCGGATGGCCTTCTCCGAGTGTGGAAAACAGGGCCTTCTTGATGCGACT
>RECF01000071.1 GCA_007694145.1 Acholeplasmatales bacterium | reverse complement strand
GTTTGCGTTGATTATTATCATTACCACCGTGTACCTCGCCCAACTTGTCAGCGGGGCGTTCCTTGACATCAACCTCGTACAAGAAGGGGGCATTCGCACCTGGAATGCCTATTTGGGTCCAGGCGGGATTAGCTTCGCGTTGAATCAAGAGTACTGGCGACTAATCACGGCCATCTTCCTTCATGGCAACTTCCTCCATTATCTGTTCAACACCTTTTTCGGCCTCTTCATCATTGGAGCCTCTTTAGAGCGTCTGATTGGACCAAGGAAGTATGTGTTGACTTTGGTAATTGCCGGTTTGGGTTCAAGTGCGATTGTCTATGGCTGGAATTATGTCTCGTGGGAATTTTTCGCAACACAGCGGGCACTCGGGGTCACCATCGGGGCTTCAGGGGCGATTTTCGGCGCCATGGGGTTTTTGTTTTTCCTCACGATGACCCGTCCAGAATGGTTTACACCACAAGATATCTCAAGCATCCGTGGTCTCATTTTCATCAATGTCATCTTCTCCTTTTTCGGCAATATTTCCACCTCCGGCCACTTTGGTGGCTTGCTTATGGGTGTGCTCGCGGGACTGTTGTTAGCGGGTGAGTTTCCAGAACAGCGGAACAAAGCTTTTAACAACCCTTACAACCCGTATGCGCATGAAGACTGGAATCTTGAAGACATCACCGTGATCGAGGATGACGATGACGATGATCGTCGCGTTTGGTAAGGTACGCGCACAATAAGCAAACATCCCGTGCCAACTGTAAACAATTGGGCGACGGGATGTTTTTTTTATGGGTTTGGTGGGTGTACTCAAAGAACGTGATTCGGATCCTCCGCGTCGGACACTTGATTCAGCTTAGGATCGACATACACCTTTTGTGCTAAAAAGGCCGACAAGGCGAACGTCACCGCGGAAATCAGCCCGTACAGCCAAATGTCGAGCATGGCTGCCGTATTGAACGCGAAGGTTGTTCCGACGACTTGACCGAACTCATTTTCAATCGGCACGAGTTTGTAGTCGATGACACCGATGGCGATGCCCGCTGGAATAAACAGCAAAACACTGATGAGCGCCAATACGTGAAGCAGATTGGCCAAACGATACGAGTAGGGGGTGAACAGTTTTTTCATGGGTCTCTCCTTTTGACGCGACACACGCCAGCGTATATGTCATGCGGGTGAACCATTTCAGGTAAAATAAACTCGATCTTGCTTGTCAAACACGAAGTGCTCGCTGTAGGCAACTTCGAAAACATAACCATCGAGATCGGCGAAGTAGCCGCGATAGCCGCCCCAGAACACATGTTCAGCCGGTTTGAGCAAGGTGCCGCCATGGGTCACTGCGTTAGCAAGCACCGTATCGACCTCTGCTTGCGTTTTACAAAAATAAGCCATAGTCATGCCAGTAAAGCCGGGCTGACGAATCGGTGCCTCGCTTTCACTGATGTCCATGCGTAAGGCGTCAAGCGGATAAAGCGACAGTGTCGTCCCTTGATTGGCGAACGTGACCATGTCGGGCATCGCTGCTTGATCATGTGTGGTTTGAAAGCCGAGTGCCTTGTAAAAAGCAAAGCTTTGCTTCACATCTTTGACACCGAGTGTAATCAGGTTTAATCGATTCATGTGCCAACCCCCTTTGCTTGTTCATATTGTACATCACAATCCCATCAAAGACAAGGGCGTCGCAATGAAAAGACGCTTGTGGCAACTGTCGTTGAATCGGGGCCGGCTTTCGTGTACAATATAAATGAAATGAGGCGGTTTGATGGAGCTTGAGCAACTGAAACACGCGGCTTCACATGGTGACGTGGATGCCATGGTCGCACTCGGCAAGATGTTGATGGCGGGCAAAAAAGTTTCGTATGACCCGATGAGCGGGGAAAAGTGGCTGAAAAAGGCGGCGCGGAAAAAACATCCGGAGGCGCTTTTTCTCATGGGACAACACATGCTTGAAACACATCAGTCTCACTTGGCCATCACTTATCTCAAACGGGCTGAACGCAAAGGTTCAAGCGCAGCCATCAAACTGCTGGGTCATGTGTACCGTGGCGATTTCGATTCGGAACTGCGTGCACCGCGCAAAGCTGGTCGCTACTTCCGCAAATACTACACCATCGACAAATTTGACGCCCTCGAACCGCTACTTTCCCTTTACGATGATACCTTGTTTCAAAATGTGAAACGGGCCCGCTCCTTTTTAGAGGAGGCGCGTGACTATGGCCTGTTGAAGGCGCAGTACCATTTGGCCTGCCTCATCCTTAAACACGATAAAGACTATGCAAAGTCGATCGACTTGCTTGAAAACTACTATGCCGCAACCGCAGACGCACACGCTGCGAAGCTTTTACATGCCCTCTATGACCCCAAAGATAAGACCTACCCCAAATGTCCCCTTAAGAATGCAGCGCGGGCTGAGGAATATCTTCGCCAAGCGATTGCGGCGGACAGCCAGCTTGAAGGGACGACGTTCATCCATGAACGGCCGACCTATTTGCCCAAACACACCATCGGGGTTGAGACATTTCTCAATCGCGCCCTGCGACGGATGAAAACAAGTCTTGCGATTGAGCAAACATTTGCCGAATCCTTGACCCGTGAGCACTTCGACACCGAGCTTCGCTTTGTCGTCGATACGATCAGTCGCGTCGATGCAACCTGGTCTTATCGAGTCAAGACTGTGCACACCACCCACGAAGAAAAAACGGTTCAACGTAAGAAAAAAGTAAAAAAAGGGTTGAAGACCACAGGCACCGTCAAAGTGACCGAAACCGTGCCCATCAAGAAGACACAAACCACGTTCATAGAACATGAGCACAAAGAAACGCTTGATAAGTCTTACCGGGCTTTGACTTTGACGCATCAAGCGGTCGCTTCGCTACATCATATCTTGACACATCTTGAAAGTATGCGTGGCCGTTTTGC
This sequence comes from Acholeplasmatales bacterium, assembly GCA_007694145.1. Lineage (GTDB taxonomy): Bacteria > Bacillota_I > Bacilli_A > Izemoplasmatales > Izemoplasmataceae > SKGI01. The sequence goes on along the minus strand of RECF01000071.1, from coordinate 20,209 downwards.
GTTTTCCGCTGTCCCGACTGAACATGCCCTCAAAAACGCCTTGCACAAACGCTTGCTCAACCGTTTTAAAGCCCCAAGAGGTGCGAAAAAAGTCAAGGTCAGTTTCGCGTTCGACTATGTCTATGTCCTAAAACCAGAACTTACCGTCCGGTATGTTCATGGCGATACCGTCTTTGAACACGCGGTTGATTTAACCGATGAACAACTCTCTTATACGCTGCCCTTCCCACTCGACGCTCCGTGTGCAAAAAAGGTGCGTCGCTTCGACATCAAACAACGTGCCTTACAGAAAAACCAACGGTTTTTCAGCGCACTTGCAGGGGTGTTCGTGGCGATTGTCCTCTATCGTCTTTTTCAAGGGGTCACAGACCGAATCGGTTACGCACTGGATGTCGTGGTTGTTATTGCCGGTGGCTTAACGGCGATTGGCGTCTATCGTCTGACACGGTTTGAACGGTTGCAGACGCTGTTTTATGTTGATCAGTATGATGCCGATGATTTCAGCAGGCTTAAACAGCGGGTGCGATCACAAACACTACGACTACTGCTGGCTGTAGCCATAGTTCTCGTTTTAATCGGTCTTACGGTTTTCATATAAGAAACACCCCGATCGGGGTGTTTTTAACATCAAGATATCCTGGTTCATTGCGGTTTATCTATCCACCTCAAAGCGTCTGCCCTAAGCTATTTCCCACGCCAAACGGTCCATGATATACACCGCGAAGTTCAAGGTGACAAAGGCGACGACGACAAAGATGCCGTAGTAAAGAAGGGTGAACTGTTCAAAAGGCAGACTACGTTGCATCGAAACGAACCAAGCGGTCATCATTCCCACTTCAGGTGGGGTGATAAAGAACAAACGGTACAATCCCAGACTCGCATGTTGCGCAAGCATCAGTCCGGTGGCGTACCCGATACCGGTGAAAAACAACATCCAGCCCGATGCCGCTAAGAACCACCGATAGAGCACCTGTCGACGATGCGCAATCAGGGCAATCCCCATCGAGAGTACCAACCCATGATGCAGTACAGTCAGCACGTTAAGCAGCAACGAATGCCCATAAAAAGCATCGGGGCGTGCCAAGACCATCAGCGCTCCACAAAAGGCAAAACTGCCCAGATAGCTTTGCAAGGCCTTGCCGAGAGCACGGTCCTTGAAAAACATGATGCCAAGGCCGCTTAGTAGACCGCTCATATAAAAGGCATACGGAAAAAAAGACCATGGATAGGCCCAGTCATTTTGCGATAACGCAAACACCTGGCGAAGCAGCTCACCCGCGAGGCCCAGTATCGTCAGAACCCCGAGATAACGAAATAAACGGTGCGCTGGCGCATGGCGGATGATGGCATAAGAAAACCAAGCACCTGCTATGACGGCAAGCAGGCTCAAATAATGAAAGCGTCCCGCAGACCACGCCCCGTAAAGAATGGGTATGTCGACGTGACGATCTAAGTTTGCCAACCACTCTGCTAGCGAATCCAACATGGTGTCCCTCCGCATGTCATCCTGATGTAAAACCCCAGAAAAAACATATGAATATTTTAAGATGTGTTTCGTTCATTGTATGATATTTCCGCGCTTTTGTCAATGATTCTTCATGGCGAAAAAGGGGCTTCCTAGTAGATTGAAAGCCACATCGAATGCCTCGCTTAAGGCATGACAAGAGACCAATGCCGTTTCAAGGCGCTCTCTATCAAATGCTGCCCGTTCTCTAGCCACCACGCGGGTGTAAAGATCTTGAGCCTGATTCTTATGGGCACCTTGTTTGCCAAGTTGCATCCAGCCATAGACCTTTAAAAGATCGTCATCATCAAGTTGACCCAGCGCTTTTTTAAGGGCTTTGGCTGTCTTGAGTTGTGCCACTGTAGGCACATGGCGCAAGCCCGTCTCAAGACGGGCATGCCGTTCTTCTTCTGTTTTTTTCAGGGCCAGTGTGACAATCTTTCGCATGTTTTTTTCAGCGATTTTCGTCATAAAGCTGTCCGGTGTTTGAATTGATTCGCTTTAGCGTCATACACATAGTCGATTTCAGCGAGCGTTTCTTCAAGCGTCGCCCGATCGACATCCAACCTCTCACATAACACCGCGAGTGATGGATAGTCATTGCGCAAACGTGTATTGATTACACTGAGCAATACTTCTTTGTTGATGGACAGATCAATCATCGTCCTCACCCCCTATTCATTGTACCGCGAAATGTACCGTGTGGCAACTGCGCTTTGGCTTTTCAAAGCAGCGAAAAATTGCTATAATGATGGTGGAGGTGGCTGCTATGTCTCACGATTATGATCGAAAACGTGCCGACATGCTTAAACACGACATTGTCGGCCGCGGCATCCGGGACCAACGGGTCATCGCAGCATGCGCCGAAATCCCAAGACACGACTTTGTCGATGCCGATGCACGACATCTCGCTTATGAAGATGCACCCTTGCGGATTCGCCATAATCAGACGATTTCACAACCTTTTATCGTGGCTTACATGACAGAAGCTTTGGCACTGACTGGTCAAGAACGCGTGCTTGAAATCGGTACGGGTTCTGGGTATCAAACAGCAATTCTTGCTCGCTGCGTCAACACCGTCTATACCATTGAACGGATTGACGCATTGCTTGAGGACGCGAAACGCATTCTTACAACGCTTGGAATCCACAACATCCATTATCGTGTGGGTGATGGTAAGATGGGCTGGGAATCGGCTGCACCATTCGATGCCGTGATGGTCACCGCTTCAGCTGATGATATCCCCGATGCGCTACTTGAACAGCTTAAGGAAGGCGGCCGTCTTGTCATGCCGGTCGGCGATGACTTTGCCCAAGAACTTGTTCGTATTACCCGCACGGAGGGCGAGTACGTCCAGGAGCATCTTGGCGGGGTACGGTTTGTCCGTCTCATATAAAAAGCGTTGTCCGCATTAATGTGGACAACGCTTTTTTTACTGGTTAGACAAGACAATCGATCGAATGGTTTCTAGTGCGACTTTAGGTTCGCGACCGTATGTGAGCAGGCCGTTGGTTTCTTGTTCGACATCGGTGAGCTGCGTGTAGCAGACCCCTTGGATGTGTGGCGAAGCATAAAGCGGTTTGAACACGGCTTGAAGTCGGCTGATGAAATCTTCAGGAGAGCGGGCTGTCGAGTAGCCCCAACCGTTTTCTTGATTGCTTTGCTTGAAGCAAATACCCCCGAACTCGGTCACAAGAATAGGCTGTTTGCCATAGCTGAAACCTTTGTTCAGCAGCAACCGATTGCCCGGTAGGCTCTTGAGGATTGTATCGAGACTTGCATAGCGTTTTCTCAATACATCTTCAGCGGCGGCATAGTCATGGATGGTGAGCAAATCTGTGGTGCCATGTTCCCAGCCATCGTTGGATATGACCATACGGGTATCGTCGAGGGCTTTGGTAAGATGGTACATCGCTTCAAGAAAATGCACTTCACGCGGACTGTTGAGCAAGTTCGGCACACCCCATGATTCATTCATCGGCACCCAGGCAATGATACTGGGGTGATTGAAATCACGACGAATCACCCGTTGCCATTCATCGAGGAGATTGTGCATCGTCTTCGATGAGAACTTATAGGCTGAAGGCATTTCCTCCCAAACTAAGAGTCCCATCTTGTCGGCGTGGTACAAGTAGCGTTCCTCTTCGATTTTTTGATGCTTGCGGACGCCGTTGAATCCCATTGCCTTTGTCAGCTTGATGTCTTGGATGATGGCGGCATCATCGGGCGCAGTCAACAAAGAGTCCGGATAGTAACCTTGATCAAGTACCATACGCAAGTAATATGGACGATTGTTGAGCATGACATTGCCATTTTCAATGGAAATCTTGCGCATGCCGAAGTAACTGTCGACCGTATCCATGCCTTGGGGCGTTTTCAATGTGAAGCGTACCCGGTAAAGATGAGGATTCTCCGGTGTCCAGAAGCGGTTTTTGTCTTGATCGTTGGCCTTACCGAGATAATGCACCGCCTCATGGTAATCACTGTGAATGGCGACCGTGGTCGTTGAGATGACTTCCTCATCGAAGGTGATTGTCGTCTCAAGCTCAGCCGGACCGCGCATGTTTTCAAAGTAATAGCCGATTTTGATGGAGTTGGACTGGATATCGGGAATGTACTTGGTGCGTTTGATATATGTCGGCGGTACGGTCTCAAGCCAAATAGTTTGCCAGATGCCGGAGGTCCGTGTGTAAAAGATGCTTTCACTTTCTTCTTTCCAGTACTGTTTGCCACGCGGAATTTCAATATCGAGCATGTCGTCACAAATGCGCAGTGTGATCGTATTGGTCGCTGAAAACCTCAACAAGTGGGTCACGTCTTCTGTGAAAGAAATATGACCGCCTTCATTGGTGCGAACATGCTCACCGTTGATGTAAATATCCGCGCGATAGTCAATCGCACCGATGTTGAGAATGTGGCGAAAGGTTGGGGTTTGTTCAGGTAAATCAAACGCGCGGTGATACCAAAGAATACGGTGGTCTTCACGGTTGTGAATGCCTGACGCTTTGGACTGATAGGCAAAGGGGACTTCAATGGACATCGCATCTGGAAATGTCTGATACCACTTCTCGTGCAAACCACGGTCCGCATCGTCGAAGGCGAACTGCCAGGTGCCGTTGAGATTGGTCCAGTCCATGCGTTTGAACTGCGGTCTTGGATATTCTTTTTTCATGATGTGGTCCCTCGCTTTACTGTTTGATGCCGGTCATCGTAATGCCCTTGATGAAGAATCGCTGTGAGGCCATGAACAGGGCGAGCACCGGGATGATGGAGACGACCGTTGCGGCCATCAGCCGTGAATAATAAATCGTGTAGTTCCCTTGCATGATGGCCAAGCCGACCGGCAAGGTGCGAACGGCGTCATCATTGATGACAATCAGTGGCCACAAATAGTCATTCCAGTTACCCATGAATGAGAATAGGCCGACAACAATCAAAGCCGGTTTCGTCAAAGGCAAAATGATCCGCCAATAGATGCCGACATGACTCGCACCATCGATTTTAGCACTTTCCACTAGGTCTTTAGGTATCGTCAAGTTGAACTGCCTAAGCAAGAAGATGCCGAAGACGCCACCTAGACCTGGAACAATCAAGGCCGTCAGCCGATTGAGCCACGCGAACCGAATCATAATTGAATACAAAGGGATCAAGTTCATGACCGCGGGAATCATCATCGTCGACAAGAGCAGCCAGAATATACGGTCACGACCTTTGAATTGCATGATTCCATAACCGTAAGCGGCCAGTGAGGCCACGAGCAGATAAAGTGCCGTGTGCGATCCCGCCGCAATGAAACTGTTACGGATGTAACGGAAGATATTGTTGTTTTGATCAGTGAAAATGAACCGGTAACTCGCAAGGGTAAAATCACGGGGGATGAGGTTCAATCCGCCCGATACCGCCTCCATCTCGGTTTTGAACGAGGTGGAGATGACCCAGATGACCGGCATGACCCAAAAAACGGAAATGGTCAACAAAATCCAAAAGGACAGTCGTTTCTTGCGTTGTTCGATTTTACGTAGCGCCATCTCAATCACCCATCCTTTTGATGATGCGTGTTTGAGCGATGCTAATCAAAATCATGAGCAAACCCATGCAAACCGCCATGGCTGTGGCGATACCAGGACGCGGCCGACCACCACCAAAGGCGATATTGCGGATGTACATCATCAAGACCGTCGTGGTCTGTTGCGGACCGCCCCCCGTTGCAAGCTGCGGTTGGCCAAACACATTGAAAGAGGCCAAGGTCGTCATGATGAAAATATAGACGAGCTGATTGCGAATCGAAGGCAAGGTGATTCTGAAGAACTTTTGAAATAGATTGGCACCATCGATATCCGCGGATTCATACAGCATGTCGGGGACATCTTTGAGCGCCGCAGTGAAGATGATCATGTTGCCGCCGATTGTCCACCAAATGGTCATCATGACCAAGGAAAGCCACGCAAAGGGTTGACTTGAAAGCCAGGCGATGTTCGTCCCGATGCCCAGCTGTGCAAGCGTCAGGTTCAAGACACCGAGGTTGGTGTTGAGCACCCAACGCCATATGAGCACCAATGTGGCAATCGAAAAGAGACTCGGCAAGTAAAAGACGGCCCGAAACACCTTGTAACCACGGGGTTCGGTGTTGATGAGTGAGGCAATCAGCAATGGAAAGACGACCAAGGGGGGTACGGAAAGCACGACAAACGTCAGCGTGTTGCGCAACCCGCGCCAGAAATACTCATAGAAAATATGGTCGGTTTCAAATAAGATGCGTCGATAGTTGTCCAATCCGATGAACGTGCGCTGTTCAGGAAAGAAATGGTGCCAATCATATAAACTGATGACCAACCCGTAGAAAAACGGGAAGATGAAAAACACCGAAAAGATGATGAGATGCGGCAAGATGAACAGCGCTGGTTCAAGACGTTTGGGTAAACTTCTAATTGCCGAGGGCGTCGTCGACACGTTGGATGCCTTCAAGTTCAGCCGCATCTAATAGCGCCTGGATGTTGGCACCAGGAGAGGTCATCGCCGCAGTGACCCGGGAGTAAATGGGGGTGAATGCGTCATCGAAGTAGGGCGAGGCGTTGACAAAACGGATGGTCGAAACATCGACGAAGGTCCCGTGATAGGGCAGCGCCTGAAACTCAGCACTTTCAAGGACACGTAAGTTAGCAGGGATTTGTCCGGCATTCGCCCAGCGCAAGGAATTGCTGGTAATGAACTCGATGAAGGTCAAAATCGCCGCTTGTTTTTCAGGATTGATGTTGCGGCCACGCGGCATGACGAACTGATGGCTACCGGCCCAAGTTGCCGGTGTGTCACCAAACAGCTGCGCAATCGGTGCGGTGCCGAAGTTAACACCGGATTCAATGATGCCGTTTAGCATCCAGATCCCATTAATATGGAAAGCAGCATTGCCTTGACGGAAAAACGCCAAGTCTTCGTCAACACCGACATTAGGGATACTGACGCCGTGGGTGTAAATCAAATCGTTGAAAATTTTCAAGGCTGCAAAACCTTCAGGTGTATTGAAGGCTGGATACTCACCGTTTTCGTCAAGATCGACGCCGTTATTTTGAAATAGCGATGCCGTGAAGAGTGTTTGTGAGGGCCACATGGCCGACAACGGCAAACAATGCGTCACGTGCGCAGCCAGCGCATCACAGGCTGCAATGAGTTCAGCGGTCGTTGTGGGCACTTCGACATTGGCCGCCGCTAATACATCGATGTTATAAAACATGCCGATAGGGTGGACATCGAGGGGGATCCCATAGCGTCGACCGTCATATAGTCCGGCATTCCAAACAGCGGGAATGTAGTCCTCGGCATCGAAATCCGCCGAAGCCAGTAAATCATCGAAATGATCAAGCATGGAAAGCGACGCGTAACGCTGGATATTGTCAAGGTGCATGATGGCGACATCCGGCCCTTGTCCTTGCGGGACAGCCGTATTCATAACTTCATAGAAATCTGCGGACGGAATGGTTTGTGTCAGCACACGAATTTCACCTTCATGCTGGGCATTGAAATCATTGATCATCGCAACCATTTCTTGGCCATCGGGGCCTGTGAAAATGTTCCAAAACGTAATCGCGGTAACTTGTCCATTACCGTTGCCATTGTCATCGCCTGAACACGCGGCGAGTAGGGCAATACTGAACACAAGCATGAAACTCATTATGATTTTTTTCATGGTTAATCCTCCTTGATATAAGGTACTTGTACAGGTTGTTCACTGGGTCTAAAATTAACGAGTTGCGGCCAACCATCGGCCGTCCATATGATTTTGTCAAGCATCATCGGTCGACGTGTGGCGCCATTAGGCAACCGCGGATTGAGTCGGTCAATGCCATGATAAATGAGCCAATCGTCTCCAGCATCATCTGAAATTACAGCGTTGTGGCCATTGCCGATGTAGCGGCTGCCATCGCCGACAACTAAGGCACCATCATGCTGAAGCAAACTTTGCCCCATGCGATTGACATAAGGGCCAAGCAATCCGGTCGAACGGCCGACTTTGAGTTCGTAGGTGGAGTTTTCACCGTCACAACAATGTCCGGTCGAAACGAAGAGATAGTAATAGCCCTCGCGGTGGATGACATAGGCCGCTTCAAAAAGCCCACCCGCCACTTGGAATTTATCCCCTTCAACACGGAGACCGTCCGCGCTGAGACGAATCGCCCATATGCCGTGCCAGCTCCCCCAAAACATCCACTTCTCATCATTTTCTTCATCATGATATACGAAGGGATCAATGGAGTTGGGTACACCGATGCTTGCGGAATCAAACAGCATCCCTTGATCCTCGAATGGGCCGGTTGGTGTGTCGCTCACTGCGACACCGATGGCCGGATTGGGATCGTGCCAAACCGACAAGGAATAATATAGATAATACTGCCCGTTGAAATACTGGATATCCGGGGCCCAAATATAGGAGTTGCCCGGTTTCCAGGACGGTTTGCTTGTAAAGGCATCGCCCATGTCTTCCCAGTCAACGAGATTGGCTGAACGGAAGATGGCAACATAGCGCACCCCAGTCTCATGGGTGAAAAAATCTTCGGTGGCATACGCATAGAAGTAACCATCTTCTGCCCGAATGATTGTCGGGTCGGCAAATACGGGGGTCAGTACCGGATTGCGATACGTATCCGGTTCAACGTCTATGGGTGCTTGCGGCGTTTCACATGCTAGAAGCACCAAACCAAACATCAGGGTAATCATCAAGTAAAAACCACGCATGCAATCACTCTTTCCATGTGGGCCTAAGCGCCCTGCGCTAAGCCCTGATGAGATATCAGTCAATGTGGGGATAAGGCACCTCGCCACGCGAGGGGTTTTGTCCCGCTACGAACGGCCAACCATCGTCGGTCCACTGCAAAGGATCAAGCATGAGCAACCGGGCGTTGGGGTTCGTCTGTGAGAAACTGTGGTACAAGGTCCACCACGTACCCGCGTCATCTTGAATGACCGCGTTGTGACCCGGTCCGACAAAGTGGTCGCTGCTGTTGAGGGCCATGAAGCCCCGGCTCAAGTCGCGCATGTCCCGTCCTTGACGGTCAACATACGGACCCAGAGGCATCGTTGAGCGCGCGACACGAATATGATACGTGCTGTTCAGTGACTCACAACAGGTGCCGCTTGATACAAATAAATAATAATAGCCATCGTGGAAGATGACATAGGGTGCTTCATAGGAATCGACATTCCAACCCGTATGACTTGGCAGGCCGGCAATGTGCACTTTTGTGTCAGCTGCCTGCGCACCATCTTTAAGGGCCAGGCCATCAGCCGTCAGTTCGACACCATATAGACCACGCATACTACCCCAAATCATGTAAACACGGTCATCCTGCCCCACGAAAACAACCGGGTCGATGGAGTTATTCACACCGATATCAAGTGAGCGAAACAGTTCACCATGGTCGGTCCAAGGACCGGTAGGATGATCGGCTGTAGCGACACCGATACCAGGGTTCGGATCGCCCCATGTTGATAAGGAATAATATAGAACATATTGCTCACCGATGCGCACGACATCTGGTGCCCAAAGATTCGCACCAGGTGTGCCCCAGGTTGGGCGAACGCCAAAGACATTGCCGACATCCTCCCATTCCACCAAATTGATGGAACGCATGATAGGAATATACCGCCCAGCGGTCTCGGTAGAAAATACGTAGAAGTAACCGTCATCATCACGTACAACGCTTGGGTCGGGACGGTTTGCGGCAAACACGGGATTGGTATACATGCGCACCTCTTTATCATCTGGCGTATCACTTTCACAGGCACCCAGCAACATCAGGGCCAGGAAAGTCAAAAACACGATGGTACCTTTCATCTTAACACATCCATTCTACAGGGTGGCATGCCGAAGCGCGCTCCGGCATGCGTCCTGTTTTAAATATCGTGAGAACCTGTTACTCTGTATCGTAAAGACGGATGACCATGAAGTTTTCGACGGTGATGACACTTGGACCGTCACCCGCGGTATGGAAGCCGAAGAACAGGCCGATTTTTGCTGTGTCAATCGTATCGTTGCTGTTGAACACATAGGTGTACGTACGCATTTGTGTCGTCAAGTTCCATTCGACGGGCACGCTACCTTTAAGATCACGCCAACCATCTGCGGGATCTTCAAGGGCTAAGCCGATGCGACGTGGTGCTGAACTTGATGCCCGGAAAGAAATGAGATAACGGGCGCCATCATCGATTGAACGGTCATACTGGAACAGTTGAACATGCCACCAGGCATCACCAATCGAGGTCAGATCGGCAACAAGCTGATTGTCGGTGGCTGTCATGGTTCCTGAACCGACTGGGAAGTCATATTGCCAGACGGCATCGTCTTCAAAGGTTGAGTTGGCCATGATGTTTTGCTCATCCGCTTCGACCATGTTGAAGCTGCTAACAATGATTTCTCCCGGTGTATCGCCGGCATCAATTTGACCGAGGAACAAGCCGAGTTTGAAGTTGTCAGTCGAGCGCGGTGCACGCAGGACATAGTAATATGTCGTCCATTCTTCGCCGACAATGAAGTTAACCGGTTCACCCGCTAGATTGGCGAAGCCGTCGGCTGCATCTTCTAACGCAAGCCCAATGGTACGCGGGGTATCGGTCATCATGCGGACACTTACAAGATAAGCTTTGCCTTCCTGAATAGAAATGCCGTCTTGTTGGAGTTGGATGTGCCAGAAAGCTGAACCGATATCCGTCAAATTGATACGGACATTGCCTTCGTCATAGGCCATCGTGCCTTGACCGACTGGGAAGTCGAAGTTCCAACCTTCCCCAGTGGTAAAATCGGGATTCACCACGACACTCATACCACCTTCAGTCGCTTCGACGATGGTGATTATACGCGTCGCTGTCGTTGTATTGCCGGCGGAATCGGTAACCGAATAAGTCAGTTCATAGACACCAACTGTCTCGATGTCGACCGAACCTTCAACGATGATGGTATCTGTCAAATCACCATCTTCTAAGTCATTCGCACTCACACCAGCAAGTGGGTCGAAAGGTGTTCCCTCTTCAATACGGACATTGCCAACACCTGAAAGTGTTGGATAGGCATCGGCGAGTTCACGGACCCTAAATTGATCAATGTAGACGGTTGTCGGAACATCGGTGCCGGACATACGCCCCATGAAGATGGCATACTTACCTGTCGTAATGGAGCGCGGGGCGGTAAAGACGTAGGTAATGGTTTGGAACTCATCGGTTAAGTTCCACTCTGCAGGACCTGGCAGTTGTGAACGGAAGTTATCGGCAGGGTCTTCAACACCAAGACCGATGCGTTTCGGTTCATCGGAACGGGCCACGATGGTCACTTCATAGGAGCGACCTTCCGTCAGATGGACACCACCTTGTGAAAGTTGGATATGCCACCAGGCAGAGCCTAGTGCCGTCAAGTTGGCTTCAACGACATTGTCAACCACTGTCATGGAACCACTTGAACCTTGTCCTTCAGGGAAGTCTACCGTCCAGCCAGTCAGACCCATGGTGAAGTTTGGATTGAATATTTCGGCAGGGTTTTCAATTGGTAAGACGATTTGCACGCGACGATTTGCATAAAGTGTCTCGCCCTGTGCGCTGACGACATACTGCAGGATGAATGCTTGCGCGTTGGCCACATTGGTTTCGACTAAGCCAACCACTTCGATGTCACCGGTTATGTCTTGTCCGTCTTGATCGCTGGCTGTCACACCAGCAAGTGGATTAAATGCATCACCGACGATCAACGTGATGTTGTCAATGCCTTCGATGGAAAGTTCTGTCTCATCCAGTTCAATTTGCTCAACACTGACCTGGTTGATATGAATGTTCCCAGCATCTTCAAGACCGATTTGACCAAGATAAAGCACGACTTTAGCTGTGTCAATCGTACGATCGCTGACAAAGACAAAGCTGTATGTCTCAAGCGAATCGGTCAAATCAAAGGCTACATTCCCACCTGGCAGCATCACATAGCCGGCACCGGTGTCTTCAACACCCAACCCAATGCGCTTGCCTTCTGGACTCATCGCTTCGATGCTCAAGCGATAGGCGGCACCGGCTTCAATGCTTACAGTTTGGTGCACTTGGATTTGCCACCACTGTGTGCCGGGGTTGGTGATGTTGGCTTGCAACATACCCTCGATGACTTCAAACGTAGCCTGGCCACCGGGTGTATCAAGATTCCAGCCACCGGTTCCTAAACTAAAGTCACCATTATACAGGGCATAAGGGGCAGCCGTTTCAAAAATGACAGTAATGAACCGTTGGGCCGTTGCCGTCAAACCTTCGCTGTCGGTTACACTGTACGTGACAACGAACTCGCCCAATATCAACGTGTTGACAAAGCCGTCTACTACGATGTCGGCTGTCAGGTCATTCCCTTCGTGATCCGTTGCCGTGACACCTTCTAGCGGTTCGAAGACCGACCCTTGCAATACGTTCTTGTCCTCAACACCACTGAAAGTTGGGACAGAACGCTCAGTGCGGGGCGTACACGCCACCGCTACAAACAACAAAAACAGGAACGAAAAGACAATCAAGAGCTTTTTCACAATTTTCCTCCTTTGATTTGGTAAAATTTGGTGTTTCTTTTACCAATATTTTACCACTAACCTAAAAGGATGTCAACAGGCTTTGTAAGCATTATCATCGCATTATAAATAAACATAAAATAAGGATAGCGCTTAAAATAGCTTGACACGACAAACGCTTTCATATGGTAAAGAAAGACGCTTTATACTAAATATTTACCGAAAACGGCTTCGGGTCAAGGCGGGCAATCAAAAACCGGGCTCAGCGCCCGGTTCATGCATCGGTTTCGGGTTTACCCGCTGTTTGGCGGATGATCAATCGCGTGGGTGTAATGATTTTCAAGGGAATTTCACGCCCCTTGAGACGATCGATGAGCAGTTCATAGGCTTTTTCCCCCATCAGTTCAGTATAAACTTTGACAGTGGTGAGGGGCGGGAGAGCAAACTCGGCATTCGTAATATCATTGTAACCGACGAGGCTCATGTGATTGGGTACGCGGATGCCTGCTTCATAAAGGGCGGTCAATGCGCCGATACACATCGAGTCATTGCCAATGAAAAAAGCCGTCGGAAGTTCATCGGTGTCAATGATGTTTTTCATCAGACGATAACCATCGTGGTAAGTTCTGCCACCATGGTGGATGTATTTTTCATCATAAATACCGCGGGCGCGCAAATACTTCTCAACCAGTACATAGCGGGTTTCATGCAAGTCAATGCGCTTACTTTCACGCATTTCCTGCGCACCGATGAACCCGATTTTTGTATGGCCCTTGCGGGTCAGAAAGTCGATGACTTCGCGCACGGCATTGTCGTGGTCGAACAAGATAGCGTCATATTTGGCGGGGTTGGGATTGGCATTGACAAAAACCATGTTTGGTGTAATCGACGCAAAGGCTTTGATGTCCGCCTTGGTGAAATGACCGATCCCGATGATGCCATCCACACCTTTAAGTTTATTGAAGTCGTAACCGTCCTTCGTATCATTGAGCACGACCAGTTCGACTTTTTCATCGCGAATCCGCTTTTCAACACCTAATTTGATTGAAAGGTAAAATGGGTCCTCGAGTTCTTCAAGGGTTGTGTACATCGAAACAACGCCAATTTTATAATGCGTTTTGGCGTTGCGCTGTGAGATTGTTTTATATTGCAGTTCCTCTGCGATTTTGAGAATCAGCGCCTTTTTTTCATCAGAAACACGTAGACTTTCATCAAAGTTCAATACCCTTGATACGGTCCCGATGGAACAGTTGGCCCGTTCTGCAATTTCCTTGATGGTGGCCATGATCGCACCCCCTTAACCACATTTTACCATAGCTTTACCAAAGTTCGGCACACTTTTCCCGTTGATAGCAAGTCGCATCATGAGGGTTCAGTCTCTTTGAGACATTTGCGAATGGCACGCATTTCCTGATTGGCGTCTTTAAACCAATTGGGTGCAAACACGCGGTAGACATGCCAACCACGGGCCTCAAGAAACTTCTGTCGGTGGTAAAACAGTTCTCTGACATCGGCTCTATGGGTCTCATCTTCGACATCGAGCAATATGCCAATCCGATAGCGCTTCTGCTCGGGATCGTACACAGCCAAATCGATGGTATGACCCCCTATACCAATGTTTTCTTCAACGGTAAGGTGATCGCGTTGTAATCGCGCACGGACTGCTTCGTGCAAAGTCGTTACATGGTTGTTGCGAACCGATGTCTGCGCACTTGCAAGTTGCTGCAAAATGTCTTTGGTCGTTTGGCGGTCACCGTTTGAGACGGCGTGGCAGTACATCATGTAGGTTTTGAGTAGTTTGGGGCCCTGACTTTTCAAGTCTTCTACATGAAATTCAGCCGGCAACATCGAGGTAACCAGATGAATTTTTCTTTTAGCACGTGAAATGGCAACATTGAGACGGTTTTGACCGCCTTCGGCATTGAGCCAACCAAACTGTCGCATGAACCGACCGTCGCGATTACGGGCATAGGCGGTGGAAAAAATAATGATATCCCGCTCATCGCCTTGTACATTCTCGATGTTTTTGACAAAAAGACTACGATCTTCACCGGCTTCAAAACGGTTTGCCTCCGCTTGCAATTTCCGACTGAAGGCCGACCCCGAAAACAACGCTTCATCGAGCAAGTCCTCAACAAGGTCGCGCTGGTTGACGTTGAAGGTGATGATACCGATTGTTTCATTTTCTTTCCGTGTTCTCAAAATAAGCTTGACAAGTTCGACAACCTTTTCAGCTTCGGCACGGTTAGCACGATTCTCCCACCGACCTTCAGGCACGACATGAAACTCGATCGGTGGTTTTTTCGGTTTATCCATGTTTGGTGACACAATCAGCTTACCCTCATAGAAAGCATGGTTGGAAAAAGCAATCAGTTCCTCATAGGCCGAACGATAATGGTAGTTGAGCAACGTCTCCTGATACTTGTATCGCGCCAAATCAAGCAAGCTCTGTGCATCTAAAGACACATCGGGGTCATCGTCTTCATCAAGTGCATCCTGGCCGTCAAACCGACCTTGTCCAAGACTTGAGGGACGCAGCTGTTTCGTGTCTCCGGCAATCACAACCTTGTTCGCCCGATAGATGGTTGGGATCGCTTTTTCAACATACATCTGGCTCGCTTCATCGAATATGACCAAATCAAACATTGCATAGTTGAGGGGCAAGACTTCTGAGACCACTTCCGGTGTCAGCATCCACACCTTGATATTAGCAAGCATCTCAAGCTGATACGTATCGATAAAACGCGCCACGCGCCACTTTCTCGGTGATTCGAGCCGGCGCTTGATGTCCATAATCCGGCGGCTGTTGGAAAAATCAAGGGCATGACGATAAAGGTTCATCTCCAACGATTCACGGCAAAGCTGTTGTTTTTCACGCATATCTTCATGCAACTGCCGCATGGTGTCTTCATATCGTTCTAAGGTAGCAACTTGTTCATGGTTCAACGCCTCAAACCGTTCTATGTAGCCAGTATATACAGCATCAAAAATATGGGATTGCACCAAATGGCGGTCTTCAAGGTCGCAAAGGGGTAGCGATTCAAGCAGTTCAAGATATCGTTTAGCTGTGGAATCTAGTTGAGCAAGGAAAGCATCGACTGCGTCAAAGTAACGCGCGCTAGATCGCACGTAGTCGAGCAACTCCGTCTCATGCAAGGCCTTGAGAAAGGCTTTTTGATCGGCAAGGCGCTCAAAGATCATTTCAAGAGTGTTCCAATGCGTTTTGATGAAGTGTTTTTTAAGACGGCGTCGTTTCAAGCTGCCCGCTGCATCATATTCTGTGCGGTGTTGGGCGGCTTCTTTATAAAAAGCAGTACGCCGCAGTTTCTCTGAGCGGGTGAGGTGTCTTCTGAACCGGTTTAAAAATGGGTGTTGTTTCTGGTGCGCACGGTATGTGAGTACTTGTTTGAGCAACGCAGGCTGATCAAACGTCTCTTCAAGCGTCTTAAGCGTCTTGAAGGAAAGCGGTTTGAACGTCTT
This sequence comes from Acholeplasmatales bacterium, assembly GCA_007694145.1. Lineage (GTDB taxonomy): Bacteria > Bacillota_I > Bacilli_A > Izemoplasmatales > Izemoplasmataceae > SKGI01. The sequence goes on along the minus strand of RECF01000071.1, from coordinate 4,213 downwards.
GTAAAACAGGTCATGTAACGGTTCTGGCTGCAAACTTGCCGGCCACTTCTCAAGTTGTTTTTCCGATAAGTAGCGGTGATAGAGTGATGATGCAGGGACGTCGGTAATAAGCGGGGTATAAAACTGAGTGTGCATGGCTTTGAGCGCGGTCAAGGTTGTCTCGATGGTCGTATCAAGACGTGCGGGATCATTGGCAACGGTACGTCCAGGGGGGAGCGGGTCGATCAACTTGCTTATTTGTGCATAAAAAGCTTGCTTGTCCTGCGCATCATCAAGAAACATCGTATAGCGCGCCGCATGACCTAGGCGCGAGCGAATGACATCGATAGCCGCTTTCTTTTCTGACACCACCAGTACATTGCCACCTCGTGAAATCTGATCGGCGATCAAACTTGTAATGGTTTGCGATTTCCCGGTGCCTGGTGGACCCCATATGACAAGTTGTTCATGCTTGTGCACTAGGTCGATGACACGCTCTTGGGCATGATTCAAATCATTGATGTACGTCAGCGACTTTTCCGAAAACTGCTGGCGTACTTTATGGATGAAGGGCGTGTTGTACTGATAGTCGTGGGTTTGATACGGGGACTCAAGCAGTGTCTCAAGTAAATCGTTGTATTTCTTCTTATTGATGATTTGCGTCAAGTCTTCTTGTAGTTTGGAGGCGTGCATGGGATATTTGCCGAGGACAACATACGCTTTCAGGTGCAAGTCACCTTTACGCATCTTCTTGAAGTCTTGCAATACGGTATCCTTGAACGGTTCAAAAGGCTGTTTGTTAGACAATGTGCCAGTAATTTGGATGTGGTGGTCGCGGTAAAACTTAAGGACCTGCGCATGGATAGCATCGAGGGAAAAAGGTTCGATATTCGGACTGTCACCAATCTCGGACAAATGCGAGATTTTGTTGTTGGTGAGCAGGAGATCACGGTTGAAAAGTACATCTTTTTCGGAATCGACATGCAAGACGAAGTCGAGGCCTTTGCGTTCAAGCATCACCGGAAAGTAAAGGAGCGGTGCCTTGACTTCAAACGCCTCACCTTGAAGTTTCCCCTCGACAAACGGGTAAGCAATAAACAAATCGTAGGCACCTTTTTCGCGGGCATCGCGATTGATTTCACGATAGAGAGTGGTCAACTTGCGGTGGAAGGTTTCTTCTTCAGATGTCTGACTAGGACGCACTTTGGTCAATCTGAGTGTCTTGCGATTTTTGCCAAACAATAAAACCGGCAGACTATCAAGGAGATGCGATACGCACAAATCAACACCGAGGCGTTGCGGTAATCTGCCGACATGGAGGTTTCGGTTGCGCCTTGACAAGTTACTCAGGCGGTCTTTGTAATTATGAAGAATCTTTTGTGAACTTTTCGATACCGTCACCTCATGGACTGTAGATTGTCTATGGGCATAGAGCACCGCTAGAAAGTGATGGCTGTACTGTTCGATAAACGCGGCATCGAGTCCTTGTATGCCATGAAAATCAGCCGGTTTGAGCGGCCGACTTCTCACCATGTCATGCAAGGCATCATCTTCACATATCACCGGGGTATGTCCGGTGGCTTGACGTTCAGCTTCGCGCAACGTATCGCGCAGTTCAGACAACGCTTCAAGTACTGGATTTCGACGAAGGGGCATGCGCTTCACGCCTTTCAAAGATGATGGTATCCGCCCATGGATGGGCCATGGACGTGTTGCTTATGAATAGTCTATCACAGATTGCGCGTTGGTGTGTGAAAAAACCATGAAATCATCGGTTTGTGATGATGTTGCGGTTCTTGCTTGCTCATGTATAATCAAAAACCGCCCGAATGGGCGGTTTGAAGGGTGTCAGGGGATATCGACTTGTAGTCGTTGTAGCGCCTCACGGGCTTTCGTGTGGTGGCGCTTGGCAGCTTGTTGATAACAGCCAATCGCTTTTTGCAAAACCAGGTAGTCACCATTATCCTCGTAATACTGACCCAATCGGTACCAGGCTTCAGGCACCCCTTCATCTGCCAAAGCTTCCAGTGTTAGGCGCGCTTTTGCCCCATCACCTTGACATCTTTTTGAGAGGACCATATAAGCGAGGTTGCATTGTGCCTCGACATTGTCTTGTAGGGCGGCTTTTTTTAGCCAGCGAACGGCGCGACGATCATCATGCTCAATGCCGGTACCTTCCGCATACAAGACCCCGAGATTGTTTTGGGCACGAGCGAGACCTTGTTCAGCCGCCTTTCGCGCCCAGTAAACTGCCATGGTCATGTCCTTGGGGACTTCTTCACCGCGTGCATAGAATAGCCCTAAATCATTTTGCGCCTCAGCATTACCTTGTTCGGCAGCCCGTCGGTAATAGGCATGCGCCTTCTTCAAATCCCGTCTGACGCCCTCTCCCTTGTCATATAGTCTTGCAAGACGATATTGAGCAAGCGGGTTGCCAGACTCGGCGGCTTTTTGATACCAACGGATGCTCTCATCAACTTCAGCGCCCGTTTCATAAAGTTCCGCCAGCTTGACTTCGGCCTCGAGGTCTTCATGTTCTGCAGCGGCCGCAAACCATTTCTTCGCAGCTTCGCGCGCTGGTTCTCCCGCTTGCGCAGCATACAGTTCTCCCAAGGCCTTTTGCGCAAGGGTGTGGCCTTGATCGGCGGCCAATGTATGCCAATGCAAGGTTTCACTCGTCGCTGCCCCATCGAGTTCATAGGCACGGGCGATTAAGTACTGCGCCTCTGCATGACCGCTCTGTGCGATAGTTTCAAGCAACGACAAGACGCGCTTGATACGGCTTTTATCGCCGCTTGCCAAATCAAGTTTTGCCAAACGGATTCGCGCAAGCTCGTGGTTGGCTTCAGCTGCTTTTTCAAGCCATGAGGCTGATTCAGCAGCGTGCTTTTCAGCCACTTCGGCTAGTAAAGCGCCAAGCCGATACTGCGCATCGGTGTGACCGAGTTGTGCAGCATTCTCAAACCACTTAACCGCTTGCTTTTTGTATCGTGTGGCCACGCCTTGTTCAAGGGTCATGAGCCCAAGCCGGTAAGCCGCTTCGCGATGCCCTTTTTTTGCGGCACTTGTATACGCTTCAACCGCTTTGCGAAGTTCTGGCGCCCCCCCGGCACTTGACTCATAGATCCGTCCACAGGCGAATGCGGCTTCAGCATGGCCCGTCAAAGCGGCTTTTTGATACCACTCCAAAGCTTCTTTGCGATGCGCACCGTGGCTTATGTTTTGCTCGGCAAGACTCGCAAGATGTAACATCGCTTCAACATCTCCAGCGGCAGCCGCCACTTGGAAGTGACGTTTTGCCGATAGCAAATCCACCGGTGTCCCGACACCATAAAGATGCATCCGGCCCAGTCTGACAGACACATACGTATTTTTGCCATCATCGACGCGTGAGAACCAGGAAAAGGCAGCTTCAGGCTGACAGACCGTTCCACGGCCTTTCAAATAATTGAGTGCGAGCGCGACTTGTGCCGCCGCATGGTTTTGCTCCGCGGCTGCTTTGAACCAGATAAAGGCCCGTTTATCGTCGGCAGGTGCCCCTTGTCCGCGCTCATACATCAAGGCGACATTGTATTGTGACACAGCATGGCCTTGTTCCGCTGCCTTTTGAAACCAGTGCAGCGCTTGTTCGGTATCAACAGCTGTGCCTATGCCTTGATGGAACCGATATCCAAGCAATGCTTGTGCATGCAAGTCTCCTTTTTGAGCAAGCCTGACGAGCATCGGTAATGATTTCTCGTATCGGCCTCGCCGATCCAGTCCTTTTATGTCTTGCCACAACGTGTCAGCCATGTCGAAATCCCCTTTGTAAATAACCTGTTGGTATGAATGCGTGTTCGTTGCTCAACACTATTATACATGATTTTCTTGCCATATGTAATCTGGGCAGCAAAAAAGTTAAAAAAAAGACATCTAGATTAGATGCCATGCGATGCAATGGTTTATGATCCTATGTGCGAAAAATACTCAAAGAACAAAGTAATAGAAATAGACGGCTGTAACTAAAAGCAACGTATATATGATTAAATCACGGACTCGGAAGCGTTTTTTAAAGCCATCCCAAATTCTTCTCCCCTCCGATGAAGACTTCGGCAAGGCATTCAACAAAAACAGCTGGTAAAAGACATACGCAAAGAAAAATATGTAAAGTGCGTCCCAAAAAAATGGTGAGTTCACGGTCAAAAGCTGCAGTTGGTGGACAAGGTGACCTAACCATGTGACAGCGAGCATCGAC
>RECF01000070.1 GCA_007694145.1 Acholeplasmatales bacterium | reverse complement strand
TACGAAAGAATCCGGTTGCGATGCACTGTGTTTTTTTGGAATGTCAGTGGATATGCGCTCAGGTAACACAAACCAACGTTTGGGTTCTAATGCAGTTTGAAAGTGGCGAAAAACCCTTGAACAGCTTTAATGCGAAGCTTATAATAAAGATGTCTTGGGCTTAATGGGTTATAAAAACCGATCATGGCATGATAAAACAAACTCGATGAACAAGCGATAGGGTTTGCTGGTTTGAGTGTTGCCTTTGCCATCATCGCGTGTCACGTTAGGTCAAGAGGCCTAGCGATTGTCACGGCGCGCCTCATGATTGTGGGGGGGGCTTCATATATCCAAGATGGCCCATTTTAGTCCCCTTGGCTTATTATAGTTTGATAAAATCATCAGTCATCCGGTAATCGTCGCCATCTGATGCAGGTTGAGTGCGATGTCGATTTTTTCTTGTATGAGGGTCGATATAAATCCAAAGTGACACGCACAAGGAGGCACCATGAAAACACGTCAGAACTTGATTGACCTGCTTAAACCCTTTCTCACAAATCACCCCCATGTGCTCGCGGTTTGGGAAGGCGGATCGGCTGCTACAGATCATCTTGACGCATACAGCGATCTCGATTTGATGGTGGTTGTTGAACGGGCAGACACGTCGTTGCTTTTTGGGGAAATCGAGCAACAACTCGCACATGCTTTTGGCATCAAGGAACGTTACCGTGTGCCTGAACCCGCTTGGCACGGCTTTTCGCAATGTTTTTATCAGTTTGAGACGACTGCGCCTTGGCTTTACTTGGATTTATGTCTCTTGCCTCCTGACCTTGAAGACCGCTTTACCGCCTCAGACCGACATGGAATCATCGAACCGTGGAAAGATACGATTGGTTTCATCGACAACCGTCCGACCGCTTTAGATGCCATTGAACATCGCGCTAAGACATGTTACCGCCGGGCAGTATCGGGTGAATTTGTGTTGCGTTTAGAAGTCGAAAAAGCCTTGCATCGAGCGCATTTGGTTGATGCGCAACTCTTTTTGCATGGCTATCTCATGCGTCATTTAGCACCGCTTTTGAATCTTGAACATCGCAAAACAAAAGTAGATTTCGGGATTCGCTACGCAAAACGGGATTACGCACCGGATGATTACATGTTGGTTTCGATGTTTTTTCAAGCTGCGACTTGCTCAGCACTCGCAAACGTGGCCGCGGCATTTTTTGTGCGGTTTAATCAGTTGAAACAGCAATATAAAGCGTATAGCAACCTTGATTAACGTTAACTTTGAACCTTACATCCAATAGAAGGTGATCCACGATGACATTTAGAAAACAGCATCAAACATACTGGTTAAAACGCGTACAAGACTTGAAAAAGAAAAAGCACATTCACCACATTTTAATGGCTGCAGAATCGTTTGATGGCGCCTTTAAAGTTGCTTACCATGAAGGGTCACGCGATACAAAAGGGACGCCTATAGAGGCCGATACACCGTTCATGATTGCCAGCGTGACAAAACTGTTCATTGCGACGACGATCTTGAAACTGCACGAACAAGGCAAACTCGATATAATGGCCCCTCTCTATAACTATCTTGATCAGGCGCTGATTGCGGGCATCCATGTCTATAAGGGCAAAACGCATGATCAAGACCTCCGGCTGTGGCACTTGCTGACCCATACGTCGGGGATTCGCGATTACATCGAAATCAAAGATACCAACAAGCAAACGATTTTTGACCGTGTGATTAAAGGTGAAGACCAAACGTTTGAAATAGCAGACATGCTTCAGCTGCTCAAAGATTCAAAGTGTGCGCATTTCCCGCCCCAAGCCTACGACGCACCACGGAAAAAAGCCCGCTATTCGGACACGAACTTTCAGCTTCTAAGAGCCGTCATCGAACAGCTCACAAATGCGTCTTGCGACACCGTTTTCAAGCAGTTGATTTTCGAGCCGCTTGGAATGAAACAGACGTTTTTACCTGGCAGTGAGGATGAAAGAGCAGATAAGGATGTTGCCGAACTTTGGGTCATGACGGAGCCACTTAACCGGCCACTTGCTTTACGCTCATTTGGGGATTACTATAGTACAACAGCCGATTTAATCACCTTCATGCGACACCTGATGCGCGGCGATTTGTTTGATCAGGCTGAAACACTCGCCATGATGATGAACGATTTTCACACTTTTGGCGTGAGTATCAGTCCGGTTGCCCCGGCTTGGCCGATTGCTTATAGCAAAGGGATGATGCGTTTTAATATGCCTAAGTTGTTTTCAGGGTTCAAAAGGATGCCGACAGCTTATGGTCATACCGGTGTGGGTTCGGCCTTTCTCTTTTATGTACCGGAACTCGAATTAATCCTGACAGGTACGGTCGGTCAAATTCGGTACACGGCTTTACCGTTTCAATGGCTTCCGAAGGTACTGATTGGTTTGAAAAACATGTCCCACTAGATACGGTGAATCCGCGCTACTTTAACCGCAGCGCATGATGCACACACATCGAAACGCTTATACACTGAAACAACGCTCAAGAGAACAGGGCTTGATTGTTTTAAAAATACCGAAGCACGGCCTGAAGTCAAACCTGTTCAAGAAATCATTGACAACGCCGAAAGAATATCGGTTACATTACCCACTATGCACCTAGTCAAAAACACGACAAAGATGCGAACATCACCCGAATCCTAAATCCAAATGAAGAAGCCCTTCGCGACGTGAAGGAACACTTGAATATACAGCAGCAATCATAGCGGATAATTTGATAGGGTGTAGGGAATAGTGTATAGATACAATGTGTTTTTCTACTTAAAATACAATACGATATGGTTTCGCGCGAGGCGTAAAACATCTAGGGGAAAACCTATCCTCCAAGGTCTGTGAGAAGGTGAAAGATTGCTGGGGGCAAGAGCCCTCACTTTTAAAAATAGTGAGAGCACCAACAACGGTTTTTAGGAAAATCAAAAGAAAAGGACGTGCATGTGTATGAAAAAGTCACTCATCCTATATTACACCTATGATGGTAATACGGAAAAAGTAGCCAGAATCATCAAAAATCAACTGAATTGTGACATGGAATCGATTAAACCGATAAAGGAAATGCAAACGAAAGGATTCGGCAAATATTTTTGGGGTGGCACGAAAGTTTTCATGCGAAAAAAACCTAAACTTATGAAAATAGTGAGCGATATACCATCCTATGATGTGCTGTTGATTGGCACACCGGTTTGGGCTTGGACCATGGCCCCGCCCATTGTATCATTGCTTGGTTTGGATTCCCTTAAAAATAAAGCGGTCTATTTCTTCTACACGCATGAAGGTTGGCCAGGTAAGATTGAAGAAAAGTTTCAAAAACTTCTTAATCCGAGTAATCAACTCATTGATTCAAAAGGCATCAATCGTGCCAAACGGACCCTCGAAGAACTAGAAGAAGAAATCGTTTTGTGGGTACAAGCTATGCATCTTTAGCATGAGGGGGTCTCACAACACCATCATGCTTCATGATGAACAATGACAGGCGATTTTCGAAAACACCCTGTATCTTACCAATCATATGTCGCGTTGTCTTGACGGGTAAGAACCTGCAAGCATTAAGGGTAGACTTTTTTCATGAGGTGTATCGTTTATACTCGCGTTAAAGGCCGATGCGATGGCATCAGGCTTTTTTTATGCGCATGAGGAGGGTTCTTTTGCAAAACGCTATAGGCGCCATGTTGGAGCGAACGGGTTAGTTTGCACTGTCGCTTTGGTTGATGCAGGATCAACCGGTCAGCGAGTTGCCGTGGCGTTTATTGAGACTGACTAGAGCCTAGGACTTTCTGGGTCACATATCGCTTACATGACAAAGCCACGCGACTTTACGTGTTTTATGTGTTGACAGGATGCAATATATATATTACAATGGGTATGTAAACTATATATTGCATTATTATGATTGGACGTGATTATCATGATAAGAAATGCAGTGCGAGTATTTAGAATGGATTTGGGACTGACACAAGAAGAACTTGCCGAGCAGGTGGGTGTAACAAGACAAACGATCGGCCTGATTGAAAAAGAAAAATACAACCCAACGATTTCATTGGCACTTTCACTCAGTGAAGCATTGGGGAAATCATTGGATGATCTATTCTGGATGGAGACGAGTAAACATGAAAAAAGATGAGCGACTCAATGCGAGTGTTAAAGTAGCTAACAGTTTAGGGTATGTCCTTTTTTGGTATGGGATCTTTGCCGTGTTACTGTATAGATGGTTTATCTTAGATCTAACATTGATAGAAACCATCGATATATTCTTAGTGTGGATTGTCGCATCGCTGGTGCAGTTTATGGCACTTGCCTCAAAAGGGATTCCGATAACATATCCCATTGACACAACTAGGAAAGAACAGAAATATTTCACGTTCTTGCTTCCTATCGTAGCGGGTGCGCTGTCAGTCATCATCTTGTGGGTCTTTAGAGAGGTAACGGAAGTTAGAAGATTATTAGGTGGTTTCTTTTTGACAGGCTTCGCGACATTGACGTTGTTGATCATCTATCGAATCATTGTGCACTACTGGGAACAAAAGAATACTTAATGGACTAAGTTTGAAAGGATAAAATGTATGCTAGAAGTAAACAATGTGTCTAAAAATTATGGCAGTAAAGAAGCAGTAAAAAATGTGAGTTTCACCATTAAACCGGGCGAAGTCTATGGTTTTTTGGGTCACAACGGGGCCGGCAAGACAAGTACGATCAAGATGTGCACAGGCTTATTGGCCCCGACATCCGGTACTATAAAAGTCTGTGGCTATGACATTAGCCGGCAAAATTTAGCCGCAAAGCAGCGAATCGGTTATGTCCCTGAAAACCCATATTTGTACAACAAACTCACCGGCAGAGAGTTTGTTGAACTGGTTTCTAAAGTATATCGAAAAGCAGATAGCCATGCGATTCAGGCGGACATTGCCGAACTCTTAAACAGTGTGGAAATGTCAGTCGATGCCGATAAGTTGATTGGGTCGTACTCACAGGGTATGCGGAAAAAAATCACATTATGTGCAGCGCTGGTTCATAAACCCAAAGTAATCTTCTTAGATGAGCCGACCAATGGCCTAGACGCATCGAGTGCACGAGTTGTGAAAGATCTTTTTCGGAAATCCGCGCATGAAGGCGCGGCCGTCTTGTTCACCACCCATATTTTGGAAATTGCCGAAAAACTTTGCGATCGAATCGGCATTGTGCATCAAGGTGTCTTGATTGTAGAAGGCACGGTTGAAGAAATCAAAACCACGTATCGTGATTATGGTGACAATTTAGAAGACATTTATCTGGGCATCACAAAAAAAGAGAGCGTGCACCATGGCTGATATTAAATGGCTTTTAACACTGCAGTTCACCCAGCTTAGAAATCAGTACTTGCGAGATCGCGCCACAAGATCACGGACCGTTATGGCTTTGATGGCCATCATCGCTTTTATGTATTTGCTGACGCGTCTTCTGTATAATAGCTTTTCAGTGGACATCGACGCAACGCATGGGTCTTTTAACGCGATTGTTTTCATCATGTTTTCTATGGTCATGTTTTGGTTATTCTTTATGGCTTTCATACAAGGATTAAGTACCTTTGTCAAAGTTTTCTATCGGTCGCAGGAGATGAATCATTTAGTCACGCTGCCCATTCCATTTAACACGTTGTTTCTCTTTAGTTTCTTAAAGTTGATCTTTGTAAGCAACAAAGCGATGCTGATCTTGTTTGTTCCTTTCGTCGCAACGATTGGACTTTACATACATGCTTCTTGGTGGTTTTATGTCTTGATTGTACCAGTTTTCTATGTGATGGTCATCATTCCTTGCAGCATCGCCGTGTTGGTCGCGTTAGTAGGGCTCAAGTATCTCTCAAGCAAGCTCTTTAGCTTACTTACGACATGCGGGGCTTTGGTGTTGAATTTTGCCTTTGCGTTCTTGTTTACGCGGTCGGATACCGTGTTCACGGATTTTTATCCTCGCATCGCTATGTTTGTTGAAAGAAGATTCATTTTAGATGTCTTTCCTATGACGGCAGGGGCAAGAATATGGATGACCTTAGGGCAACTAGAAACGTATCGCTTTTCGGTGTTGTTTTATTTTCTGACAACCATCGTGACTGTGTTGATCAGTCTATCCGTATCGAAACGTTTATACTATAAAGGTTGGGAAAAAAACCAAGTCATTGAAGCGCGTTTAGTGAACAGACGCCCTTTAAAGCTGAAGGCCAGACAGCTAGCGACACACCATGTGATCGTTCATTGGATTAAAACAGAATGGAAGATGGCTAAACGCAATTACGATATGCTGATTGCTGCAATCTCCATGTTGAGTTTTTACATTTTGGCCGTTTTATCGTTTACGTTTGGTGACTTCTTTTCAGGGGATACCACACTCGAAATCGCCTTATGTATTTTTGTTGCGACGCTCTTCAATGTCATGGCCATCTCCCTTTTGTTTCTACCCGCAGATTTGACAAAGGATAAAAGTTTGTGGAAACAACGCTACTGGTTGCTCAAAATCACCCCATTGAGTGGTATGGCTGTACTCATGATGCAAACATTGATGTATTTTTTGCCAGCCTATGCAATCAGCCTGTCAGGCCTGATCTTTTATGCACTCTTTGCAGGAATAACCCTTCCTACTTTCATTGTTTCAAGTTTCAGCCTGTTCATTGTGCTTCTGGGTGCATCCCTTATCTACGTGACAACCGAAATGTTGTCATTGAGTGCCTTCTTTGAAAGAAATGCACTGCTTGGTAACATCATGACGTTTGTCATTCCAATTTCATATGCAGTCTTAACGGTGGGTGGGCTCATAGTATGGCTGGCTAAAGATTACATCGTGAACTTCGGTGTGCTCTATGATCTTGCTAAGCCAATCAACTTACCTTTCGCGTTAAGTGTCGCGGTGCTTGCGGTTGTCAGCTCAAGCCTATTCGCTTATAAAGCCTTTATCCCTGTTTGGAATAAACTTGAGATAAACTAATCAAGGTCTTACCAATCATCTTTAGGCACGTAGATACACAAAACACAACACAAGGATGTGTGTTGCGTAGACTATGATTTAATAGATAGGAGGGTCAGATATGAAAGTCATTGTATTTGGTGCTACAGGAAAAACCGGTTTAGCATTTATTGAACAAGCGCTTGAAGAAGGTTTTGAAGTCACAGCCTTTGTACGGGATGCAACACGTCTTTTGATGGACCATGAACGCTTGAGCGTCGTGAGGGGTGATATCCTACATGTTGATGCTGTCGAACAAGCATTAAAAGGGCAAGAAGCAGTGGTTTGTACACTTGGAGCGGGCCGTTCATTAAAGAAAACGACCATCCGCGAACGCGGTACGATAAACATTATCCGTGGTATGCATAACAACGACGTCAATCGCTTGCTCGTCGTTTCGGCGATGGGTATAGGTGAAAGCTGGGATAGGTTATCGGGGTTTAACAAGTTTATTTTTGCCACCCTGTTAAAAAACACTAGAAAAGATCATGAAGCGCAGGAAAGAGTGGTCAAAAACAGCCACCTAGATTACACGATTATCCGACCAAGTGGATTAACAGATGCACCAAGAACGGGTCTTTATATGTATGGGGAAAATGTCAAAGCGAAAACGGCAAAAATCGCCCGTGCTGATGTGGCTGATCTCATGCTTAAAGCGTTGAAAGAAAACAGTTTGCTTAAGAAAGCAGTGACGATTACACAGGATTAATGGGTGTGGGTACTTAGCATCATGATGTGGTGTCTCTTATACGTATAGAGAGTATAGAGAGTATAGAGTGCAAGCGATCACAGGGTGATGCGACACGTTTGATAAAGACCTTGCTCAAGGATAATGGGCTAGGCTCAGGAGGATTTTCATGGAGACAATCGAGGCAGTCATCGCCCGATCATTGACGGCAAAGTCAACCGAACTCTTGCCGTATCTTCCGTATATTTTACAAGATTTATGGGAACTCGGTGCTTCCCCTAAAGATGTGATTGAACTGATCACCAAGCACATCCCGGTTTCAGCAAACACCCAAGTCCTTGATTTAGCCTGTGGGAAAGGCGCGGTCAGTGTCAACTTGGCCAAGCAACTCGGGTGTCATGTGAAAGGGATAGACATCATGCCCGAATTCATCGATTATGCGATTGAAAAGGCCAAAGCGTATGGTGTTGCATCGTTATGCGCGTTCGTCGTCGGCGACATTCGGGCGTCCGTGCAGGTCGAGCAACATTACGATGTTGTTATACTCGGTGCCGCGGGCGATGTTTTAGGTCATCCCGCGACGACCTTAAATAGCCTAAAAAAGACAGTCAAGCAGCATGGTTACATCATCCTAGATGATGCGTATGGTATCGATGATAATGACAATTCTCATCCGACAAAAAGGCAATGGCTTGAGATTTTCGACAAGTCTGGATTGAAACTGTTGGCAGAAAAAATCATCGATGAGGATGAATGCATCGCCCTCAATCAAGTACAACAAGCTTGTATTCTGAAGCGCGTCAATGCATTAAAAAAGCGGTATCCAGATAAGGTCGAATTACTTGATGGCTACATAAAAAGCCAACAGGATGAATGTGCCCTGCTTGAAAATGATATCTATGGGGTCACCATGCTTTTACAAAAAGATGATCACGATGAAACCTTAGATAGTGTGCAGCTCAAGAGAGGGTGATTGTGCAAATGAAAAAATACACGATGAAGAAAGTATCCATACTCTCTGATGGCAAGAAGATGCATCTCTTCGTGCTTCAACCCACCGTAAACAAAAAAACGCCGGAGAAAACACCCGGCATTCTTTGGATGCATGGCGGTGGTTATGTCAAAGGCATGGCGAAAATGATTTACATCTCACGTGCGATGCGATTGGTCAAAGAATACGGTGCAGTCGTGGTGACACCGGAATACCGTCTCGCCAAAAAAGCCCCCTATCCTGCGGCGCTAAGGGATTGTTATGCGGCACTTCTTTATCTAAAAGACCATGCCGATGAACTGGGCATCAACCGCAACCAGATTATGGTTGGTGGTGAGAGTGCCGGTGGCGGGCTGGCTGTAGCACTATGCATGCTTGCACGAGACAAAGGTGAAGTCAACATTGCCTATCAAATGCCACTCTATCCGATGCTTGATGATCGCGATACCGATTCATCCCGTGACAACCATACACGTGTGTGGAACACAAAGCGTAATCATAAGGCTTGGAAAGTCTATCTTGGTTCGCTATGGCAGAAAGATGTGCCACCTTATGCCGCGCCAGCAAGGCAAACAAACTACGCGATGCTTCCCCCAGCCTATACGTTTGTGGGGGATATCGAACCATTTTACTGTGAAACGGTGACATATATTGAGAACTTGAAAAAAGCCGGTATACCAGCTACAGTCGATGTATATCCCAACTGGTTTCACGCCTATGATGTGATCATGCCTTTTAAAAAGATGAGCAAAGCGGCCATAGCCACGTTTGAAAACCAGTTCTTATATGCTGTAGAGCACTATTTTGCCAAACAGAAATGACAAGGATGATTCATACAGAAAAGCAGTGACTGATTAAAACCAAATAGACTGGTTTATGCCGAGGGTGTCCTGATTCACAAAGCCACCATCATCTAATGCAAACAGCGTGTTTGATTACCCGTCATATGTGCTATACTGAAATAGACAATATTATGCTCAAACAGCACCGTTTAGATGAAAAACGAATAGCGTTGCGATGCACGATGAAAACGCAAGCAAAGTCGCGCTGCATCCTTGTTTCAAATGTTGGTGTTCAGACTATCATGAAACTAACAAGAAAGACTGTTATGGGGAGCATTTGGTCTCAAATAATCGAATCACGATGAATAAAGCATTTTTTTTTGGAAGATGAAACCGAGAAAATGTCATTGTTTGACAGATAGTGTGTAGAAGGGCGTAAAGATGAAGATTATTCTTAAGTACATTGGTACATCGATGTGGGAAAAGAAACTTCGGTTATTGCTATTTGTGGTTTCGATTGCATTCAGTACAGCCCTACTTATGGTGAGTATGGGCATTGTGCGCATTCAACTCGATACGATACGTCGATCGGTCACCGACGTGCTTGAAGAACACGAAATCATGATTGCCTCGAACACGGGGGCGGATTTTTTTGCGCTGGATACACTTGAGCAGGTTGGTATCGATCGTGTAATCCCAAGTATTGTCTTGCCCAGTGTTCTTCGCAATCAAGACTTTGAATCGGTGATGTTGTATGCAAGAGATATCGATGTCATCAGTCAATATCGATTTGTTGAGGGCAGTTTAGAGACGTTTATGGGTGCGCACACGATTATTTCACAGCGTGTTGCGGTCTATTTAGGTTTGGCTCTTGGGGACATTTTAGAGGTGACGATCGCAGGTGCGCCGATTGGTTTAACGGTGGTTGGCATTGTTGAGAATGCAGGCCTTTTTTATCAAGACCAGCGCCAACAGTTTAATATGCTTGTACCGTATGGCTATGTATCAGAAGCTTTAGGTGTCGAAGGATTATACAATCATGTGACCGCAAGACAAACGTTAGATGATACCGCCGCAAGCATGGCTTTATTCAATGCGCATCATGAAGATTTCCGTGCCTTTGCCATCTACCAAGAAGACATCGTCATTGCGTCGGTCCGAAACCAACAAATGACTTTTTTCATCATGCTTGCATTTATTATGCTGGTTGCGACCGTCATCTTATTTGGCGCTTTTAAACTGATCATGACAGAGCGACAAAAAGTCATCGGGACGTTTTTTTCACAAGGTGCTACAAAGCGACAAATGAAACTGCTTTTGCTGAGTGAAGGGTTGATGTATGGTTTGCTTGGCGGACTTGTTGGTATTCTTTTGGGGCTGGGCGCGCTCTATGCACTGCATTATTCCGCTGCACCGTTACGTGCTTATGGTGTGATACCACGGTTTGTATTTGAGTGGGAGCTTGGATTTATCGCTTTGGGGTTTGCTATGCTATTTTCCGTGTTTGCTTGTTATGTGCCAGTCAGAAGTATTAACCGCTACGAAGTCAAAGAACTTATCTTAGAACAGTCACCGACGCTACCAAACGTCAAAAAGAAGAAGTTTGTCGTCGGCATGATTTTTCTGATTAGCTGCTTTGGCATGGTGTATTTTGGTGGCGATCTCGCTGTTACACTGTCACCGCTTACGCTAGTGCTGGCATTATGTGGACTTATCTTGGTCTATCCGTTTATCGTCAGTCGGCTGGTGAAAACGTTGTTTCCGGTGTTTTTCCCCTATGTGCGCTTCACAGCGTTATCGATGAACAATATCCGCTATTCCTCATCACTTCGCAACAACATCGCCATCATGATGATTGCGCTCATTTCAGTTATTACCGTGGTTTCTTTAGGAAAAGGGATTGAACGGATTGTGATTGAAGCGTACACGACACTCCATTTTGATATTCGTGTTGATCAAATCAAAATCAACGATAGAGACACCCGTGCAACCATCTTTGCGTATTTAGAAACACATCCGCTTGTCCAAGCGGATTCCATTTCAGAGATCACGTATGCGCACGGTCATATCAATGGTGAATACGCACAACTAGAAGGGATAGAACCGGTTAAGTTCGCCGAACTGTTAACGTACATTGATTTTTCTTATAAAGCGGGATCCTATCTAGAGTATCTACATCCTGAACGCCACCATATCATCGCCTCTAAAACTGCCGCAAACCGTTTGCATCTTGCAATCGGCGATTTTGTCGATTTAGAGATTAACAGTGTGGTATCGACGTTTAAAGTTGTGGGGATTGTCGATGCAAAACTATGGAATGGTGGCGATACATTTTTTATCCACAATGACCATATGAAGGAAATTTTTCATAACCATAATAGCATTTACTTTTTCCACACCACCATCGCCCCCTCAGAAGCCGTAGACGAAATTAGAAGCTACTTTCGAGATGTCGGGGGTATTACGCAAACCCATCAAGAAATGGAACGCATGAATACTGAGCAAAACCAACAACTTATCAGCATGTTGAACTTCTTTTCGTTATTTGCGGTGATTATGGCATCCTTTGGGGCAATCAACAACATGTTCATCAGTTTCTTGCAGCGCAAAAAGGATTTCGCGGTCATGGCCTCAGTGGGGGCAACACGCGGTCAAATTGGCCGTATGCTTGTGATGGAATCTGTCTTATGCGTCGGGTTTGCGTTGGTTGCTTTACTTCTATACGTGTCTTTGCATATGCGGATTGTGTCACAGTTGGCGCACTCGATTGGCTTTTCAGTCGATATTCAGTTTGTCTTTTTAGATTCCGCGTTACTCTTAATGTTAAGTGGCGTGATTTATGTGCTCGCGACCATACCCTTGTTGATGCAAAGCAAAAAAATATCAATCATTCAAGCATTAAAATATGAGTAGGAGTGTTATGATGGACGTCATTCGCGTGAAAGAACTCTATAAATCGTTTCCGATGGGCAATAGCGATACAGACATACTAAAAGGGTTGGACTTTGTGATAACTGAAGGGGAGTTCGTGTCGATTATGGGGCCGTCTGGATCGGGAAAATCGACACTGCTTTATTTGCTTGGGGGTTTGGACACCCCAACAAAAGGGGAAGTGTTCGTGATGGGCAAACCACTGAACACCATGAAAGAAAATGAAAAAAGTCTTATGCGCAAACGCGATGTGGGTTTTGTTTTTCAGTTTTATAATCTTGTCCCGAACTTGACCGTAGAAGATAACATTCTATTGCCGCTCATATTAGATGGTAAAAACCCGAAGAAGTATCAAGAAAAACTGGATGAAATCTTAGCGATTATTGCGATGCAAGACCGCCGAAAACATACACCAAGACAACTATCCGGTGGTCAACAACAGCGTGTTGCCATTGCACGAGCCCTGATGTTTGACCCCTCGATATTGTTACTCGATGAGCCTACAGGTAACTTAGACTCTAAAAACAGTGTCGAGTTGATGAAGCTGTTCAAGTCAATCAATCAACAATTCAATAAAACCATTGTTCAAGTTACCCATTCCGAAGAGTTTGCCGCGTATGGGAACCGTATCATTCACTTGAAAGATGGCGTGATTGTATAGTACATCATGTCTTGCAAGGTTAGACACCGATACTGTTTATTGACAACTTACGCCG
This sequence comes from Acholeplasmatales bacterium, assembly GCA_007694145.1. Taxonomy (GTDB): domain Bacteria; phylum Bacillota_I; class Bacilli_A; order Izemoplasmatales; family Izemoplasmataceae; genus SKGI01. The sequence continues at coordinate 10,508 of RECF01000070.1, read as the reverse complement.
CTGCTCACTGAACACGTACAGCGTTAAGCGCTAACTAACCATTGTATCCACTTGAAAAAAGCACCTTTAATACACGAAAAAACAGTATTTTAGTAGGGCACCATGCGTGCTATAATAGACTAAAGAAACAGACATAACAGCACGGATTAGCAGAACACTAAACCAAACGCAAACAAGTAAAATATAGCGTAGTCATGCCGGTGTTGTAGGAAACATTAAAGTGTACGTTCACCATCACGACTCTAAGGAGGAAACGATGATCACACTGTTTGATTTAAGAAGTAAGGAAGATACGAGTTTGTATGCAGACATACAAGCATGTTACAGTGAACCGCTAAATATTGTGCCGCTTTTTGACAAGACCTTGCAACCGTGTATCGGCTGCTGGGACTGTTGGCTAAAAACCCCCGGCGTATGTTTTATGAAGGATGATATGGTCAGTCTTTACGCAGACTATATGCAAAGTCGTAACGTGATCATACTTATGGATACAGCGCAAGGTTTTATCAACCACCGGGCGAAAGCTTTTATCGACCGTTCGATTGTACACTATCTTCCTTATATTGAACTCATACAAGGTGAGTGCCATCACGTGGCCCGGTATAAGACGTATCCGGACTTGACGTTTTACTTCGATTCCGCAAACCTCAGCGACAAAGAAGAACAGGTTATTGAAGACTACCTTTACCGCACCGCGTTTCATTACAAAGGAAAAGGCTTCCGCTTGCTGCCTGGTAAGCCCTATACCGTGAAGCCTTTAGCACACAGGAAACCGAAAAACAAAAGCCTGCAAATTCAAGCATTCAAGACCTCTGACACGCTGATTATTTACAATGGCTCACCAAGACGCGCCAACAGTAACTCAGGCATTATCCTTGAAGCCTTGATGCGCGCCGCACACGGCCACGTTGAGATTCGGGACTTGAAGAAAAAAGACCTTTGGGAGACGTGGCAAGCCACGTTTGCAACCGATCAAAAGGTGATGTTTTTCCTCCCGCTATACGTCCATGCCATGCCCTCTCATGTGATGGCGTTTATCGAAGGCTTGAAACCTTCAGAAGGTAGCCTTAGTTTCTTCATTCAATCCGGCTTTCCTGAAAGTAGCCAATCGTATTTTCTTGAAGCGTACTTCGAGTTGCTTGCACAACGATTGCAAAGACATTACGGCGGTACCGCGATTAAAGGCGGCATGGAAGGGTTGCAGATGCGGCCAGCACCCGGGCAAGTCAACATGGTTCGACCCCTAGTCAAAGCGATTCAAACGGTTATCGAGCACGGTGCGTTTAATGAAGAAGAACTCACGAGACTTGCCACACCAGTCCGGTTCGGTTTGATCATGCGGGTGTTGTTCAGATTAATCGGTGCAAGATTGATGAATCGCTTCTTTTGGAACATGAAACTGAAAAAAAACAACGCCTACGCAATGCGCTTCAACAGACCGCACAGTTCTAAAACGCCATAAATGATCAAGTAGCGTAGACAACTCGCTGTTTGACGCCCTTTTGTGTGCTGCTGAGCACAAAAAACGAATATCGAAATCGAAGAACCCCTTAAGTGAACTTTCCTGTTAGACACAAAGTCTAATGAAGGCATCGGACCAAAAGATAGGAGAGCATATGACTACAGTAGCATTGATTGGACTTTTCATCATTTTAGAATACATGGCACATCGTTTGCCTACGTTCACGCGCATCACGCAACGTCGCGCGCTTTGTGGAACACGCGTGCTGATGCTAGGCATCGTGTTGACGATGGTGGTTGTTGGTTATTCTGACTATCGTTTCGTCTATAGCGGTTTCTTCGTTGTCTTTATCATGGTTTCGGTAAAATACGGCATACTTTTAGGCCGAAAATTGCCATTCAAATCAACTAAACGGCGACACGTTGTTTTCATGAGCGTTGTGTGGTTGTTGGTCTTTAGCCCGTTCGTTGTATTTCCTAAGTATGCGCCATTGCCCGCCACAGGACCCTACGCTGTCAGCGTGATCGCTTACAGTATTTTAGATCCGGTCTCTCATGAAGCATTCACCCATAGACACGAACAAAGAGACATCATGGTTTATTGTTATTATCCGCAAGGTGCGCTGGAAGACAAGCCGTTGATTTTGTACTCACACGGTGGCATCAGCACCCCCTTAAGCAATGAATCATTGTTGCTTGAAATCGCGAGTCATGGGTATGTGGCGTGTACAGTATCGCATCCATTTCATACCTTGCGTGCACAATCATCGACCGGCAAGTCGATTCGAATGGACACAGGTTACTTCAATGAGCTGATGCGTGAAAATGTCCACCAAGACATCGCCCAAAGCTTTGAGTACTACCAGAAGTGGATGGCCCTGCGAACCCACGACTTAGGGCGTGTCATCGATGATCTTCTCATAAAACAACAAGAACATGTCCCGTTTGTCGCCCATAGTGATCTGACGCAAGTCATCGTCATCGGCCACTCTTTAGGTGGCTCTGCGGCTTTGTGCATGCCATGGATACACGAAGAAGTACGGGCAGTCGTAGCGTTAGAATCACCTTATCTATGCGACATAGAACGCGTTGAAGACGGTGCTTTTATCTACAAAGCACCCCACCTTCGTGCCGCGACATTCCACCTATACTCTGATACCATCTATGATACGTTGTCTGATTGGCCGCAATACGAAAGAAACCTGGAGATGATTGCCTTAAATGACGCCAATCACCAGCATTTGCGTATTCAAGGTTCGGGACATTTTTCATTGACTGACTTAGGACTGATGAGCCCGATTTTGACACGGTTCTTAAATCGTCATGCAACCGAATTAGATAACAAAAGCGTCTTAAGAATTGTCAATATAGAGGTGTTGGCGTTCATTCAAAGTGTAGCGGATTAGGACAAGTTGTGTCCGCATGATGCACTGATTTTTAAGGGTGGCTTTCTCATGCTAGGGTAGTAGGGTAAGCGGATCTGATTTTTCTTCTCGGTCATCATGCATCAATAGGTACTCGCCTGGGTGTTTCTTGTTGTGTACATAAAAAAAAGGATCGCTTAAGTCGCGATGTTTGGCCAGCCTCATGATGATTCTTTGGTGACACTATCGCCTTAGATGGTGTCGTGCTGCGTAGGTCTAAACGTAAAGGAGAAGCTGATGATTTTTTCTGTTGTCGTTTTTTTGATTACGGGTCTTGCCATCTATGCAGGTGTCTATTTCGTTACACCTAAGCTCATTGCCAAAGGTGTGCCGAAAATCTATGCGTTTTGGACGAGTTTGTGGCTCCCTGTTTACTTGTTGGTGCCCGTTTCATTACTCCATTACCGCTTCGTTGAACAAGGCGCTTTAACATGGGAAGCCATGCAGATGCGCTACAATCTATACGCAGTAAGTGGTAGGCATCTTGTGTGGATTCTGATTGCCATTGTCTTGACGCTGGTGATTGAAGAAAGCTTACAACCCCTCAGTCGCTATTTTGCGAGAAAGCGGTGGTTCGCGCCCCCAAGCTATTTGCCCGCGCCGTTTAATCCCTTAAAAAAGTTTACGATGCCACCGAAGACGTTTTTCGGTGTGCGCGTCAAGGGAAACTACCGGCTTCTGGTGATGTTTATCCCACTCCATGTCTTGGCGATGATGAGTGAAGAGTTGATGTGGCGCGGGTATATCTTGCCAATGCAAATCGCCACGTTTGGCAGTTATGCGTGGCTGGTCAATGGTCTGATGTGGGCGTATTTGGTTCACGCCTGTTTGAAGTGGCACTTTATCGCCATGTTACCGAGTATGTTGATTGTGCCGTATGTGGCACAAAGCATGGGATCGACCGTGGCAGCATTTTATCTTCATGCCGTACCGAACACACTCTTATGGGTCATCTTATACTTAGGCATTCGCGGAAAGAAGACACATGAGAACGATGTGTTAAAAACATCATGATGGCAAACTAATCAACACTTTGTTTAAAGTGCGATTAAAGGGTTATCCTACGTGCTGTTTTTAATGGGTCAGTAAACGGGTTCACATGAACTGCATTGCCATGAACGAGGCATTCATCAAGATATGAAGGATAACTAGGTACGGCAACATGTCGGGACGCTTATACAAAAGGATGCCGATGCATAAGGCAAACCCGAAAAACATGAACCCACGATAAACAAGATAGGTGCCATCGAGATGAAACGGCATAAACATATGCTGCACCGACAACAAAATCACCGGCACCCCGATGCTGATTAACAGCTTATGCGTGCGTGCTCTAAGAAGCGGTGCCATCAGTAAAAAATAAAACGGCAGCTCCGTCAGCCCTTGTAAGATGGGGAAGATCGTCAAGTTGAAGACGATCATGAAGGTGTTGTGTTCATAAATGAGCAATGCGGCACCGGCCTCGATGTCCCCGTATAACACATAAGCCAAGGCCAAGTTTGGGGCCATGGCTGCAATCAATAAAAGTGGCAACCACTTTATAAATGTCAAGGTTGCTGGTTTACTGAACGCAAAGATCTTCCGATAATGAATCACCCCGATGACCTTGAGCATCCATACAAAAAGCACCCCGTTTGTCAAGGTGACATAGACGGTCCAATACGCGGGTATAACTGACGTAGGTGCTTTGATGAGGACGACAAGGATGGTGGTAATGAGTTGAAACGTAACCAATAAAACGATTCTCGATGCAAGCAATAATCCCATCGATGTCTGATCTTTTTCAAGTCTCACTTGAAACCTCCGGTATTTGACTGTCGTGGTTCGTTTTATTGCACTTGATACCCGTGTATCTGTTCCGTATCACAGTGTTGTACTGAATCATGTCAAATCAGTTAAGCATGTGGTGTTGATCGATGTGATGATGCCGCCATTGGTTACGATTTTGGCTGATACATCGCATACTTGAGCTTATGTTCCGCACTATGTGCTTTCTGCAATGTGTTAGCGAGGCTTGTCTACCACTTAAGTTTAGTGTTTCATTGCTTCGTCAAAGCATCACCCATAAAAAAGATCGGGAGGACCTGATGAAAAACTACCGTGTTGTCTTTATCGTTCTTATGGTTTTGACCTTAATAGGCTGTACAAGTCGCCATGCTGCAAACCATGCAGAGGATGCACTAGAAGCATTTTTCAACCAAGTGGAAGACGCTAATCTATTGTCAATTGAAGAAGTGAGCTGGTCAATGGTAAAAGGGAGTAAAGAGTTCACGCGGTCTCCCGACGCCTATTATTTTAAGATTACTTATTATGAATCGCCCGAAAATCAGCAAGCATCAACACTAAAAACCGCGATGGTGATCATCCATGAAGAACCCTGGGCCTCTTTAGCCGTATTTTTTGAAGAACATGAACACTACGCGATAGCGTTAGAAATGTATCAACGTGAGCTATCAGCTTCAAGAAGCAGATCGGGTGTCTTATCGGAAAAACAAGTCAATGCCATGCTGCAACGAATCAAAGCGAAGCAAGACTAAAGCGGATCATGTCCTTGTAATGCGTGGTTAAAGCGTCGTTTCAATCAACATCCAGTCGATACGCCGGTTTGCCGATATGACTAACGGCTGCATTAAAGACATCAGGAAACGTGTCGAGGTTACGTAATGTCGCATACACTTTTTCCTTGCCAAACGCATCGTGGATGACGCCCCAAAGATCGTTGCCTAAACTATAGAGACGAAACTGTTTTAAGTCGGGTGTATCGTTTGTGTCACGCTGATCGGTATAAGGATGCATCCAGTATGTACGCAAGTCCGTTTGAAAGTCTTCACGCGTGAAGTGGCCGTCTTTGATGGCTTTACGTGTGGCTTTGAAATGCTTGAAAGTCTTGTCAAAGTCATCATTGAGATAACGCCAAGTAAACGGATCTAACCCGATGTTTTTCGGACCGCCATAGAGCGCTTTTGACAAAACACCTTCAGCGTTGTTGCAGTATTTGACAGCTAGGCCTTCACCGGAAAAGTAAAGATAGAAGAGTGCTTCAAGTGACAGTGTCTGTAGATAGCTTGGATTAAGTAAATGGTTGAAGCCGACATGGTGGATTTCATGCGCGAGACTGGCCTGAAACTCAGCAGCGGATTTCTCCTTAGCGAGCTGAAGAAAATCGAAATGGACATGATGCCCATGCACATAACCAAAACTCGCCCCAATGCCTAAGGTGATGATGATTTGCACGTGTTCGATCCCGATATCATCAGGCAAACCGGCTCTAGCAAGCCGTGTTTGTGCGTCGATGATGTGTTCTGGAATCTCGATGAGTGGCAGCTGGGCTTTGTAGGTATCAAGCCGTTTGTAGAAGTCATGCAGTGGCTGAGCCCGCATGCGTAAATGCACCAAGTTGCGTGCATCCTCATAGACTTCAGGCAAGTTAAGCAAAAGGGCTTTGAAAGCCTCTTTAGGGACAGCATCTCCATATCTTTCAAACTCAAATGCATAGTCAGGATGGGCGAGAATGCTGTCGAGTTGTGTAGCGGAAGCTTGGCCGGACTGATGGTCTTTAAGCCATGCAATCATCATCGGCACGGTCGTGTTATGAACAGTGATCTTCATGATGTCCTCCTCATGACTGTTATGTTGCGGTTCTCGTTCTCGTTAAGTATAGCATGCCCGTGTACCCGCAACAACACATAGATTGCTTGTGTCTTTCATGAAGAAGGCTATGTGCGCGCTTAAAGTCTCATGTTTAACCGTCTAAGAATTCATGAAAAGTGCCTGCAGCGCATGACAAATCGGCATAAGTGCGTTATAATGGAGTAAAGAATGCCACAAAAGGAGCGGTCACGATGCACACATGGCGAGAACACAAATCTTACTACGTGCTGACGGTGCTTTTTTTTGTGCTTTTTATCGTGTCGAGTTTGCTTTATGTGCGCATTGCGAAAACGAGTAAGTTACAGTACTTGCGACAGTACAACGAAGGCTATGCCGATCAAATCGATATCACCATCGATTTCTACGAACAGTTCTCCGAGTTTTTGTTTTACCACCTGATCGATGAAACCGTAATTGAAATCATGCATGAAGCGTATCATGGCGATGCGGCGGTACGCGATACACAACGGGCGCTATTGTTGGCGTACTTACAAGAGGACTATGACTTGATTACACAGTATGATTTTCGCCAGTTGCATTTTCACCTGCCTGATGGTGAAAGTTTTCTCCGTCTCCATCAGCCAGATACCTATGGCGACAATCTTTGGGAGGCGCGCGCCTCGATTCGAATTGTCAATTCGGAAGGTCGCGTGGCCAAAGGGTTTGAAGAAGGTCGGGTCTACAACGGCTATCGCTTTGTCTACCCGCTTCGGTTTGATGAGACACACATCGGTAGCGTCGAAATCTCCATCTCCATCGCTACGCTAATTGACATGTTATACACCATTCAGCCGGAAAAGGCCCATTTCTTTCTTATTCAACGCGACGTGGTTGAAGGACTGGTCTTTGAGAACTTTTTTGAAAACTATGTGCAAAGTGTTTTGTCTAAGCAGTATATGTATGACAATGCGGTCAATGCGCAGTTTAACGACCGCCGGACGCTGTTTCAAGAATCGCTTGCATTGGTTTCGTTCTTTAGGGATATCAGTGAAGCCGTTAGTCCGTTGATGGAATCGGATATGAGTTTTTACTATGTGACCCGCTATAACGGTGTCCGCTATACACTGCAGTTCATCAGCATCCAAAACATCGAAAACCGTCATGTCGGTTATGTGTTCACGCTTTTTGAAGACCGGGAGTATCAGCGCATGGTGATCGAGGATCGTATCAATGTATCAATGATCTTTGTCATTTATGCCTTAGCGTATGCCGGAGCGTTGATCTATGTAAAAGACAAACGCCGCTTCATCAAACTGTCACGCCTCGACGGACTGACCGACTTGCAAAACCGCCGCGCTTTCAATGCCGTCACCCACCGCGAGTTTGAGCGAGCGAAACGGAACCATCAGCCACTCAGTTTGATGGTCATGGATATCGATCATTTTAAACGTGTGAATGACGCATTCGGGCATCTTCAAGGGGATACCGTGCTCAAAGTGATGGCTGACCTGCTTAAAGGTTGCATCCGTCAGCACGATGAGTTGTGTCGCTGGGGTGGTGAAGAGTTTGCGTTGTTGCTGCCGCAGACAGATAAAGATGAAGCCATCAAGGTCGCTAGGCGCATCCAAGCCGCTTTGAAAGATCAGAAACTTGGTATTGACAAGGACATCACACTGAGTTTTGGTATCGCGAGTCTTGCAGAAGACATGACGACGATTGACGCCTTGTTCAGAAAAGCAGACAACCGCCTCTATCACGCCAAAGAGACCGGCCGCAACAAAATCGTGTCCTCCGATGAGACGGAGGATCATGCATCATCATCGACACGCTAAATAGACCCACCCATGAGTCAAACCGTTTCCCGTACCGTCTCTGTGAATGTCTTGGGTAAGCAAGGTTCGCCTTGCACAAAGAAAAGGAGAATTCACAGATGAAAACACACCATGTTATCGTTCCAAGAGCGGTGGTCAAGCACTTTCTGCCCCATCCAGAACCTTACGGTGAAGCCCTGGTGGTTTTGCTCAACGACATGTGGACCGATGTCTACACCAATGATGCGAACCAGCTTTACACACCGACCAATGACAAAGCTCTGATTCGCTACTTGAAATCCTGCACAGTGACGGAACCTTCTTTCAGTCACCAAGCCGGGCAACTCCAAGTTAGAAGTGCCACTTTCTCGGATGTGCCTACGCTTGCAGCTTGGCCCATCCCGCCAAATCCCTTCCTCGGGACGCCATGCGAAAACCAAGAAGAAGCGGCGCGGATGATGGTGTCACACGGGCTGACCGCAAACAGTCATCTGTTTCTTATTTTCATCGCAAAAAAGCCAATCGGGACACTGAAGACAACATCAACGGGTTCAACCCTGTGTTTTGAGATGGCATTATATGCGCGGGATGCGGTCGCGATGCGCGTGTTCTTTGAAGGGGTGCCATCGTTGGTGGCGTTTCTCAAGCAGGTGCAGGGCTATAAGACGCTATATGCTTTGATTGATGAAAACGATGTTGCGCTTAAGACGCTTTTTGAAACGCTTGGATCATCCTTTAAATCCCCACCGCCATGCTTTTCAGATACATACTCTGAGCAGGCTGTCATTGTTTATAGTTTGTATGGCTGAAAGGCATAAATCTTGAACCCCACACGGATCACCCTTGCTAGCACGGTATGGCCTCAGGCGCCATAGCGTGCTTTTGCATCGTGATGATATTTGCTAAAAACGCATATAGACGGCTAAAAACATGAGATTTCATGCTATCATAATGACAAGCGATCGTGTGCACTACGAGACACACGACATGAAGGTTAACTCGAGCTTTAAATCAACGGAAGGAGTGTCGTGCAAGCGTCCTATGTGGCGTTAGCACGCGGTAAGCGCGGATGAAGACACGTATTTATACGGCCGACATGATTGACCACCCGGATGTAAAAGCGGATATCAAGAAAACGCTGTTGTCAGGAAAGCATGTCGTGTTTCCAACCGAAACAGTCTATGGCATCGGCGCGTATGCACTGCATGAAACCGGTATTTTAAATATATACCGCGTCAAAGGCCGACCGAGTGACAACCCCTTGATTATGCATCTGCCATCACCCGATACCATCGCCCCTTATGTGGTGGTGGAACAGCCGTATGTCAACGCGTTGATGGACGCCTTTTGGCCAGGGCCTTTGACCTTAGTGTGTAAGAAAAAAGACACCGTGCCATTATGGCTTACCGGCGGCCTCGATACGGTAGGCATCCGCTTGCCGAGTCACCCGGTGGCCCAAAAAGTCTTAAACATCGCCGGGATACCCATTTGTGCGCCGAGTGCTAACTTGAGCGGACGGCCTTCGGCAACGCTTTTTGAGCATGTCTTAGATGACTTCAACCACCGTGTCGATATCATCATCGATGGCGGTAAATCAGAAGTCGGTCTTGAGTCTACCGTGCTTGATGTCACCCAAATTAAACCGGTCATTTTACGCCCCGGTGTCATCACTAAGACGATGCTTGAGGATGTTGTTGGACCGGTCGAGGTTCAGCTTGAAACACCGCATGACATCGCCCCGCGCTCCCCAGGCATGAAATACAAGCACTATGCGCCCAAAGGCGAAATGGTGATTGTTGAAGGGGAGACGGAAAAAGTTGTCACCTACATCAAAGAGCAAATCACCCTCCAACAACAAGCCGGCCGGAAGGTCGGCGTTATTGCTACCGATGATCTCATGGAACAATTTGCGCCAGCCTACGTATATACTTTAGGGGATGTGGCGCGGGAAACCGACATCGCCGCGAATCTCTATATCGCTTTAAGGCGCATGGATGCGCTTGATATGGATGTCATCTATTCAATCGCGTTTCATCAAAGTGTGTATCAGGAAGTGATTATGAATCGTCTTTATAAAGCCGCCAACCATCGGGTCATCAAGGTTTAACCAATCTTTGGCAATCCACTCTTACCGTACTCATTTTCAATAAAAATAATAAGATTGACACCCGCTTCATGGTGAGCTACATCTCCCGCTTCTTCACCCTGGAGCCGGGGGACA
>RECF01000028.1 GCA_007694145.1 Acholeplasmatales bacterium | reverse complement strand
AACACGTGTTTAGCCGGCCATCTAAGGCCGGTTTTTACATGCAAATTCGCTCCATCACAAGTTTTTTATGATGAAATCGGCGTTCTAAGGTTTTAGATTTCGGCAAAATATGGTATGATTTTATCAAGAACAGCACATTCAATTCTTGCATAAGAAAAGGAGCTTGTCTATGGACACTGAAAAGACACAAGATGCCTTGAAAGACCGTTTTCCCCACCACCCAGAAGAAGCCGCCTACTTTGAACCTGCCTTTCACCGTGAACATCCCGAAGCTTGGCATGCCTACCACCAGACCCTGCGCCCCTCACTCCAAGTTCGCATCATCTTTAATGCCGCGCTCAAGGTAGTCAGTGCACAAGACTTCGTTGAAGAAGAACCCGCATGGGAACCTACGAAAATCGAACGGCGCGAACAGGAACTTGTCGAGGCCTTTTTCTTCCTTGCCTTGGGTGAGCGCGGTCGCCTTGACGCGGCGAAAGCGATGAAACGGTATGATAAGTTATTCAAGACTTTTGCCTTCCGGGCAGATTATCCAGAGCAGTTTGAACAAGCCAAGCGCCACCTGGCGCAATTGATCGTCGAAGTGGCCACCGATGACCCACGCAAGTCCTTAGTGAAAAAGGTTGTACAGGCATTCCTTCCTCAGTTTCCGGCTTTACTTGAACCCGTCGCCGAAGCCATTGAAACATTGGAAGACACCGTCCTGCACAAAACCCCCATGCCGGCATTGACGCGCATCCGTGTCATGAACTTGCTTGCCCGAAGCGTCCATATTGAGCCGGACTTAGCCGCGTATCTTGATGCATCACTACAAGAAGACTTCAACCGCTTTTTGCAAGCAGCGCAAGCCGTAGACTGGCAAACGGCGGACCACGATGAAAGTCAACCCGATATAGAAGCGACGCTTGTGCCGCTGATAGAGCGTTATGTTGCATCGCTAAGTCTTCCTGAGAAACCGTTTCACAAAGAACCTGTTCAAGCCGACTATTATTTGATGCAACGCGCCATTGGCCATACCGTTCTCGACGAACCGGTCGATGCGCTGTTCCTCGATCCTAAAGTTCTCAAACAAGATGAAGCGTATCTTCATCACATTGAAGCTTTGTTGCGTTATGGTTTGGCCAGACCATTCGATCAGGAAAACTTACCTGAGAGTCAGTACAATTATTTAAGTGATCGTGGCTACCACCGATTTCCTGAAGTCCATGCCAGCCGCTTCAATAAGACACTTGAAAAAGTAGCCGAACTCCTAATCAGAGACATCCATGGTCTACGTGAGTAGTTTGCGCTTATCGAAAGGATAGACACATGTCCGAACATAAAGCTGTTGAAAAAACAACTGATCCGCTCACCCAAGCAAGCCTCATTGATGCGTTGCAGAAACTGGGTTTACAGGCAGGCGATACGGTCTTAGTGCATGCCTCTTTGTCCGCGCTTGGCTGGGTCATCGGTCAGGAAGTCGCTGTCATCGGCGCACTGCTTGAGGTGCTTGGTGAGGCAGGTACCTTGATGATGCCAGCACACACCGCTGGCAATTCCGAACCCTCCCAATGGCAACATCCTGCTGTACCCGAAGCATGGTGGCCGCTCATCCGTGCCCATGCACCGGCCTACAATCCAGCTATTTCGCCAACGCGCGCGATGGGCCGCATTGCTGAACTGTTTAGGACGTATCCAGGTGTGAAACGTTCAAGTCACCCTGAAGTCTCCTTTGCAGCGATTGGACCACAAGCCGAAACGTTGTTGCAAGGTCACGCACACACACCGATGTTTGGCGAGCAAACACCTTTAGGTGCCCTTACACGCTGCCAAGGCAAGGTGCTGTTACTTGGGGTTGGCTATGATGTGTGTACTTTACTGCACCTCTCTGAAGTGCGGGCCAACGCCCGGTCAATGAAAAGTTTCGGCCACGCGCTCATGATAGAAGGGCAGCGCACATGGGCCACCGTTTCCGATTATGACTATGACGATACGCCCTTTGAGATAATCGGCGCCGCTTATGAAGCCAGTCATCCCGCACAAATTGGGACTGTTGGTCTTGCCAAGTGTCGCCTCGTCGATGCTGCAGCGCTCGCCGCTTTTGGAACTACTTGGTTTCTCAAACACCCCCAGAGCTGATTCCATCTAAAAAAGAACAACCGGCCCGGTGGCCGGTTGTTTCATCACACGTCTGTCAAACATGATACTACACTATATCCATTCAATCGGTATAAGGATAATCGGGGTCGCGTTCGCCATAGATCCGGCGTCCCGTTTCTCGCGTTGCAAACCATGCCAATGTCATCTCTTCACCAAAGCGGGTCCGAATGCCCATGCTTTCCGTGAAAGCAAGCTCAATGAGCTCAAGATTAAGCAAACGGCCATCGACCCACACAAACGCTAAGTAGCGGCCATACGTGCCCAAACGGGTGGTCGAAGCGTCCCACTCAAGTACGATGGTTTCGGCCGCATTCAAGCGGTCGCAAACGTAGCGCGATGCGGCGGCACCCCATGGTTCGGCATTCCGTCCGACTTCAGGGGTGTCAATCCCCAAAAAACGAACCGAATAATGCGTCAGACCGCCATCTTCGGTGAAACGGGCCGTATCCCCGTCGACGCAACGATGCAGTTGCACGGCACCGAGACCATCTTCGACAAATGATAGCCCTTCATAATCAAGGTCTAATGTGATTGCATCGGTAAACGGTGTCTTCAGTTCGCTTGATGGTCGACTGGTTTGACCCTCACAAGCTATGAGCATGGCACTGAACTGAATCAAGAGCAACCCGATGATGACGCGGTTCATCTTCTTCATGCGTATCACCCTTTCAAGCGTGTCACGACCACATGTTAATTCATTATAGCATATTTTTTTACTGTTCTGTTTCATCACGCCACATGAACCTTAAGACATTCTAAAAGGATTTGGTGACTTTCCATGAAGAAATTCTTGCTTCTGTTGACTGTACTCAGTCTTGTTTTGACCTTGGTTGCTTGTTGGAATCAAGAAACTTCAAAACGCGATGACACCTTGATCACCATCATGGATGCGGCCCTTGAAACGGCGATACGCAATGCCCTTGATAAGAGCACTGGTCCGCTAACTCAACATGATGCCCATCAACTTAAAGACCTTGATGCTGGGGCGCTTGACATCGCTTCTTTGGATGGATTGGAACATTTCACCAACCTGTTGCACCTTAATCTACGTGGTAATGTCATTACCGATTTGCGGCCGCTTGCCGCGCTTGTTGACATGCGCACCCTTGATGTTTCACGCAATCCTTTAGCACACGAAGACCTTGATATGCTTCGTACTATGCATCAGCTTGAACACTTAAACATTCGGGAAACCGGCATCACTAGGCTAGATGTCCTTGCGTCATTTCCTAAACTAACCTATTTGAACATCCACTCAAACACTCGGATTGAAACCCTTGCCCCTGTTGCACACCTGATTCATCTAGAAACATTGATTGCGCGGGATGTCCCTGTTGCGGATGATATTATCTATTTGAGTTCTCTCACCCGACTGACGCGACTGAACCTCCGCAATACGTTTACAAGTGATCTCACTGTCTTGGCTACCCTGATGGAACAGGGGGCTTTGCGAGATCGTCCTGAAGATGGCATTTTCGCAGAAGTCGACCTCCGTGACAACCCGGTACAGTGGGGACGGGCGTCAACCGATGACGGCTACAATCTGCTGAAACCCTACTGGAACGACATTCGCGACCGCGCCCCTATCACCCTCCCATCGTTGCCGGACCTTGAGCGCCCTGTCTACATCAACGAGTTTGTGTCATCGAATGGCGAGGGACTGACTGATGAGGATGGCTCGGCTGAAGATTGGATTGAACTTTACAATCCTAACACCACACCCTATCACCTTGCTGGGTATTATCTGAGCGATGACGTAAACACACCTAGCAAGTGGCGTTTCCCTGACCATGCGACCATTCCTCCCCGTGGTTACCTGATTGTCTTTGCTTCAGGAAAAGACCGCACCACACCCGGTCAACCCTTGCATGCAAACTTCCGTATCGATGCCATGGGTGAGACACTCTTGTTGACTGACCCCGATGGTGAGACGCTAATTGACCGCGTAACCTCAGTACCCGTTCCAAGAAACATGAGTTTTGGTAGACAGCCGGATGGTTCAAGTCGCTTTGCTTACTTCCCAGCAAACGCAACCACTGCAGGCGCGAGTAATAACCATGCCACAACGTGGTCCATGCCGCGTGATTTTTATCCCACTGAGCCCCCTGTTGGCAACTTGGAAAGCTTCGACCGTCTCTTCAACGATACCCACGCCAAATCATTCACCGTCATCATCTCGCAATCACAATGGGATGCGCTTGATGCGGAAATGCTGGCTTATCACAGTCAATTCAACGACTGGCGCACCTCTGTCTATGCCCGGGCGGATCTGCTTTATGAAGATGCGTACGGTCAGGTGCTAATAGAAGACATCGGTTTTCGTTCTCGAGGCAACACATCGAGAGTTCGTTTGCAAAACGATGATGGCCGCCTTAATTTGTCTCATTTCAAGTTTTCATTTGATGAAGACTTTGACGATCCGATGTTTAGCAAACTGCGTCAGCGGACAGCATTTGAGCTTAGCGCGCTCGACTTGAAGTTTAACCGTAACCGTGATGCAACCTACGTCACCGAAAAATTCGCCTTGGACCTTTTCAATGACTTTGAAGTCATGGCCGCGAAAACGACCCTTGCTAATGTTTATGTGCAAATTGGTGATACAAAGCATTATTATGGACTCTACACCGCTTTTGAACCGATTGATGCGCTGTTTATCGCCCGGCGTTTTGAAGCAGAGGCACAAACCGGCCATCTCTATAAGTCGCTTTGGCAACAGTTCGGTCCGGCCTCGTTACAACCCATTACCGACATGCGGGCTATCGGCATCAAAGATACACGTGTTCATTACCGCCCAGCTTATGACCTCAAAACCAATCGATCGTTACGTGATCACACCGAACTCCTTGCACTCATCCATGCTTTGGATTCACTAGAGGGTTCTGCACTAGAAACCTATGTTCGCACGCATATAGAAGTTGATGCGTTGTTGCGACTTTATGCGGTCGGTGTCTTGCTTGGCAATGTCGATGACTACAGAGCGATGGGAAACAATTACTATCTATACCATAACCCGCGCACTGGAAAATGGCAGATGATTCCCTTCGATTACGACCATGGCCTCGGTCAAGGATGGCAGGGCGAACCTGTCTTCGGAAACCATACAATTGGGGCCGATATTCTTTCTTGGGGACGTATAACAGAACATTTCCTTGGCCGTGACCATTACCCGCACCCGCTTGCGGACAAGATTCTCGCCATACCGGCTTTTAGGGAACAGTTCCTCGATTATGTCGAAGCATTGCTTAATCCGAGCAACAACCTGTTCACACACGCTCGTTTTGAAGCGCTTTATCTTAGTCAGCGGGCACTGTATGGTGACACTGTCGGTTCTTCGATGACGGCACTTGATTTTGGACCGCGCAACACAGTTTGGTACTTTTCTGAAAAACGGGCTGATGTCCAAAGACAGCTGCAGCAATTGCGACCCTAAAGCATCCCTTGACAAACGACACCTTCCCCGGTTGTCGTTTGTTTTTTTTTGTTCATGATGACGGTTAGAGGGTCACCTATGGATTTGAATGATGGTTTTCTTTATGATATAATTAACTTAGCAAACGCCACATGAAAGAGGTTAAAATCGTGCGCTTTGAAGACCTTGTCAACCGATTTGACATCGTGGTAAAAAACCTCGAAAGGCGCGGGTCTAGTGTGCCTGATTTTTCACCGATGGAACGGCTGATCAGCAAGTATCAAACATTGCGGCAAGAACGCGAAACTTTTGCAAAGATGCGCAACCAACTCAATGTTAAAACAGGTTTTCGTAAATCTGCCGGACGGCTGAAAGGAAAAAACCAAGAAGGATATCAAAAGGCCATCGCCATGCTCGAGCAGTTTGATAAGCAGCTCAAAATGATGGAACGTCTCATTCGTGCGCTCGCATCGACCTGGCCGAAGTTGCCTGCGGCATCCGTCCCTGAGGGCACTGAGTGGCGTGAGATTAAACGTCATGAGGCCACCGATGAAGCGTTGGGGTCCAAACCGCTCGACCAAGAAACCCTCGTTACAAACATACAACAACTGTTTCTAGAAATCGGTTATCAACACGCCCCAAAAGGCTTTACGCATCCTGCTAGCCGGGACACGCTAGGCGGGTCGTTGATTACACAACTGCCTACGCACCCAGCTAGACAAGACGAACTTACCTCAGCTGCAGAAGACATAGCGAGAATCCTTGAAGAAGCAAACTATGCCTATCGTTGGCTCGAATGTCCTGTGAAACGGCTCCCGGTCTATGCACACAAACAATATGTGTTTTCCGTGTCGGTGCTAGGTGAACAGCATGTTACCATACAGCTCGTTCTTGATGACACCGGCACCGTTCACTCTACAGACAACGCTACACAACAACACCATCTCATCGTATTGTCGTGCAAGAACTTGCGATGAGAAAACCGATCAATGACAGCCTTTAAGGAGGCGATTTAATGCGTCATCAACTGCAACAGTTTTGGCGCGTACTCACTGTCAACTTCAAAACACTTCTTGCCTTCGAGCTGGGATACCGCATTCTCGGCGTCTTGGTCATTGTCCCGCTGGCGAGACTGATGTTTTACCTGTCCATTGCATGGTATGGCATGCCCTACATTACCCAATCGATGCTGCTTTCTTACCTAATGCGCCCAACTACCGTACTGCTTATCATCGTTCTCTTGATTGTTCTCATGCTTTACTTGATGTTTGAAATGACCGTCTTGGCGTGCCTTTTCAGTCATAGCCACCAAGGTCATGTCATCCGCCTCAAACCTTTGTTATTGTTCGTCTTCAATGACATACGCCATCGAAAAAACAGAAGACCTTTGCGGATTGCTATTGCCGCCTTGTCGTTTTTCTTGTCAGTTGAACTGCTCCACCTTGTCGGCATGGCCTCGACATTGAGACTGCCCCTCGAACTGTCTGAGGCCGTGAACACACGCCGACTGTGGCAACTTGGCTTTTATGCCGGTATTGCCCTATTGATGGTGGTCACGATTAAGACCTTTTTTACCATGCATAACCTGCTCGCGCATGGGCAAACAGTTCAAGCGGCAAAAACGAACCAGCGTCATACTTTGCGCAACCAACGGTTGTCGATTGTTCTTGCCTGGCTATTGCTCAACTTCGTGCTTAACCTGTTGTTATATGCTGTCTACGCACTTGTTGCTGGTTTGCTTGCTTTGCTCATTTTCATGACGCGGGGACAAGCGTACATTCTTGGCGTACTGCTAACGGCCTTGTATACCTTTTATATTATCGCCACATGGCTAGCAAGTTTAATTTTGGTGCCGGTCAACTACGCCTGGCTAATGACCCGGTACTATGACTTGAAACAGCAAAACGGCCAACCCATCGAACTGCCGAACATACGGGATGTTCGGACGCGCACCATCGATAAAATATGGCTCAAGCGTGCCTTGACGCTCTTCGTCTTAGGTGTCTTTTTTCTCAACGTGACCAGCGTGTTTACCGCACTCTCTGAACCGGAGTCGCGACTCGCCTACGTGAAAAGGCCAGATATCGTAGCCCATCGCGGGGCGGCGCTGGTTGCACCCGAAAATACTTTATCCGCCATCGATGCAGCCATTGAGATGGGGGCGGATATTGTTGAGTTCGACCTTCATGAAACGCTTGACCATGTCCCTGTCCTGATGCACGATGCACGCTTGGGCAGAACCACCAATGACACTGAAAACCGCCTGGTTCGAACGGTGACCCTCGATGAAATCAAGCAGCTTGATGCCGGCAGTTGGTTTTCCGAAGCGTTTGTCGGTGAGCCGGTCCCCACACTTGAAGAAACCCTAGCACATGTGCAAGGTCGAACACGCGTCTTTCTCGATTTAAAGGCACGCAGTGAAACGTTCAACGCGCGTGTTGTCGAACTCATCGAAGACTATGATTTTGTGGAAGATGCTTTGGTTCTTTCATTCAGTCTTGATCAACTCAAGGCCATTAAGGCGCTCAACCCTGACATTCAGACCGTTTTGCTGATCGCTACCTTCTTTGGGGACATTCAACGCCTCATCAACAATCCCAATATCGATCACTTTGCCTTCAGGCGTACCGTTTTGCAGATGAACCCGCACTTCGTTGAAAGCATCCACCAAGCGGATAAGAAAGTTTATGTTTGGGCTGTTGATGACCGTTTGCACATGCAACGTTTTGTTGTGATGGATGTCGACGGTCTCATCAGTAAAGATCCACTCATCGCGCGTGAGGTCGTCTATGGACGATTCACCACAACCCGTTTCAATGCCTTGCTTGAAGCGTTGTTCGCGCCCGAACGTTAATGGTTTTGTCATGGAGCGAGATCTGCTACGCCGCAGATGTCGCTTTTTTCTTTGTACTAAACGCATGCTGTGACTAAAACCGTTGACAGAACTGAAAAATAATGCTATCATTAATCTAGTTTTAAGGCATACCTTAATTACAGGAGGATTCAACATGTTTACGCGAAGAAAACAATTGGTATTGTTAGGGTTGCTATTGACGGTGATGACACTTTGGGCTTGTGGGACAGACCGTGATGATGAACGTCCCCTTGTCGTAACAACCACGACTTATGTGGGGGATCTTGTTCGACAAATTGGTGGCCCATACATCGAGGTCATTACACTGATTGGACCAGGGATTGACCCACACGATTATCAGCCTAGACAAAGTGACACAAAATGGTTACTTGATGCCGATCTTGTCGTCATCAACGGACTCAATCTCGAGGAGCGCTTTGGTGAAGTGTTGCGCAATCTTGATAGTCGATCTTTGCTTGTTTTGGGGGATCATGTCAAAACCGAACAATTGCTGTTTGAAGCACCTAACGTGCCGGATCCGCACATTTGGTTCGACCCTGCCATCTGGATGGCGTTAGCGCCCGTCGTCCGCGATGCGCTCATTGCCATCGATCCGGCCAATCAAGCAGCCTATACCGCCCGCACTTTGCAGTATCAGCGTGATATCGAAGTCTTTGTACATTATGCGATGCAACAAGTCGAGACCGTGCCTTCATCACGTCGCATCCTAGTCACTGCCCATGATGCATTTGCCTACTTCGGTCGTGCTTTTGGTTTTGAAGTGTACGCCGTTCAAGGCATTTCCACAAGTGGTGAGGCAAGTATCGTAGATATTGAAAACCTTGCGCGTTTACTAGCTGAACTGGATATTCCCGCCTTGTTCGTGGAAACCACGGTTCCTGAAGCCACGATTCAAGCGGTCGTCGAAGCAGCCGCTGCCCTCAATCACACTGTGGTGGTAGGTGGCACGCTGTACTCCGATTCAGCAGGTGTCATCGCATCTGGAACAGACACGTATTTAAGAGCGTATCGACACAATATCACCACCATCATTCAAGCTTTGCAGTCTCATGATTAAAAACGTTAGGGTGATTGTATGCAACCGGCATTTCATGTTGAGGATTTAACCGTTGCTTACCAGCAAAACGCCGTCCTTTGGGACATCGATCTCGATGTTCCTTTTGGTGTGCTTGCCGGCATCATCGGGCCTAATGGGGCTGGCAAAACGACGCTGATCAAAGCAGCGCTCAATCTTGTGAAACCCTTGACCGGGTCGGTCCTTTTTGCCGGGAAACCGTACCGCGCGATGCATAAGCGGATTGCGTATGTTCCGCAAAAAGGCAGTGTCGACTGGGATTTCCCAACGACAGTTCAAGATGTTGTCATGATGGGACGGTATGGGCATATCGGTTGGGTCAAGCGCCCAAACGCCGAAGACTGGCGACGCGCACTTGAAGCGCTCGAGCAAGTCGATATGCTTCCTTTTCGACATCGCCAAATTGCCGAGCTTTCCGGTGGACAGCAACAACGCGTCTTTTTGGCGCGTGCGCTGATTCAAGAAGCGGATCTATATTTTATGGATGAACCGTTTCAAGGTGTCGATGTCAAGACTGAGCAGGCCCTTGTCGAGTTGCTTAAGAGCCTCAAAGCATCGGGCAAGACCGTCATCGTGGTCCATCATGACCTCAATACAGTTCGCAAATATTTCGACTGGGTCACCATGCTGAACAAGAAAGTCATCGCGCATGGTCCCGTCGATACGGTCTTCACCGACGCAAACATCCGCCGTACTTACCTATCCGATAGTTTGCTGTCTGTGGAGCGTGATTGACATGTTCGGCTTAAGTTATACGCTGACCATCGTGCTGCTTGGAACGGTCTTTTTAGGGGCGATATCAGGGTCTTTCGGTACCTTTATTGTCTTGAGGAGACAGGCTTTAGTCGGCGATGCTTTGGCACATGCAACCTTGCCTGGAATCGTGGTGGCGTTCATAATCACCCAAACCCGATCGCTCGAGTGGTTGCTGATGGGCGCAGCGGTGAGTGCTTTGCTAGCCATGCTGATTCTCAATGTCTTAAAGCATGCCACCAACATCAAGTTCGATGCTGGTATGGCCTTAATCCTCGCCGGTTTTTTCGGCATGGGGCAAATGTTGCTCAGCTACGTGCAAAAAACCGGGGCCGCCAGTCAGGCTGGGTTGAGTCGATTTATCCTCGGACAAGCTGCAACCATGTTACGTCATGATGTCGTCATCATCTCAATCGTCAGCACCTTGGTGCTCTTAGTCATGCTGGCATTTTGGAAAGAACTGAAACTGTTCACATTCGATCCCGTTTTTTTTCGAACACTTGGACTGAGTGAGCGTTTCATGGAACGCCTGCTTACGCTTCTCACCGTCACGATTGTCGTCATCGGAATTCGGACAGTCGGGGTCATCTTGATCAGTGCACTCATCATTGCCCCGGCGGTCATCGCCCGACAACTGTCCAATCGTTTTGGCCTCAATATTGCCTTGGCCGGCTTCACAGGTGGTATGGTCGCGGCTGTTGGCACACTCCTTAGCGCTACCCGCAACAATCTTCCCACCGGGCCGGTAATTGCTTTGTTGCTCGGTGTGCTCGTGTTGATGGCCATAGCCTTTGCACCCAGACGCGGCCTGTTGTGGCAAGCTTTACGCACACGGCAACACCAACGCGCCATCATCGTCGCAAAACCCTTGATTCACTTGTACGAGAATCGTCAGTCACGCGATGAAGATCATCTGGCGTATCGTCAGTATCTTGCCAAAGGGGATGTAAAGGTCGAAGACGGTGTATTCTTGATTACCCCCCAAGGCCAAGCGCGCGTCCGCGCACTGATGGGAGAGAAGTTCTCATGAACGTGGAAATTTTAGCGGTTGCCATCATGACTGGTTTGGCAACCTCCTTGTTGGGTGTCTTTCTCGTCCTGCGGCGAATGGCCATGATGACCGATGCCATTTCGCACACCATCTTGCTTGGTATTGTGCTTGCTTTCATGTGGGTAGGCAGTTTGACATCACCGGTGTTGCTCGTCGGCGCAACACTGATGGGGGTGATGACTGCCTACGGTGTTGAAGTGCTTTACAAAAGTCACCGCATCAAAGAAGATGCGGCCATCGGGGTCGTCTTCACCTTTTTGTTCAGTCTATCGGTCTTGATTATCACGTTGCAGTTTCGCAATGTCCATCTTGACATCGACATGGTGCTCCTTGGAAAAATCGAGTTTACCATTTTTGAGCGCTGGCGTTTTCTTGGGTTTGACTTCGGTCCCCGTGCTTTCTTTGTAATGGGATTTGCCTGGTTGATAAGCTTGGTCTTCATTGCGGTCTTTTTCAAGGAACTGAAAATCACAAGTTTCGATCCCGCGCTCGCAAGTGTTCTCGGCATATCCCCGGTACTTTTCCATTATGCGCTTATGACACTCGTCTCCTTGACAGCTGTTGCAGCCTTTAACGCAGTCGGTGCCATTCTCGTCATCGCCTTGATGATTGGGCCGCCGATTACCGCTCTGCTCGTAACACGGACACTTGTGAAAACGCTCGTTGTTGCGCAACTGATTGCCCTCTTCAATGCCTTTACGGGTTATCTGTTGGGTTCACTTCTTGACTTGACGATTTCAGGAACCATGGCCACCGTCACCCTGCTTACTTTTTTGGTTGTCATGGTCTGTGCACCTGAAAAAGGCTTACTCGGTCAAACGTTTCGCCGCCAGCGTCAGAGGCAAATGTTGGCGATTGCAACCTTGATTCGCCACATCGCCAATCATGAAAATACCCCGGAAGCAGCGGATGAACTAGACATTGAAAACACAGCTTCACATTTGCAGTGGTCTCGGACATTTTACCGAAAACGCCTTGAGAAAGCGATGGCGCAGCACTATCTCACTGTAGAAAACAAGCAACTGACCTTGACAGAAATCGGGCGGCACTACATTCGTCAGTTCGATGATGATGCACGTTTAGCGGAAAGGCGTGATAACACATGAACAAAGCGGAAGAAGATTATGTGAAAATGATTTATGAAATGGCTGTGCTTACGGGTGAACCTTACGTCAAAACGGCCGATCTTGCAGAACAGTTCGGCTATTCTGTGCAAAGTGTCAATGAGATGATCAAGAAGTTGCACCAAAAGGAGCTCGTTGATTTCCGCCCCTATAAAGGTGTCTGCCTGACCGAAGGTGGACGACGTGAAGCTTTGCGGATGATTCGGGCGCATCGATTATGGGAAGTTTTTCTGTCTGAACGGCTCGGTCTTGCTTGGGAAGCCTTGCACGAGGAGGCCGAAATGTTAGAACATGCTACAAGCGAAGCGGTGCTTGAGCGATTGTACGATTACCTCGGACGGCCCGCCGTCTGCAATCACGGCAACCCGATTCCGGATGCGGAGGGCAACATCGCGCGACCGGCATCTAGGCCGCTTTATGAGACACACGCCGGCGACTGTTTCAGGATTTTGCGTGTTCAGGATTATAAGCCTTTACTTGCTTATTTGAGTCAGCGCAACATCAAATTGCATGATGTGCTGACTGTACACGACAAAGACCATTTCGGCGGCATCCTTACAGTCGAGCATCTCGGCCTCAAGCACGCTTTTGCCAAACACATTGCCCAAATGGTCTATGGTGAAGTTCTATCTAGCACGCGATTAAAAAAATAGTGCGACTGTGAAGCGTTTTCTTCTTGGCAAACAGCCTGTTTCGTGTATAATGATGAAGGCGCTTAATTGTAGCCAAGAAAAAAACGGAAGGAATGACGTCGCATGCCCATGACTGCTGGCATTATCGGATTACCCAATATCGGCAAGTCCACTTTATTCAACGCCTTGACCAAAGCGGGAGCGCTCGCGGCCAATTATCCTTTTGCAACGATTCATCCCAACGTGGCCAATGTTCTCGTGCCTGACCCCCGTTTAAACGATATCGCCGAACTTGTCCACCCAAAACGCATTGTGCCCACAACGTTTGAGTTTACCGACATCGCCGGCTTAGTCCGCGGTGCAAGCCGTGGTGAAGGGCTTGGCAACCAGTTTTTGTCCCATATCAGAGAAGTCGATGCCCTGCTGCATGTGGTGCGGTGCTTCGAAGAAGACGATGTCGTGCATGTTGAAGGCTCACTCGATCCGATTCGGGACATTGAAACGGTTGAGTTTGAGCTGACTGTGGCGGATTACGACATTGTTGAAAAACGCTTGCCTAAACTCGCCAAGCAAGTTCAATTGAAACCCGAACCGCTCCTCGTGCAAGAACTGGCGTTACTCAAACGTATCGAAGGTGCCCTGCAAGCCGGTCAACCAATTCGAGCGCTCGCGTTAACCGATGTCGAATATCGTTTAATTCGAGGCTATGGATTCATCACCGCTAAACCCATCATTTATGTTGCCAATATGTCCGAAGAAGCCTGGCTTATGCAGCAACCCGGTCCCCTTGCTGAAAAAGTAGTGGCCCATGCGCAAACACACCAGCAAGAAGTCGTCATGATCAGCGCCCAAATCGAAGCCGAACTGGCCACACTTGAAGCCACCGAAAAACAAGAATTTCTTCAAGCTTATGGCCTTGCGGAAAGTGGTTTGGACGCACTCATCGCCAAAGCTTACGCCCAAATTGGCTATCAAACATTTTTTACGGCCGGGCCGCAAGAAGCACGTGCTTGGACGTTTCGTAAGGGCATGTCCGCCGCCGAGTGTGCCGGCATTATCCATAGTGATTTCGCCCGTGGTTTCATCCGGGCTGAAACTGTTCATGTCAATGAGCTGCTCAAAGCGGGTTCGCTACTTCATGCCAAAGAAAAAGGTTTGGTTCGGGCAGAAGGTAAGGGCTATACCGTCCAAGACGGTGACATCATCTTATTTCGTTTTAACGTCTAGACACCTTGTGTGGGTGTCTTTTTTCATGCAAAAAGCGCCTCATTGAGACGCTGCAAGTAAACATGTTGCGTTGATTCCATCTCACAATTGAACGGGCTCAATGTGGATGGACGCTGCGGGAAATGATCGTAGAAGCGGCGCTAACGATGCCACATCTTGAACCGGTGGCCGCAGCCAACTATGCAGGCTTTCCGCATCCAAAATCAGCGGCATGCGCGCATGAATCGGTTCAATGACCGCATTTGCGGCCACCGTTATGATGGCGCATGTATGCGTTGCGCTGCCGGAAGCATCCTTGTATGTGTTCCATAAACCTGCTAAAGGCATCACCGCGCGCTGCGTGTCCCAGATGCGCATGGGCTGCTTGCCAGAAGCGGTTTCACGCCACTCGTAGAAACTGTCTGCAAGAACAATGCACCGCTGTGATTTGAATGCCTTTTTAAAGGGTGCCTTTTGGCTCAAGGTTTCTCCTTTGGCATTGATCAACGGCCGGTCTTTCGCGTGCTTGGCGTAACTTGGCAAAAAGCCCCATTTAAGTGGTCCAACCCGGTATCGATGGCTATCATGGATGAGGGTAAGCACCGTATCTGAAGGACGAATTTCACGTCTTGGTACATATTGGTTACCATCAAACTGTGGAATAGCAAAGACTTCAAAAAGATACTGCTGAAGAAAGGAGACCTCGACATCAAGCTTGAATCGCCCACACATGGTTAATCACCACCTTTATGGTCGAGTTATCTGGAAAAATCGTCTCATACTACTTTATTTCTACCGAGTTCCTTTGCATGATAAAGGGCTTTGTCCGCTTTGTCAATCAGTGTGGTCATGTTGGTAATTTCAGAATCAGGCAAGGCACTGACACCGAAACTGATGGTTGTCTTGATAATTTGATCACCATGTTGTAGCGTATTCTCTTCCACAAGTCGGCGGAATCGCTCGGCGATGGTGCGCGCATCATTGAGTGAAGCACCTGGAAGGACCGCAAGAAACTCCTCGCCACCATAGCGAATAAAAATATCCCCTTCCCGAAGGGCTTGCTTTGCAAGACTGCTCACCTGGACGAGCAGGCGGTCACCTACTAAGTGACCATACGTGTCGTTAACCGCCTTGAAGTGATCCAAGTCACCCATAATCAAACCGAGTGGTTGCTCAAGGCGCACGGCCCGACTATACTCTTCTTGCAATCTGAGCATGCCAAAGCGTCGGTTGAAGATGTTCGTCAACGGGTCGTTGGCCGCAAGCTTTTGCAGTTGATTGTGGGTAATGGCATTGCGTAAAGCAAGGGCGAGACTACCGGTAAATAAATCAAGATGGGCGCGTGTTTGCGCGTCAAAGGCATCAAGTGTTGCCAAAATCACCACACCAACCGGCACATCTTTGTAAGATACGGGCAAGAACAATAACGCTTTAGGTGTGTATGTGACCAACAAGGCATTGACGTGCACATCAGCGGGTAACTCGACATGATGTGGCGATTGACGTTTGAGGACTTGCCAAAGCAACGGGTTTTCAAGCAACCCTTCCGGATGTTCGATGCCTCGAACCGCAGACAAGGCGAGAATTCCGCTTTGTTCGGTTATCAGGGCACCCCCTATGGCGCCACTATGTTCAATGAGGACATCGAGTGCGGTTGTACATAAACCTTCGAGTTCAAGACGGCTCGAAATAACCTGCGTGAATGCTTTGACGCGCGCTTCGGTTCGATACGACAGAGAGAGTGACTGAACAAGGGCATTGAAGGCTTTGGCTGCATCACCGAGCACATCATCTGAATCAACGGGAATGTGGCAATCCTTCTCATTGCAAGGTGGCGCATCGGCATCAACCATGCGCATCCCGACCATGCCTTCAGCCAACAACATTTTCGTTGTCATGATCTTCAACCTTCGCCCCACGACCTGGCGCGCCAAAAAGATATTGAACCCGCCCACAAAGACACCTGCCAATATGCAGGCGAGGATAAACGTTGGCTGCAAAACACTCTCTCTTGGCACACCCATCAGCAAAACAAAAAAGGGAAAAATGATACCGATCAGCACACCAAATCCTACCATGAAAATCGCTAGATCATTGAAAACTTTTCGTGTCAACACGCGTAACCACCCCTAAAACATGTCTTAGTGTGATTATATAACAACCTTTATTTTATTGCGAATAATATTCGTATTTTTCGTAAGATTTGTAAGGTGTCGATGCTGCGATGCTTGATTAGTGAGGCCACGTTAAAGACGGACTTACTGCAGGTATCTCGATATGCAAATGCTTGCGGAACCTGTACATCTGTGATAGAGTAAATGCGAGACACAGGTGATGTCATACTGTTGGAGCTTACCATGCACACAACCGCCCTGCAACAAGAACTCATGGATGCACTACACGGTCACACTTGCCCGCTTTGTGCGGTGATTGAGCGAAGTTTGAAAACCCAGATCGGTCATATCCTCTATGAAAGTGTCAACGATGGGATTTTACGGAGCCGCTATATCGAAAAAGATGGGTTTTGTCATCGGCATGGTAAGCTGATGCGTGCCGTTGGTGATCCTTTAGCGCACGCTATTTTGTATGGTCACTTGCTCAAGATGCGGCTGTCTAGTTGGCAAAAACCCCGGCCAAAACCACTCAAGCAAGGGTGTCTCCTTTGTGTACGTGAGACAGAAATTGAGACCCATGTCATTTCAGCCTTCACACACTGTCTCAAAGCCGACGACTTTTTAACCGCCTACCGAAACAATGGCCTAGTCTGTCAAGATCACTTTCACCAAATCGCCCTCAACCCAGCGCGCCGTGCGCATGCTGAGGTACTTGAAGGTTTCAAGCGGGTCACCTTAGATAAGTACGCTCAATTGTTGCACCATCTTGAAGAACTCGCGCGCAAACATGATTATCGTTATGCGGATGAACCGAGAACTCAGGCCGAACGTGTAGCCTGGCAAGAAATCGTCGATTTGCTTGGAAAAAAACGTTGAACCATTCTTATCCTACCTGTTTTTAAAATGAAAGGAGATTACGTTGTATGGCTCAAACACAATCTATCGCAACCTACAAAAATGAAGCCAAAGAGGCGATGCAAGGACAGTATCCCTCCGTCATCCTGTATGGTGTCATGACCCTCATCATCTTGAGTGTCATCAATGTCATCGGCGATTTGTTCAGCCCTACCTTTGAGAACTTTGAGATGGTCGATGCCGGCATCCCGTTCCTCTACGTGCTATTCAATCTGGCCGTGTTTGCCGTGAGTGCCGTGTTTGCTTATGGTTATACAAAACTTTTTTATGCCGTCTCCCATCGCAACATCATCGATGTCAAAGCATTGTTGCGCTCTACGGTTCATGAACAACCGCTCAGAAGTATCGGACTACGGTTTTTCATCGTGCTCTTTTTAAGCCTCTGGGCCGTGCTGTTCATCATCCCGGCAATCATCAAAAACTACGCCTATGCGATGAGTTTCTACAACATTATGCAAGGCGAGCAAGACCCTCTTGCCGCGATTACCACATCACGAGAACAGATGCATGGTCACAAAGCCACGCTCTTTACCCTTGACTTGAGTTACCTTGGCTGGTACATACTCGGTATCTTCACTTTTGGTCTACTCTACATTTGGATTATCCCAAGACATATGACCGCGCGCATGCTCATGTTCAACGACTTGTATGAAGGTGAAACTGTGTCAATACCCACGGAAACACGGAAAAAAGCGTTATCAGATGATCCGTTTGCAGCGTATGAACGGTAAGAATGGTGTGATTTTCATGGTAGCCAAACTCAAAGTACTCAGCCTACTTTTACTCCTGTTGCTCGTTGGTTGTGAAGGTATAATCAACGAAACGAATGATGATGGCCGTATTGAAGCAGGAACGTTTATCCTAGAGGTCGTTGACGTGTACGAAGGGTCTGATCAGCTCTTTGATGAAACCCCGGATGGGCAACGTCGGTTACTGATCGATGTGTTGCTTGAAAACACCAGTGAGACGGCACGAAGCATCAGTGCGCTCCTGATGTTTGAGCTTGAACGACCGGATGGGACAAAAGTTGGGGTTGAGTTGTTTGATCCAAACTATGTCTCCCCTGATGGGTCACTCGCCGCCGGGGCTATACGCCAAGCGACCTTGGTCTTTTTCGTCCCTGAAACCGAAAACGCTTGGTCGCTTTGGTTTTCGCCGGATACCTTTTCGCCGGGTCGAGTCCAGGTCACTATTCGCTTGGATGAAAAGTAATTATTTAGCCTCTCAGCTCATGAAAGCCTGGTGATTGCATGAAACCGCTTCGTTACAGAATTGCCTTGCAATATGGTTCCGGCGTCTTGATTCTTGTCCTTGGTGTGGTCATGATGATTCGCAGTCAGTTCGGGCCTGCACCTTGGGACACCTTTACTTTTCATTTGCACAGTCTCCTCGGTGTGACGCTTGGCACATCGGCCTTGATCATTCAAACCGGCCTGATTCTCGTCATCATGCTGGTGCGCCGGTCATGGGCGTATCTCAAAGTTTTCGTCTCGATTGTCTGCATTAGTGTGTCCCTTGATTTTTGGAACATCCTCGTATTCGGTGCGTATCTCCCTACGGCGCTCTTGATGCGTATTTTTTTATATGCCGGTGGCATGTGGCTGCTTAGTTTCGGGCTCAGCCTCCTCATTTTGTCAAGTTTCAAGGCCGCAGCTGTCGATGAGATCATGCTCCTTTACATGGATCTTCTCAAATGCAAAACATGGTTCGTCCCACGCATTATGGCTGAAGCAACTGGTTTGACATTGGGTGTTATGACTGGCTTGATAGGCGGGCTTGGACTGGGCATCATCAACTTGGGCACGCTTTTTGTCATGGTTACCTTGCCGTTTTTGTTAAGTCTGCAAATGCGTTGGATGGGACCGGTGTTTACAGTGGGCACGACAAAAAATAACACCGACGCCTTTTCAGCGGGGCCGCTTGAAAAACAGACTTGACGGATGCGGGCACCTGTGCTAACATATACCTTGTTGCGTATATAAGTATATGAGGAGAATGTTTGTGGAAAAATGGCTTACATTGTTTCGCTTGTTGACCGATGAGACGCGCATGCGGATCATGGTTGCTTTATCAGCCCGACCCCTGTGTGTTTGCGAACTCGCCGACTTGCTTGATGTATCTCAACCGAAGGTTTCGAAACATTTGGCTAAGCTGCGAGACCTTGGTTATGTCGAAGGGCAACGGCATGAAAAATATATTCTTTATCGACTGCACTTTCCGGGCAAAAGTGAAGAAGTGCTATTTCAAGCACTCATGCAGCACCGACAGACTTCTGCGGTCTTAGATGATTTGTTTCATAAAGCGCAGGCATTGGCACCCGTTTGGGCGACGCGGCCTCCTATGGATAACGCTTTCGATGCCGCGGGTAAAGACCGATGAGTGCCTTCTTTGAAGTCATCGGTGAAGCGCTCCGTTCAGGTGGACGCTTCCTACTTGAGTATACGTTTTTCCCTGGTGATGGTGAAACATTTTCCTTAGCGCGCCTCGTATCGTTGCTGTTGGCTTTTTCCATTTCTGGAGCCATGGCGGTATTCATTCCGCAGGGTGCTATTTTGAAGTATTTTGGGCCGGATGCAAAAAAAACAACTGCGTATGCGGTGGCTTCGGTATCTGGAGCGGTGTTGGCCGTGTGCTCGTGTTCAGTTTTACCGATGTTTGCCAGTATCCGCCGCAAAGGGGCGGGACTGGGTCCGGCTGTGGCCTTTTTGTTTTCCGGACCAGCCATCAATATTTTGGCCATGACCATGACTTTCACAGATCTTGGGCCGGCCATTGCCGTGGTTCGTGTAGGCGCTGCTGTATTGCTTGCTTCGTTGATTGGTGTCACACTCGCCGTCCTGTATGGCAAGAGCGAAAGACGTCAGAAAGACGGGAAAATCTTTGCGCAGCCCGATCCTGATGATGGTCTGGCTACGTGGCAAAGAATCCTGTTCTTCACAACCATGATCGGCATCTTGCTTTTTGGAGTGTACCGGCCCATACCGACTGTCTTGTTCGTCGTTTTACTCATCGGCCAACTTGTCCTCTTTTTCCGATTTGATGATGTGAAAGCTTGGTTCAAAGAAACGGCTGTTTTGGCCAAAAAGATTCTCCCCTTGTTTGTCATCGGTATTTTTGCGGCCGGAGTGATACAATCATTCATGAGCCAGGCTTGGCTGGTTCGACATGTCGGTGAAAACTTGTACCGTACCAACTTATTAGCCGCCTTTTTCGGCGCTTTCATGTATTTTGCCACGTTGACTGAAATTCCCATTGTTCGGACTTTCCTTGATTTGGGTATGCATCCTGGTCCGGCCACCGCACTGCTAATTGCGGGACCGTCCTTGAGTTTACCAAACATGATTGTAATCGGCAAAGTGTTGGGGGCTAAGAAAACGTTGACCTATGTCACCTTGGTGGTACTGCTTGGTGCCTTAGCCGGGTGGCTGGCCGGTCTATTCATTTATGTCACATAGTATTGTGTTTGCAGTTAAATACAAAAATAGATAGGAGTGGTTTCATGCATATCAAGATTTTAGGTAAAGGTTGTAAGAACTGTGCACTGCTTGAGCAACACGCTAGAAAAGCGGCGGCTGATCTAAGTTGGTCGGCGACATTTGAAAAGGTCACGGATATGGACACCATCGTTGATTATGGCATCATGAAGACCCCAGGTTTGGTCATAGATGAGACGGTTGTCGTTTCAGGACGCGTGCCATCGGTCAGTCAACTGAAAGTCTTAATGAGCGATTGGGCTGATAAGCAAGCGTGAAGATACTCGCTATCGGGAGATTTTTACTGTACTTTTGTAGTGTGCTTTTGTTGCTTAGTTGCAGCACAGATGAACCCGATATTCCAAACAACGAAGACCCACCCGAAAACCCGCTGCCGATACTTAACCACTGGGATGAGATTACAACAGCAGAAGAAACCGGCCTTTGGTTGATTTACTATTATCATCCAGGTTGCCCGGCATGTCAGCACATCGAAGCGGATATCCGGGCATTCCATGAAGAGATGGGGGCACAGGTTCCCCTCTATGTGGCGCAGTCAAACTTAGTTGCTGGAGCACTACCAGATGCGCAAATCAAATATGTTCCAACTGTACTTGTGATCGAAGGAAACACATACCAAACGTTTCATACTGGGGTCACGGACATTCTTGCTTTGTTTGATGCGCTCCGACATACCGAGTAGCCTTAGAGAAGTATTCTTACTTTGATGTTCAAAGTAAACACCGCAAGAATAGCTTGCGGTGTTTTTTGAAGTCCTACTGATGCCTAACCTAGTGCAGTCCACCATTTACAAATAAGACCTGACCATTCACGAAAGCAGCTTCCTCGCTGAGAAACCACTTGACAGCGGCCGCGATATCTTCGGGTGTCCCAAGACGCTTCAAGGGCACACGTTCGATGTAAGCTTGTTTGCGGGCCGCATCATAGCCATCTGTCATGGGGGTTTCGACGAGTCCTGGCGCGACGGCATTGACGGTGATGCCTTTAGGCCCCAACTCTTTTGCGAGGGCGCGCGTCATACCGTTGACGGCTGCTTTGGAGGCAACATAGTTCACCATGTTCGGATAACCGACGGCACTGACGCCGCTTGATAGATTGACAATCGCCCCGGCGCCTTGACTGAACATAATTGGTACGACGGACTGGCACATGTTGAAGACGCCTTTGACATTGACATCCATCACCTTATCAAAATCTGTTTCGCGCATCGTTTCAATGGGCGCATCAATTTTGACACCGGCACTGTTTACTAAGGCGTCGATTCGACCGGTTTCACGCGTAGTCGTCTCAATGAGTTGCCGACAAGCTTGAAGATTGCGGATATCCGCCTGCAAAGACGTGCCGCAACCGCCCGAGGTGCGAATCGATGCGACCACCCGTTCGGCTTGTTCTTGTCCGGTGTTGTAGTGAACCACCACAAAATAACCCGCTTGACCCAAACTGAGGGCAATTGCTTTACCAAGACCCGACGACGCCCCGGTCACGATGACTGTTTTTTTCTCCACGATATATCATCCTTTCGTTACCTTCATGCTATCACACCAAAGATAAGCATGCAATCAAAGGGCCCGGTGTTTTATACAGTGCATCATGACTTCGTTTCGTCAAGACCTGTGATTTAATAATAGATAAGACACAAGAATAAGAAGCGTGATATGTATGCATTGGTTGAAAGCTTGGATTAAAGCATCGAGATTACCGGCTCAGTTGTTCATTTTTCCAAGCCTTTTGCTTGGGCAAGGGGCGGCTTATGCCGCAACAGGTGCGTTCTCGACTGGACGTTTTGTTGCCTTACTCCTGTTTGGTTTTTTTATGCACTTTTTTATTGTCTACGGCAATGATTACAGCGATTATGAGACCGATCGTCTCAATACCACCTATACACCTTTCACGGGGGGTTCGCGTGTCTTAGTGGATGGGGAAATCAGTCGTCATCACTTGCTTTGGGCGACATGGCTGATGGCGGCAACATGCATCGTCATGGGTTTTGTCTTTGTATGGCTCACCAGCCTGTGGCTAACCTTGATACTTGTGCTCCTTGGACTGGCCTTGCTTCATGCTTATAGCTTTCATCCCATTCGGCTTTCATACCGAGGTTTTGGAGAACTGTTGCAAATGCTTGGTGTCGGGCTGGTGTTGCCATGGCTTGGGTTTCTTGTACAAAGTAATCACACGACAGCGATGCCATGGGTTGTATTGGCTTGGTTACTGCCAAGTCAGCTGGGTATGGCGATTTCAACGGCCTTGCCGGATGAACCTTCAGACCGGACAAGCCTGAAACGAACCACCGCTGTCTTGTTGGGTGGAATGCGAGCAAAATGGTTGATGTTTTTCCTCTATTTTGTGAGCTTCTCTGGATTGCTACTCACCCATGCTTTTGATGTCACGATGGGATCTACTGTCTGGTTCATCGGTATCCTTAGCACCTTGTTGGTGGCACAGTTCATTTTGGTTACACAAAAAAGAACCACGCCTGGCCAGCCGGCCTTGGTCTTACTAGTGTTCGTCTCCATCCTCCTCAATACACTGATGGTCATTGCCGTCACCACACAGTTCTTCTTAGTGGTATAAAACCCTTTACTGTGGTATAATTTAAGTAGATTAATCACACTTTAAAGGAGCGGATTAACGCATGAAGAAATGGTTGTTGGCGTGGCTTACCACGGTGTTTATCATCGCATTGGCCGCCTGCGATACAGGCGAAGTACCCATTCGCGATATCGTTGGTGTTGAAGCATTACCCGACATGGAAGTCAGCACGTTTACCGGCTTTGACATGCTTGGCCTCCCGGGCCAAGTGCAGGTGACGCTTGATGATGGCAGTGAAACATTGGTGCGTCTATCTTGGGAATCAGCACGCAGTGTTTATGATGCTGCAGTCCCTGGTACATACATCTTGCATGCACAGCCGATTGCCACCGGTCGCGTGACCAATCAAGACGGGATCGAAGCGGTTTTGAAAGTTGTGGTCGCAGCGGGAAGTTTGATGGAGACCCTTGAAAACCTCGGGTCTTATAGCATTTTTATGGAAATGATCGAGACAGCCGGGCTGGTTGCCATGCTTGAAACATCAGAAAACTTGACAGTCTTTGCACCTACTGATGAGGCATTTAATGCTTTGTTCGCTAACTTCAACTTGCCTAGAAACATGCTGATGTCATTGGATCAGCTTGATGAAATCGTTCTCTATCATGTCTTGGATCGAACGCGGTATTATGAAGCCTTGGTGGATTTCGCCCCCATGAGTCTTAATACCTTATCGGGAGACCCGATTTCTTTTGCGCTTGACGGTCTAAATCTTGTTATCAATGATACGGCGATTGTTGGTGCTGCTGACCGCATCTTTACCAATGGTCTCATCCATGATCTCGACGGTGTTTTGATACCACCGACGCTTCTTGAAGATCTGTTGCTCGATCTTATTGGCGATGAGATGTTGGAGACCTTGTTTGAATTACTGCTAGAATCTGGGTTGTTCTTCCGGTTGATTTCGGGGAGTCGCTTCACGATTTTCTTGCCCAATGAAGAGGCTTTTGCCGCCTTAGCAAGTGACCTTGACCTCTCACTAGAAGCCGTCCTTGAACTACAACAACTGCCCGATATATTAGCCTATCACATCATCGAAGGGGAGTACTCACTCGACGATTTGTACCTGTCCGCCCCAACAACGTTGCCGACGCTTTATGGTGATGCGTCACTCGCCATTGAAGTCATTGACGATGTGACAAGCGTGCAAGGTGCCCACATCGTCTCCAGCGAACAGCTGATGGAGTTCGGTATCGTGCATGTCATCGACCGGGTACTGATCCCCGAAGACATCTTGGCCATTTTGTTCCCGGAGTAACATTCCATTAAAAAAA
>RECF01000084.1 GCA_007694145.1 Acholeplasmatales bacterium | reverse complement strand
ACCCGAATTTTCGCTGTCAGTCCCGCTGAAGTCTATGTGGGTTCTCACGATGGCACACTTTCTCGTATTGATTTGACGCGGAATGCCGATCGAGTCCGGTGGACTGAAGCGGTCCACAGTGAACCGATTACAGCCATCGTCCATGCAAGCAACATCCTTTACACGGCTTCAGAAGACGGCACAGCCAAACGTTTGAATGCACAAGATGGCGCCACCATCTGGACCCATACCCATACAGGGGCTGTCCAAAGCATCGCGGTGGATGTCCGCGGCAACGTCTATACAGCTTCGGCGGATAGTACGGTTGCCAGTTTGAACCCTGAGGGCGATGTGCGTTACACCTTCACCCATGACGCCCCGTTTACCCATGTGCGTGTCAACCCGAATCGCCAGGCCTATGCGGTTTCTGAAGACGGCCTGATTCACCGGTTGTCCGTCGATGGCGATGTCATGCGTGTCATCGATACAGAAGGGTCGATTGAACACTTTGTCATCGGTTCAGAAAGTATCCGGACCCACGCCTATGTCGCCTTGTCGACTGGCGAAGTTGTCCGTTATGATTTTGACGGCGATATCGTCTGGCGCTTCCTGCTTCACGACACGCCTTTACAAGGCATCACCCTTGATGCAAGTGGTCGCCTCTATACCATCGGAACAGATGGCATGATCCACCGAACAGATCCCAAACGCGTTTTCACCAGTCTTGATGCCGGCGCGATGAGTGTGGCGAACAACAGTGAGGGTCATGTGTTCGTCGGTCTTGAGGACGGCACGCTTGTCAAGTTGAATGCCGCCGCCGAAACACTTTGGACCCAAACAATCCATGGTGCGGCCATTACCGACATCGTTATTGGCCCCGATGGCTTCATCTATACCGCCTCAGCCGATCAACACATTGCAAAACTTGATGAAAACGGTGTGGTCGACTGGATGAATAGCGAACATACCGATACCGTTTCTGCCATCACCATTGATGCGCAAGGGCATGTCTATTCCGCTTCGGCGGACGGCACTGTCCGTAAACTCAATGCAGACGGCGATACGCTTTGGACATACACCGGTCACGACGGTGCGGTCAACGGTGTCACCGTCAACCTTGATGGTGAAGTCATCACAGCCGGTGCAGACGGTACGGTCCGCAAACTTTCTTCCACGGGTTCGAACATTTGGACATTCACCGACCATGACGGCCCTGTCAACGATGTCATCGTCGACAGCGAAGGACGCATCTACACCGTCTCAGACGATGAGACGTTCCGGCGCTTGACCGATAACGGTCGTGAGTTTTGGCTTTACAGCCGCTTCATCAACAACCCTGTCAACGTTATTCCTGTCAGGACCCTAACCCTCGATGCCGATGATAATATCTATATCGGAACTGAACTGTCCGGTTCGGTGTCACCGACCGTACGACGCATCGATGAAGCGACCCGCGTCAGCATTTTCCACAACTTCATCAACACCGTTCAGTCCGACATGTTTGTCCGGGCTTTGGTCAACACGTTCATCATCGTCTTTGTTTCTGTACCAGTATCAGTCTTGATTGCATTGTTATTATCTGTGTGGTTGAACTCAATCAAAAAGTTCCAAGGCTTTTTCCAAACCATCTTCTTCCTACCCTATGTGACCAATGCGATTGCGATTGGGATGGCGTTTGCCGTCATCTTCAACCGAGAGTTCGGTCTAATCAACTTCTTCTTGACGGAAGTATTCGGTTTCTCTGAAGGGCTGAACTGGCTTGGCCGTGTATCCGTCGATGAAAATGTCACGGGCATCAGGCGACAACTGCAGCTTTATCTAAACTTGCCGATGCTCAGCCTTATGGTCTTCATCATTTGGGGCAGTCTTGCGTTCAAAATTATGGTGTTCCTGAGTGGTCTGCAAAGCATCGACAAGCAATATTATGATGCCGCGCGCGTCGACTCCACGCCGAAGTCCCGGGTATTCCGCCGGATTACGGTTCCGCTCCTTTCCCCGATGATTGCCTACATCACCATCACATCATTCATCGGTGCTTTCAAGGAGTATACGGCTATTGTCGGGATGTTTGGGGTCAATCTCGGGCCACCCGGCGATCCGGACCGTCTGATTACCATCGTCGGTCTGGTCTACAAGTCGCTTGATGAAATGGGCGTACCCGGTCGCTTGAGCGAAGCGGCAGCCACCGCTATTATTCTATTCTTTATGACACTCGTTTTGACGTTGTTCAACATGTACGTCAGTAAAAAACGAGTGCACTATTAAGGGGGTGTGACCATGAGTGAAGTTGTCTATGAAAACGAAGCGAAAATCAGACGACGCCAGATGGTTGTTAAATTTAGCATTTATGCGCTTTTGACAGCCTTTGCCATCTTCATCGTCATACCGTTTTACTGGATGATCCTGACCAGCTTGAAAAACGAAGGCTTCGGTACAGGCGGTGTGTTCCGCACACCACCCGAGTTGTGGTTGCGCCCGAGCCAGTGGGAAATCAACAACTACATTCTCGTCATCCGCGGTGAAGTCCCCTACGGAAGGTTCATGCTTAATACCGTACTGGTCTCTGCCATTTCCACCGTCGGAACCGTCGTGACCACCATTTTTGCATCCTTTGCCTTTGCGCGCCTGAATTTCCGGGGTCGTGACTTGTTCTTCATGGTGCTCATCGCCACGATGATGATTCCGGGTGAAATGTTTGTCATCACCAACTACCTGACGGTATCAAACCTCGGCTGGGTTGGTCGTGAACAAACGTTCTTTGACGCCGTTATGGCCATGACCTTACCCTTCATGACCAGCATCTTCTACATTTTCTTCCTGCGGCAGACCTTCAAGACCATTCCCAATGAACTGTATTATGCCGCCAAAGTCGATGGCACTAAAGACTTCATGTATTTGTGGAAGATCATGGTCCCCATCGCAAAACCGACCATCATCACCATCACCATCCTCAATGCCATGGGCACATGGAATGCCTTCATCTGGCCCAATCTTGTGACCCAGTTCAACGCCTCCTACCGCCTGGTTTCAAATGGTCTACGTGGGGCATCCTACGTCGATGAGGCCGGACGGGTGCTTTACAACCAACAAATGGCCGCCGCTTTTGTGGTCACGTTGCCGCTGCTCATTGTCTTCTTGTTGTTGAAAAAGTACATCATGCGCGGTGTCTCTCGAAGCGGAATCAAAGGTTAAGATTTTGTGACCTGCGTGTTAAACCTTATAAAAAGCATTTAAATAAACACGATATTATGGTATAATGTAAACGCAATCAATCCATCAAAATATCTCTTTAGGAGGAGAAAGATTTATGAGAAAATTGCTCTTTGCTTTCACAGCTGTCATCTTTGCCATCACCCTAGCCGCGTGTGAGGGCGGCGGTTCAAAAGACGACTCCGTCGAGATCGTTTTCTGGCATGCTTGGGGCGAAGTGAACCAATCATTTGTTCGCGACATGTTCGATTCGTTCCGTGCCGAAAATCCGGATCTTGATGTCCGCTTGTCCCAAACTGGACAAGGTGGCTGGACCGATCTTCGCGACACGATGATTTTCGCGATTTCATCCGGTAACACCCCGACGATGGCTGTTGGCTACCCGGACCACTTTGCCAACTACATCAATGGTAATGCGCTACGCCCGCTCAATGAGTTTATCAATCATCCTGAGTACGGTGTGGAACTTGAAGACTTCATCGGTGGCTTCATGGCCGAAAACATGCAGTTTGGCGACTTGATTTATTCTATGCCACTTGCCAAATCGACCGAGATGGTTGTCTTCAACAAAACAGTCTTCGATCATCACGGAATTTATCCACTGGAGATGGACCGTGCAGTGACATGGGACGATCTTGACCAATGGAACGAAACTATCGTAGGATCTGGACCGATGCAATGTGAGTTCCTCTTCAACGCCGACAGCGCTGCCAACTTCTACATCAATTCATCGCGTCAGTTTGGCGCCGGCTACACGAACGTTGAAGGCGAGATTCTCGTCGACAACCCAGAAACCGAAGCGATGCTTGAGTTCTTCCAAGCCCGTTTTGCAGACAAGACACTGGTTCTTCCTATCGAGTGGGACCAACAATATGGCTCAAACAACTTCATCGCTGGTGATGTTTGTATGACGCAAGGCTCGACTGCCGGAACCCGTTACAACATCCCAACTGAAGAAACAGGCAAGTTCGGCCGTTTCGAAATTGGTATCATTCCTGTTATCCAAAACACGTTCTGCCCGCTTGACCCATTGGCTGATCCTGATACGATCGACCCACGTTGTTCAGCGATGCAACAAGGTCCAAACATCGCCATCATGGCGGATGCAACGGATGAAGAAGCTTTGGCTGCTTGGAAGTTTATCCGTCACATGACCAATGTAGAAAATACCCGCTATTTCGCACAAAACACAGGCTACATCCCTGTCCGTAACACTGCTTTTGAAAGCGCTGAGTACCAAGCGTTCCTCGACACCACTGATCCAGACCGAATTCCATTCGCCATGTCCGCACGCGCGGCATACAACCAAGTATTGTTCTATCGTTTCGACCCAGCCTTCATCGGCGAAGTCACCTCATCAAGAGCACGTGATGAAGTCGGTTTGGCTATTGAAGCGCTCTTCACAGGCGACGGTGTCGAAGCCGTCATGGACCAGCTCAGAAATAGACTCCGTCTTGACTGAGTGTCACCACGATCTATATCCCTTTCATATGCGTTGAATTCACCCTTGAAGATTCAGGGGTGAATTCAACCCTGTTTTATGCACAAGGATGTACAAAGGATTGAAACCATGAAGATAGCCAACCTAATCATGATGCTGCTCGGTGTATTTCTGTTCGTGGCGTGCAACCGAGACGATACCCCACCGCCTTTACCGACCCCACGTACGGATGCCTTGACACTTGATCTTGACTACGCGGAAAAAAGCTATCTAATTGATGGTATCGGTCGTGCTGAACTGGCGACATGCGAAGATGGCGACACCGCCGAGTTTATCGTTGACAACCAACAGATTCGGGTGCGTTTTCTTGGCATCGACACCCCAGAAGCCAGTCACTTCTATGAGCCTTGGGGCTATCAGGCAACACAGTTTGTTTGTGGTAAGCTTGAAGTGGCCGAGACCATTGTGCTCGAACGGAACTTTGACGGTGTGTTGCGTGACACCTATGGCCGTTATCTTGCCTTCATTTGGGCGGATGGTCGTCTCATCAATCTTGAAGTGATTGAAAAGGCCTATAGCGAAGCGCGTGGCGCTGTCAATCTAAAGTATGGATCAGCGTTGATGGAAGCGATGTTTGCGGCCGAAGAAACCGGTCGGCGTATCCATGGTGAAACGGATCCCTTGTTCGACTACAGTGAAACAGGAAAAGATACAACGCTAGGATCCATCGTCAACCATCCCGATGACTACAATTTCAAGAAGGTCAACGTCACTGGCGTTGTCACGCGGATGTTAGGCATCCACGCCTACATCCAAGCGGACGGTTACGGCATGTATTTCTATATCGGTCATAATCCGTCTTCTGACCTCGCTGTTGGCAATCGGGTGCGTCTGGACAATGTCCGTGCTGTCATTGATTTAGAGAGACGTGGCGGCATCCATCTGACGGATTTCCCAAGAGCGCAGGTGAGGGTACTAGAGACCGGGATCATCACGGAGCCGCTTGCAATCGGTTTGAGCGCGTTCACATCAGAACGACTCGGTCGTTTGATTGTGGTTTCCGATTTGACTATTCAAGCTGTGACTGAACACATTGATGGGTCTTTGACACTCGCTGTTAGGGATGCATCTGGACAGAGCACAACCATTTTACATGCACGCAAGGTCGAGCCATCGAATCGGCTTGATGTGGCACAACTTTCAGTCGGAGACACCGTCGACGTGACCGGACTCCTGAGAAACAGTCCAAGTGGCTGGCATATTTTGCTTGTGGACCGCGAAGACCTCGTGATTTATGACTAATATTAAGGATTTGATACAATGAGAAAATTTTATGTAATGGCACTTGCCATCCTCGGTCTTTTCGTCCTGACTGCCTGTGAAAATGGCGGTTCATCCCGTCCGGTGCCACTGACCACCCCCTTGACGGACGGTCTGACACTCGATGTTCCTTATGAAGGTATGTCATTCATCAATGATGGCATTGGCATCGTGACCCTTGATCTGTGCATCGATGGCGATACCACCCGTTTCCGCGAAGGTTCGCAAAGTTTTTCCGTTCGTTACCTCGGCATCAACACGCCTGAGTCAACCGGTCGCATCGAACCGTGGGGACGTGCCGCAAGCACATTCGTCTGCGAGATTCTTGAACGTGCAGAGACGATTGTCATTGAAGCCGATCCAAACCGTGATCGCATCGACTCGACCGGCAACCGGTATCTCGGTTATGTTTGGGCCGATGGCCGTCTGCTTAACCTGGAAATTATCGAAAATGCTTTCAGCCGTGCGATTGGCTGGGGCACCTTGAAATATGGTCCGATCATGTTTGAAGCGGATGCTGCGACGGCCCCGACTGGGCGTCACATTCATGGCCAAACCGATCCGAATTACGACTACGACCAGCTTGATGAAGAAGTGACGATTGCTGAAATCGTGCAAAATCCCGAAGATTACATGGGACGTTACCTGACGATCCAAGGCATCATCTCACGCACTGAAGCGGGTCATCCCTGGATTCAAGATGGTGAATACGGGATTTACTTGTATCGGGGCTTCACGTTTACAACGCGCCTTGCCGAAGGCAATGAAGTGCGTATTCAAAAGCTACAGCTCACCTACTTCCCGACCGATTCGCCAGCCCTGCAACTCACGAATCTCATGCAACACAATATCGAACTGATCTCGACAGACAATGTCGTTGAACCGTTGTTGTTGCAAGTCGATGAACTCGGCATGATCCATGTCGGTCGGCTTGTCAGTTTCGAAAACCTGACACTCAAATCATCCGTCAGTGGTAACGAGTTCACCGTACTTGCGGAAGATGCGTTCGGTAACGAAATTCAAATCCGTAAGAACGTGCGCTCCGCTGTTACCTTTGAACCTGGTTTGTTGGTGCAAGGCACACGCATCAACATCACCGGACCGATTCATAACCATTATGGTAGGCTTCAACTCGTCATTACCCTTCATGACGATGTAGAAATATTGGACTAAAAAAAACATTAACATTTGGGAGGATTCAGGATTTATGAAGAAACTGTTATTGTTTGGTTTGTTGCTTCTGACAGGTTTCGCCATGCTCGCTTGTGAAGGCATCGAAACAGTCAGACCAACACTCACGGACGCAGAAAAGGTCGCCGAGGCGGCCGGACGTTTGCCAGCTTTGTTCCCCAATCGTGGGGAAGTACGTGGTAATCTCAACTTACCTGTTGAAATGATTCACGGTGTTACCCTTGTTTGGGAATCAAGCGATGAAGATGTCATCGCCACC
This sequence comes from Acholeplasmatales bacterium, assembly GCA_007694145.1. Lineage (GTDB taxonomy): Bacteria > Bacillota_I > Bacilli_A > Izemoplasmatales > Izemoplasmataceae > SKGI01. The sequence goes on along the minus strand of RECF01000084.1, from coordinate 17,477 downwards.
AATGGCCGTGTCAGCCGCCCAATGGCTGAAGAAGGCAACATTCGTGTGACATTGACTGCGACCTTAAGTTATGGTGCAGCATCGGATGTCGTCAGCATCGAATTTGTCGTTTTACACTTGCCAGAAGGTCTTGGTTTCTACACGGATTTCGCCAAGGCGCATAGCGAACTGACATTGAATGATGATGTACTTGCAGAAGGTGTCGTCGTTTCAATTTTCGCAGCCGGCTATTTCCTTTATGACGGTGAAAACTTCCTGTCAGTCTATCGCCCCAACCACAGCACTGTCTCAATAGGTGACCGTGCTCAAGTACTCGGAAGATACAATGTTTACCACACGCTTTATCAAATTGGTAACGTCGCCAATGAAGATGTAATTGAATCCGGTTTGGATGCGACTGTACCAATTGAAGAAAAATCGGTCTCTGAGATTGTTGCCCTTGATTCAGGCGCAGATCGTCTAATCAACGGTACCACTTTCCGTACCCAAGGCCAAATTCAAATCAAAGGCACCTTCAACAACGTTTTCATCGTTGATGGTGACGACGAATTACTCGTTTACTTCATGTCACTCCCTGAGTCTATTGCAGCCCTTGAAACATTCGAGGGTCAAATTGTTGAACTCGATGTAATTTATTACACCAATCACTCACGTGACGGCATCATGGTCGTCTTCCAAGGTGGCGTTGATGACGTCACACCGGTTGAAGTCGATGAAGAAGCGGCACTCAACCTTGACATCGCTACCGCTGTAGCTGCACCGAATTACACGTTCGGTGACGACATCGTCTTGCCTGCAGTAGGGGCTCTTGGTTCGGTCTTTACAGACTGGACATCAAGCCATCCTGAACTGATTGCCGATGATGGTACGTACGTTGCCATGCCGGAAAGCCCAACAGAAGTCACCTTTACCGGTACCGCTACATTCGGCGAAGCTACCGGCGAAGTCACCGTGAAAGTCGATGCTTTGGCACCGATGACCATGGAAGAAGCGATTCTTGTACCGGATGGTCGCCATGTGATGGTTGAAGGCGTTGTGCAATCGAACATCCAAGCCAACCGTGGTTTCTTTATCTATGACGGCACGGCTCACATGTATGTCCGAGACCTCAATGTCGTACCCCATCCAAATGATGGACCGCCACCGTTTGCAGTCGGTGAAGTGGTGCACCTTGTTGGTGTTCGCGACACATTCGCAGGCATTCCTCAAATCGCAGCGCTGAAACATATCGAAACCACCGATACTGAATACGATCTACCTGAAAATATTGGTGAAGTCGACATTGCCGACATCGGTGCTGGCGTTTATCCTGCCGGAACCATCGTTACCCTCACTGGTATTGTCCAAGTCATCCGTGGTAACTTCACAGATGTAAGACTTGTGGATGGCGATGATTTTGTCCAAATCCACCATAATACTGGCAACCTCCTGTTTGTTGACTTTGAAGACGAACTCGTCACCGTTGAAGTGACTGTCTTCCAATGGGATCACCGCAACAACTTCGTCGCATTCTTCGGCACAGCCGATGACATCGCAATCGGTGAACTGAGCGATGACGATTTGGCAGCTATCGCTGCTGGCGCCATCGACCTTGGTGACCTGAGCGGTATCTATGAAGATCTTGAACTGCCGCTTGTTTGGGAACATCCTGAAGGTTGGGAAGCCAGCTTTGCATGGGCCTCTGACAATGAAGCGGTCATCGCACCTAATGGTACCGTTACACGGACCAGCGAAGAAGTCGTCGTTACATTGACTGTTACAGTCACGGTGGGTGAAGGATCTGCAATCCGTACTTTCGAAGTCACTGTTCTAGACGAAGATTTCGTGCCTGAGGGCATGACGGTTGCTGAAGCGCTGCTTGAAGATGACGGCACTGAAGTGCTCCTACAAGGTGTTGTAAGTTCATATCCTGACTTTGCGGGTGGTTTCTTCATCCAAGATTCAGATGGCACGGCGATTTATATCCGTCCTGCTGGATTTACTGGTGTTGAAATTGGTAACTTGATTGTTGTGCGCGGTACGCTCGAAACATTTACGAGCTTCGGGAATACCCAACGCCGTATTGCTGATCCTGTTCTTGTGAAAAACGAAGGCGGCGACCACGATATATTTGTCGATGACACACAAACATTGCAAGACATCGTCAATGACTATCCGAATAACTCATCGATGCGTTTCCGTGTCTATGATATCGTCATTCAAGGGACAGCGTCCAATACCATTTTCCTTGAGACTGACGAAGACATGCTTGTCCGTTTTGATACCCGTAACTATGGGCAACATATTCTCGACCTGTATGAAATTGGTGATACCATCCCCTGGATTGAGTTCACCGTTTATGACATTTCCTTTAGTAATCTTCGTGCTGAAGGCGTGTACTTCCCTGAGTTGACCGATGCGCAAATTGAAGCATTACTTGAAGCGCGCATTAATGTACCTGAAGAAGCAACAGGTGACCTTGTCTTACCATTAGAGTTGGTTGTGGCTGGGGTTAATCATGATCTTGGACCTGATGTGTTCTCGATTCACTGGGCATCTGACAATGAAGCCATCACAGCAGAAGGCGTCGTAACACGTCCTGAAGCCGGTGAAGACGATGTTCACGTTATCTTGACAGCTACCATCTCAGCTGAAGTTGAAGTCGCCTTCCATGTGTTCGTTCTAGCAGAGAGTGATGAAGAACCCCTGCTCATAGTCCAAAAGTTTGACTTTGGTAGTAGCACCGTTACAGGTTATGCAGGAGACGAAATTACCTTTACAAATACTTGGGATGACACTGAGTATACGCTAAACAAATCAAGAATGCAAATCAACAATTTCGATGGTAACCCAGCGGTTATTCTCTCACCACACTCTACCGCAGGAACCTATGCATACATCGAGTTTGATTTGAGTGGACTTGAAGATGGCGAGTACATCATCGAGTTTGATTATACCGCTTGGAGCCAAACAGCTGTAAACAATCTTAAAAATGAAAATCGCGAAGCTGTTTATGGTCTTGAAGTTTATGATGATGCGACCGATTCTTGGATTCTCCTAGAAAATACTGAAGGTGCAAGTAACTTGGTTGATACTTTAACAGCGACTTATCAAACAACATCTTATGAAGTTTCTGGTGGTGGAATTTACCGTATTTCAATCAATGCACCAGGATCAGGTACGACTGCAAACAACACCGCACAAGCAGGCGTTGTAGATAATGTTACTGTTTATCGTACTGGAGAGCCTAATTAATATTCAGCACACTAACCGTTGTTTAGACCTAACCTGACAAGGCTACGAAGAGGAAAAATACACAAGTTTTTAGCATAGTCTTTTCAATATCCCCCAAGCTAGTTAGCTTGGGGGATTACTTTTTGATAATGCTGTTTTTTTTGTGCGAATCAAACGAATTTGTGCTATGATATGATGTTATGGATATAGTAGAAAAGGATGATCGATGTGCGTAAAATACTGTTGATGATAATCTTGGTGACGCTGGCTGTATTATTGTTTGGCTGCGATCTGCCGAGCGAACCCCGCCCTGAAACCCCAGTTCCTGAAGGGCATGTACGTTTACCGGTTTTGACCAATACGGTTCAAGAAGAGGCTGTGGCGATTCTTGAAGACCTTGGACTGACAGTCGTTGTCCAACAAAGAACCCATGTGGAAAGACCTAAATCAAGACAGTTCATTGAATACGGTGCCTTTAGGCAGGCTGGGCATGATGTGCCTGAGGGGACTGTTATAACCATTATCGTGTCTAAAACGCTTGTTGACGAAAGTGACTACTTTGTTGTAGAAGCCATCCCGTATGACGGGCCGCTATTAGGGACGCATTTCTTTGACTTGCCCCGTTGGCAAGATAACAGCCGCTATGAGCCGGGTGATCCTTCAAGAACACTTTATCTTGGGGGTGGGGGTGCATTTTCTGTTGATTATAACCCCGCTGGTGGTATCGGTCGCTGTATTGATGGTGACACCACGGTATTCCATTACCCTGAAGACATTTACAGTCGCATCGGTTCATCTGCCAAAAGTACCCGCTACTTGAACATCGACACACCGGAAACACCCTCTGGACGCGAGGAACCGTTCGGCCGTCAAGCGACGATTTATGTGTGTAATTTGCTTGAAGAAGCTGAAAGCATTGTCTTGCAGACCGATCCCGGTGATTATTTGACGGGCAACTTTGAACGATTACTTGCGTGGGTCTGGATTATGTTGCCGGGCGAGGAAGACTATTTCTTGCTGAATTACATGATTGTCCGACAAGGTCTCGGTGAGGTTAAGTATCTGTTTGGCGCTGGCGAGACGGACATTACGGTTTATGAAGACAAAACCTACACAGAGTGGATGTTTCACGCTGAGGCTTTGGCAAGAGAAGAGGGACGCGGAATGTTTGGTGACTTGCTTGATTGGTACTGGGATTATGAGCAGGACCGTCCGTATCCAGGCCGCTGGTAATCCAGTATAACAAAGGGATGGGAGAACGATTATGTATGAATCATTATTGAATGCCATTGAACACTATGACAAAATTGTCATCCATCGACACCGGCAACCCGATCTTGATGCATTGGGGTCACAACTTGGACTACGAGGGCTTATTCACGGAAATTTTTCGGGTAAGCAAGTGCGCCTTGTCGGGGATGAAAACGACTATGCATACATCGGATCGATGGACACGGTAGATGATGCCTTTTATGAAGGTGCGTTAGCCATCATCCTCGATGTGTCCCAACACGCCCGCATCAGTGATGACCGCTATCATTTGGCAGAAGAGCGGGTCGTCGTCGACCATCATCTCAACACATCGGATCTTGATGCAAAGGTTTTGTCATTCCCAGAACACATTGCCGTTTGTCAAATTTTAACCGATATGGCGATGCGCCATGACTTATGTGTCGATGCCGAGACGGCCACATACTTGTTTGCCGGTCTTGTTACAGACAGTGGGCGCTTCCGTTATCCGCAAGTCAACGCGCTGACGTTTCGTTCAGCGGCATTTCTAGTTGAACGCGGGGCGCGTCACCAATGGCTATATAAAAAGCTCTACACGGAGAGTCTTGCCGTCAAGAAATTGAAAGGCCATGTGGTCAATCACTTTCAGACCACCCCCCATGGTGTGGCTTTCATGAAAAATGATCGAACCGTCATGGATACTTACGAGGTCTCTTTTTTCACTGTCAGCCGCGGGATGGTCAATCAAATGGCCGGTATCAAAGGTATTCCGGTATGGGTCAATTTGACTGAAGATCATGAGGGTGTGATTCATTGTGAAATCCGTAGTGAAGCAATACCTGTTGTCGAAGTGGCCAAACGGTATGGTGGCGGCGGCCATGGGTTAGCATGCGGCTGTACATTTGCCAGCTGGCAAGAGACCGATCAGCTGCTGGCTGATCTTGATCGGCTTGTCGCCGAAGAAAGCGAGGCATTATGAATACAGAAATTTTGACTAAGATTCATGAGACGATTCAAGCGTACAAGACCATCATCATCTGTCCGCACAAGCGCCCTGACGGCGATTGCATGGGGACAGCATTCGGGTTGCAAGATATGATTCAAAGCACTTGGCCTGACAAGCAAGTATACGTATCCGGTGAGGAATCCGAGTACGTCAAGTTTCTCGGCACGCCGGACACCATCGACGACAGCGTCTTCACGGGTGCACTTGTCATTGCGGTAGACACCGCTGCAGAAGACAGGATTGCCGAAAGGCGTTATGCACAAGGTGACTTGCTCATCAAGATTGACCATCATCTGAATGTCAACCCATACGGCGACATTGAATACGTGGATACGACCCGCCCGGCTGCAGCTTTGATTATTTTGGACTTGTACCGCTTATTCAAGGATGTTTACACCTTGACTGAAAAAGGCGTCCGGGCGCTTTATACCGGGACATTGACAGACACAGGCCGATTCAAGTACCCCGGTGTCGACGGGGACACATTCCGTAATATCGCCATGCTTTATGATCTTGGACTTGATGCCCAGTCGGTTTACGCGCAACTTGACACAAAGTCTGAAGCACTTGTCCGTTTCAAAGGCTATGTGCTCCTCAATTATCAGAAGACACCAAACGGTGTTGCTTACATCGAGATGACCGATACTTTGATTGCCGACTATGGCGTGACGATTGAAGATGCCTCAAGTCTCGTCAACGAACTGAGTGTCTTTGAAGATTGTCCTGTTTGGGTTTTGTTGGCTGAGTACGAAGAGCAAATCGTGCGTGCCCGTATCCGCAGCAAAGGCCCGGCGATTAACGAGATTGCCAACCAGTTTGATGGTGGTGGGCATCCGATGGCCTGTGGCGCCAACTTAGGGACGTGGACGCGTGCTAAGGAACTGCTTGTGGCACTCGATGCCCATGTCAAAGCATACAAAGCTTCAAAATAAAGCACACATCGTTGTGCTTTTTGTTTGGTTTTTAATGGTATTTTTGTTAAGAAATCGTTAACTTGGAGTTAGAAAATCGTTCTCAACTAGGCTTTTTCAAGCGGCTGTGGTATCCTTGAAATGGATGATAATACGCACCTGGAAGCGAGGAATCGGACATGATGCTGACGACCGTTGATTGGCCAAGAACCTTATTTTTAGTCATCGGGGGGTTGGGAATTTTTCTCTATGGCATCCAGCTGATGGGCGATTCACTCAAACTGCTTGCTGGTAATCGACTCAAAGTTATGATTGAGAAGTCGACCAACACACCGCTCAAAGGGATTTTTGTCGGGATCATCATCACGGGGTTATTGCAATCAAGTTCAGGGACAACCGCTCTGACAGTCGGTCTTGTTCGTGCGGGCCTGATGACGTTACCCCAGGCAGTCGGTATCATTCTTGGTGCGAATATCGGGACAACCGTGACCAGTTTTCTTATCGGTCTACAAATCAAAAATTATGCGTTGCTCATCATGGGTGTGGGCAGCTTGCTTGTTTTTTTTCGTAAACAAACCAAGGCGGGGCGATTCGGTGGGGTCATGCTCGGTTTTGGCATGTTGTTTTACGGCCTAGATTTGATGGGGGGCGCGCTCAAGGTTTTCGTGGACTTTCCTGCTTTTACACAAGCCTTGCTCAAGGTGTCGGATGTGCCTGTTTTAGGTGTGCTTGTCGGTGCGGTATTGACCGCGCTCATTCAGTCAAGCACAGGAACCATCGGCATTTTGCAAGAACTTTATACGACAGGAGCCATGCCACTTGTGGGTGCCGTCGCCATTGTGTTTGGCTCAAATATCGGTACGACCATCACTGCCATTTTTGCGGCCATCGGCGGGAGTGTGGCTGCGAAACGCACAGCGGCAGCCCATGTTATCTTCAACGTGGGAGGCAGTATGTTGTTCCTCTTGTTGATTAGACCGTATGCGCAGTTCATCGGTTTGCTTGAAATGTGGCTCCTTGGAGGACGGCCGGTGGCGATGACCATCAGCTTCGCTCATATTTTCTTCAATGTCGCCAACACCCTCATCATGTACTGGTTCATCAAATATCTCGTCATGTTGAGCATGAAACTGATCAAGGGTGATGACGCCATGGATCAGTTGAATGTCTCGATGCTACAGGATTCATTGATTAAGGAATCGCCCGCGCTTGCGCTTGAAAGTGCCAAACAGGTCATCATCACCATGTCCAATATTGTCGACACGATGTATCAAGGCAGTGTACGCTTCACGTTCGAACCAGATAAGAAAGTCCTTGAAGAAGGTCGTCAACTTGAAGAAATTGTCGATACACTCGACCAAAAAGTCCATGACTATCTCGTCAAAGTGTCCTTGACCGACCTTGACGCCCAGCTCGCGCACCTTCAAGCCATTTATGTTGATGCCATCCGTGATTTTGAGCGCATTGCCGATCACAGCCAAAATTTGTATGACTTTTTCGAGTATCGTCATGAACACCGTCAGATACTCAGTGAAGAAGCGTCACAGGATCTTGAACATGTCTATGAAGTCGTTGGTGACACCATCAGGTTGACCCTTCAAGCCTTCAAGTTTCAAGACAAAATAGTGGCCCAGGAGATTCTCGAGTATGAAGATATGATTGATACCTTAGTGAGAAAGTACCGGAAGCGTCATGTGAGAAGGATGAATGAATGCGTTGGTCCTGACTGTGATGACGACTTATTTGTCGACATCTTGTCAAACGTTGAACGAATCGGCGATCATTGCACCAACATCGCACTCAATGTGTTGCATGAAAACTACTACCATGATCTTGAACCTGAAAAGAAACCGGCATGACCGGAAAGGAGCCCATCATGGCCAAAGTATTGATTATTGAAGATGAAATCAGTATTTTACGGATGCTTGAGTACGACTTGAAACAGCTTGATTACGAGGTAGATACCGAGAGTGACGGATTGAAAGGGTTTCAAAAAGCCAGCGAAGGCGCGTATGACATCATCCTGCTTGATTTGATGTTACCCTCGCTCAATGGCCTCGATGTCTGCAAAAAGCTACGTGATGCCGGTGTGACATCCTATATTATTATGTTGACGGCGATGGATGACGAGTATAACAAAATCGAAGGCTTTGAAGCCGGCGCCGATGACTACGTCACCAAACCGTTCTCACCCCGAGAACTGACCGCCCGTATGAAAGCTGCCATGCGGCGCCATAAGACGAGCAATCAGGACGATTTCCTGACGTATGAGGATATCGTTCTCAAGCGCGACAGCTATGAAGTGTTTAAAGCCGATCATCCGGTCGCACTCACTCTCAAGGAGTTCGAGTTGCTTGAATATCTTATTATTAACCGGGGGAAGGCGTTGTCACGTGAACAACTCCTCAGTAAACTGTGGGGCTACAGCTATGATGGTGACACCCGGGTTGTCGATGTCCACATCTTCAAGTTGCGGGAGAAGCTCGATCCCGAGCAGCTACGCATCAAGACTGTACGCGGCATCGGTTATAAACTACTCTAACCACGACTTGGGTCGTGGTTTTTTTAATAACATTTGTTCACGAATAGTTAACAAAACCCGCATGGAAATTTCATGTTGGTGCTGTATAGTAGGGGCGAACATAAACTAAGGAGGATTCTTGAAAATGAAAAAAGGAATTATATTACTCGTTCTCATGCTGCTCGCTCTTGCTGCATATGGTTGCTCAACGACTTCAGACGATGAAACTTTTGACGGGAATATCAACATCTACACCCGCGATACCTCTTCTGGAACACGCGATGGGTTCATGCGTGGCATTGGTTTTCCTGAGGCGTCCGGAAATGATGCCGTTCTTGCTTCGGGTTTCGCGACGCAAAACAATCTTGGCATCATGAATGCCATGACCGTCGATGAGTACGGTATTGGCTACGTGTCACTAGCTAGCGTCAACGATACCATCAAAGCCCTGTTTTTCGAAGGCGTCGAACCGACTGAAGAAAACGTCATCAATGATAGCTATGGCTTGAAACGTCCCTTTGTCTTCATGACACGCGCCGAAGATGACTGGGCCAGTGAAGAGATCAAACAAATCGCCGATGCATTCGTTGCGTTCCTTGAGTCGCTCGACGGTTCGGATGTCATCGCGGACCAAGGTGCCGTCCCACTGCCTTCAAGTTACCGCTGGAACGACGTGGCAGCCGATCATCCGATTTGTGCCCAAGACAACAGCGCACTGACCTTGAGATTCGGTGGTTCTGACTCCATCACCCGCATTGCGGAAGCTTTGAGTGATGCCTTCTCCCCCCGTTGTGGAAACGTTGTGACGGTCAATGATCATACGGGCAGTTCAGATGCTTTCAAACGGACCCAAGGTGATGAAAAAGACGGCGTCAATGCCAAAGAAATCGGCTATTCATCAAGACCTTTCAGAAATGAAGAACTTGAGACGGATCCTGAAACCCGTGGCCAGTTGGCCTGGGATGCGATTGTGGCCATCGTCCACAAAGACAATCCTGTCAACTCACTGACTGCGGCACAGCTTCGTGATATTTATGCTGGAGACATCACCCGCTGGAGCGAACTGCTTGAAGATTGAATCATGAATCACACCTTGCCCCAAGTTTTTATCGAAACAACGTATCTTAAAAAGCCCGGTCACGGGCTTTTTGACCAGGAGGCCCATGTGCATGCACACACAGACTGATACCCCGCTTCCCACGAAACTGCCAAACATCAAGGCGTCATCGAAAAACCGCCGTATCCAAGATACCTTGATCAAAGGCCTTTTACTCGCCATAGCCTTACTCAGTGCTTCATTCATCATTCTGATTGCCGTGTTTGTTACCACCCGTGGTATCATACCCTTCATCACCGACAACAATCAACTCGGCCGCGTCGATGTGGTTGGTTTTCTAACCGGCAGGGTTTGGCTAGGGGGGGCAACATTCATATCCACAGCTTATGGGGCCGGGTACTTGATTGTCAATACGCTGTATGTCGTATTCTTGTCCTTGTTGGTGTCGTTTCCAGTTGGGGTGCTGACCGCACTCTTCATCGCTAAGATTGCGCCCGCTGCTTTGTCGCATGCGATGCGAACGATCGTGGAGTTGCTGGCATCGATCCCTTCTATTGTGTACGGACTGGTGGCGGCAGGGGTATTTCTTCCTTGGATTCACAGTCTTGCTAGAGCTATGGGGACACAATCGAGTGGTGGAAACAGTACGTTTGCTGTTGTCATCGTACTGGCGATGATGAGCTTGCCTACCATCACAGCCGTCAGTGAAGTTGCCATTCGTAGCGTAGACAAAAATCTTGAGCACGCGTCACTTGCACTGGGCGCAAGTCCTACGCAAACCCACTTCAAAGTGGTGCTTGCCGCCGCAAAGTCCGGGATTTTTGCCGGTGCGATTTTGGCCGTCGGCAGAGCATTGGGTGAAGCGACCGCCGTCTCATTGGTGGCGGGATCGAGTCGCAGTGGCCCCAACTTAGGACTTTTTGACATCACCGCAACCATCACATCGACGATGCTTGAAGGGATGAAAGAAACATCGGGGATTGACTATGATATTCGCTTTTCTTTGGGCGTACTCCTAATGGCGGTCATCTTGATTACGAATTTCCTGCTGAACTTCATCAAGCGGAAGGTGGGGAAAATTCATGTATAAGAAACGAAATATGCTCGATGGCCTAGCTAAAGGCTTCACCTATCTTGGCGCTTTGACCGCAACATTTTTCTTAGGGATTATCCTGTATTTCATTATGGCCAATGGCCTTGGACGATTTAACTTAGCCCTACTTACAAGTGATTATCATGCCCAGTACTTCAACGGTCGACCGCTGCGGTTTGAAGCGTGTGAGACATGTGAAAGACCGGACGATTTATCCGATGACATCCTCTATGCACCCCAATACGGATTAGGATTGTCCGATACCCGTGACCGCGGGGGCAACACGGTGATTCAGGTCACCTACATGCACCCTGATTCCCCCTTGCATAATCTAGTCAACACCAATAATCTCAACCAGCCCGTGACGATTGCAATCGATACAGTCATCACCAGAATCTCCTACACGGACCATCCGACCTCCTTGACCAGACGCGGTGCGGCGAGCATGATTTCTGACCTTGAATCTGGCGCCACCATTTATGAAGTGAGTTTTTCAACGGTAGGGGGCGGTATTCGGGGCTCCTTGATCACCACCTTGATTCTCATCGGTTTGACATTGGCAATGGTCATGCCCCTTGGCATCGCGACTGCCATCTACTTGTGTGAACTTGCACCCATCAACCGGGTCACATCAACATTGCGATCCTTGATTGAAACGTTGACCGGTGTGCCGTCCATCATTTACGGGCTTCTTGGCATCAGTGTCTTTGTACCGCTTACCATCCGGTTGAATCTTACGCGCGGACCCAGTTTGATTGCCGGAGCCATGACGCTCACCGTAATTTTGCTGCCGGTGGTCATACGTACCACCGAAGAAGCGCTCAAAACGATTCCGAAAGACTATCGGCTCGCTTCGCTTGCCCTAGGCGCGAACACAACGCAAACCGTTGGCAAGGTGGTTTTGCCCAATGCCATTCCGGGCATCATGACAGCGGTGTTTCTAGCTATTGGGCGGATAATCGGTGAATCAGCTGCACTCATATTCGTACTTGGTACAGCTGTGAAGGACCAGGTCCGCATTCAGGAAAACTCTACCTCACTCGCGGTTCACATCTGGTCGATGATGACGGATGAACCTGCCAACATCGAACTGTCAAGTACCATCGCACTACTCATCCTCATTGTTGTACTCATCCTCAACATCGGTGTCAAACTGACCGTCCATCAACTCAAAAGAAAGACAGGGTGACCTGCATGGAAAACAAACCCATTTTCACCATTGATAATTTGACTGTTACATATGGCCAAACCGTGGCGCTTGAAAACATTAACCTTACCGTCAATCGTCATGCGGTGACAGCCCTAATCGGACCGTCGGGGTGTGGAAAGAGTACGTTTATCCGTTGTTTGAACCGCATGAACGATCTGATTCCCGACTGCCATGTCGACGGGTGCATTTGTCTTGGCGATGAACCATGTCACCATGAAGACTATGATGTCATCAGTTTGCGCAAACGTGTCGGTATGGTGTTTCAAAAACCCAACCCGTTTCCGATGACTATTTTCGACAATGTCGCCTACGGGCCAAGATGTCAAGGCATCAAAAACAAAGCGGTGCTACGCGACATCGTTGAGAATGCCTTGAAACAAGCTGCGCTTCACGATGAAGTCAAAGACCGACTCGATACCTCGGCACTTGAACTCAGCGGGGGTCAACAACAACGCCTCTGCATCGCGAGAGCTTTGGCGATGGAACCGGAGGTTTTACTCATGGATGAACCCACAAGTGCTCTCGACCCGATTGCCACGCAAAAAATCGAAAACCTCATCAGCGATCTTAAGAAACGCTATAGCATCATCATCGTGACCCATTCGATGCAACAAGCCGCCCGTATTTCTGATTACACGGCCTTCTTCTATATGGGCAAACTGATTGAATATGGCAAGACGGACCTAATCTTTTCGCTACCAAAACACAAGCAAACCGAAGACTATATCACCGGGAGGTTCGGATAGACCATGGCGGTACTTAGACCGTACTTTGATGAGGCCTTGGAGGCACTCAAACAGAACATGCTGGACATGTTTGATTATGTCATTACCGCATTTGATGAAATGTTTCATATGCTTGAAAGCAACGACAAAACACTTGCAGGCCACCTGATTGAAGCAGACCGACGCGTGAATGTTCAAGAGCAGCGCATCAACGAAGATGCCTTTCTTATCATCCTCAAGCAATGCCCGGTTGCCAGTGATTTGCGACGAATCATGACAGCCGTGAAAATCGCCAATGATCTTGAGCGCATTGCCGATTATACGGTCAATGTAGCTGTATACGTGCTCAAAACCGACCACGAAAACCAAAAATACCGCACGCAAATGTGCGCGTATCGCCCGCCACTGATGAACATGCTCAGGCTAATCAAAGAAGCATACGCTACCCAAGATGTTGCCCTTGCGGAAGATGTTTCTGAGCAAGATTATGCCGTAGACACCCTTTACCAGAGAGATATCGAGCACTTCATCGCAATCGCTAGACAGGAAACGGATGATGAGGCTGCCGAGGCTGCGCGCTCTTTGCCTGTGATCAAGCACTTTGAGCGCGCCGGTGATCATGTGACGAATATTGCCGAACACATCGTCTTTTTGCATTCAGGAGAACATAAAGAACTCAATTGAGTGCTTTTCACAAGCTATTTGATATAATGAAGCTATAAGGAGGCGGTCTTGATGCAAACACGGAAATACTATGTGGTAACCGTGATCGTCTATGGTGTTGCAACCGGGCTTATCTTGTTGAATCTCAGTCCTGTGACCGTCGTCTTTTCCGTACTGGCCCTGCTATTTTATCATTTTGCCTTACACGCGACCCACATCATAGAAAGCGAGCGTCGGCAAAAAGAAGAGAAGAAGACACTACTCTATCAGCTCGATAAGACGCAAAAGCAAACCCACGAGGCTGCGGGTCGTTTCATGACAGTGCTTGAAGTTATTGACAGCGGCCTATTGTTCATCGATGAGCATGAAGTCATCAAAGAAGTCAATGATACATTCCATCGTTTCTTTGCCATTGGCCCGGTCGTCAATCATACCTACGATACGCTCAAACCAATCAAAAGCCTTTACCGAGTCGTTCATGATGCTTTTTTGCAAGAGATTAAACAGCGTCGTCAAATCATCATCGACAACCAGTCCTATGATGTCAACATCTCACCAGTTTTTGAAGGCAAATGGTTTCGCGGGTGTCTCGTTGTCATCCATGATATCACGCCCATCAAGACAGCGGAAATGTTTCAAAAACAGTTCACCGCTGACGTGAGTCACGAACTGAAGACACCGCTCAGTGCCGTCAAGGGCATTTCGGAAATTCTGTTGCGCGAAACCGACATGGATGCAAAACAACGCCAAGATTTTATCACGATGATTCATCATGAAACCAAGCGACTTGAAACCATTTTGAGTGATTTGCTGATCATTTCGAAAATGGATCGTCTCGACTATGAATTAAAGCGCGAAAATACTGCCATCAAAGCGTTGATCGATGAAAGTGTCCAACTGCTTATGCCCACCGCACACGACAAGCAACTTACACTATCTGCCGACATTGAAGAGGTCATCTTACCGGTTGATCCTGTCAAGATGCGCCAAGTCGTCATCAACCTGATCAAAAATGGCTTGAACTACACCGATACTGGTGGTGTATCCATCCAAGGTTATCAACAGGGAACGATGTATCGGATTACCGTCAAGGATACCGGCATTGGGATTCCTGTGTCCGAACACAACAAAGTCTTCAAGCGTTTTTACCGTCTTGACGAGGCGAGAAGCCGTGCATCCGGTGGCAGTGGTCTTGGCTTGAGTATCATCAAAAACGTCGTCCAAAAGCATGGTGGCACCATCGCTTTGGACAGTCGTCCCGGCGAAGGGGCGACATTTGTCGTGGATTTACCGTTAATTCCGGAAATAGACTGATTTCACTTGCAACTGATGGCGACATATTATATAATACATAACGCATCAAAAATCTGCCCCACCCACCGTTTTCATCTAGTGGCGAAGCACTGAGGAGGCATGTCAATGAGCGATCTTGGCATCCAAGAAATGAGTCTTATCAATCTTGCAGAGAAAGTTCTGCATGACATCAAAGAACCGCTGGACTTGTACCAGCTTTTTGACAAAGTACTTGACATGAGCAATCATAATCATCAGGAAGAAATCGGTCATGTTCTCAACGCGTTTTATACCGATTTGACCAGCAGTGCCAAGTTCATCTACATGGGCAACAACACATGGGATTTAAAACGCCACCAGAAAAATGATCTGTGGGACAAAGACGGGTCTTTTTACAATGAATATGCGGAAGTGCATGATGCAGTGCTCGATGCACGGATTGCTGAACAAGAAGTGGCCGAAGAAGCCCATCTTGCAAAAATCGAAGCGCGTCGCCTTGCCGAAGAAGCCCGTATCGAAGCTGAAGCTCTCCAAGCGGATGTTGACGCTGAGGCAGAAGCTGCTGCAGCTAAACCTGTCGTTGAGACCGTTCCAGTTGTCACGCCCGAACCTGTCACTATCGATGAAGATGACATCGAAGTGGATGTCACGCTGACACCTGAAAAAGACAAAGCAGACGAAGATACTGCAGACATCGAACCCCTTGAAGAAGATGATGAGTACGATGACTTCGATGAAGAAGAGTACAATGAATACATGGACAGCTACGAGGACGAATACGACAAATAAACCTTGCAAATCAAAAAGGTTTTGGTATAATTTTAGTGGGCTCTAAAACCAAAAAGTTCTCCGAAAAGAGAACTTTTTCTTTTTTTTAGGAGGTTCAAACATGCCGACAAAATTCATCTTTGTGACCGGTGGGGTCGTCTCAAGTCTCGGCAAGGGCATCACCGCCTCAAGCTTGGGAAGATTGCTTAAAAACCGAGGTTTAAAGGTTTTTATGCAGAAGTTCGATCCATACATCAACGTCGATCCCGGTACCATGTCACCGTATCAGCACGGTGAAGTTTTCGTGACGGATGATGGTGCGGAAACCGACCTTGATCTTGGACATTATGAACGGTTCATCGATGAGAACTTGACGCAAAACTCCAACATCACAACCGGGCGTATTTATAAGAATGTCATTGAAAAGGAACGACGTGGTGATTATCTGGGTGCTACCATCCAGGTCATTCCTCATATCACTAATGAAATCAAGGACAAGCTGATTGCGGCACGCGATGATTCTGAAGCCGATATCGTCATTACCGAAATCGGTGGTACCGTTGGCGATATCGAGTCATTGCCCTTTCTAGAAGCGATCAGACAGTCAAGACGCGATTTTGGTCATGAGAACAC
Source organism: Acholeplasmatales bacterium (assembly GCA_007694145.1). Lineage (GTDB taxonomy): Bacteria > Bacillota_I > Bacilli_A > Izemoplasmatales > Izemoplasmataceae > SKGI01. The sequence continues at coordinate 1,154 of RECF01000084.1, read as the reverse complement.
GCTTTATATCCATAATACACTCGTTCCTTACCTCGATGCACCCAAAGAGCTCAAGACCAAGCCGACACAGCATAGCGTGAAAGAGTTGCGCAGTCTCGGCATCAATCCTGACATTATTGTTTTGCGTACCGAGCGGGATATCGACAATAGCATGCGGGAGAAAATCGCCCTGTCTTGTGATGTACGCAAAGAGGCCGTCATTCAGGCCAAAGACGCGGACATACTTTATGAGGTGGCACTGAATCTACAGGCACAACAGCTTGATGAGCTCGTTTGTAGGCATTTCAAACTCAACTGTCCACCGGCAGATATGACGGAGTGGGAAGCGCTTATCGAGCGCATCAAAAAGCTCGATAAGACGGTGACCGTTGCCATTGTCGGTAAGTACGTCGCCTTGCAAGACGCCTATTTATCGGTTGTTGAGGCACTCAATCATGCCGGATATCACCACAGCGCAAAAGTCAACATTCGCTGGATCAGTGCTTCCGAAGTACGCGAAGATAGCGCCGAAACGTTTTTTGCGGATGTCGATGCAATTCTCGTGCCGGGTGGCTTTGGTCAACGCGCAACGCAGGGAAAAATCATGGCCATTCAGTATGCAAGAACCAAAGGGATACCCTTTTTAGGACTATGTTACGGGATGCAACTTGCGACCATCGAGTTCGCGCGCCATGTATGTGGCCTTGAAACAGCTGGATCTACCGAAATCGATCCCAATGTCGAACATCCTGTCATCCATCTTCTCAAAGGTCAAACCGATGCCACCGACAAAGGTGGGACATTGCGACTTGGTTTATATGACTGTCACGTCATGCCAGGTACCCACGCGCATGCCGCTTACGGTACCGAAGCGATTCGTGAACGCCATCGCCATCGCTATGAGTTCAACAATGCCTACCGTGAAATTTTGAGCGAAAACGGTCTTGTCTTTTCAGGCATGAATGAAAAGTTGGATTTAGTCGAGATGATTGAACTACCCGACCACCCATTTTTCATCGCCACCCAGTTTCATCCGGAGTTCGTCTCGAGACCTTTGCGACCCCATCCACTCTTTCTTCACTTTATCAAGGCTGCGCTGACTAGCAAGTAAAACGGATTTTGTCCTATGACAAAGTGTCATTTCCGTCCGTTTTACCGCTATACTGTGTTATAAT
>RECF01000052.1 GCA_007694145.1 Acholeplasmatales bacterium | reverse complement strand
AACACCGGCTTCAGACACATGGTTGAAAAGATTGTCCTGACAGTGTGTACCCGTGACGTCATGTGCGAGAAACCCTGTAATCGTCTCCGCAGCTTGGTTGAAGTAACGAATCTTCCGGTCACAGTCAACAAAGTAAACCCCAATTTCAACATGATCAAACCACGCAAGATATCGATCAAGATTCACAAGAACACGCCCCTTTATTCTCTTGTATCTATTAAAAGTATACCATGTGAATGGGGTGAAACCAACATAGATTTGTCGTAGCGTTCACAGAAAGAGCAGGTTAAAATAAGCCGTTTGAAAGCGATGACTCGGCGCATCGCATACATGGCATGTGCAGTGAAGAAGAAGCCCCTAGCACGATAGCGCGTGCAATCCATAACGCGGTGCTTGGGCATGCTGCGCAGGAAAGAAATATGGAAAACGTTTTATTGGCAAGTTTTTAGGTAAGTAGGCGCTTTTGTGGTATAGTAACCTGTAACCTTGTCGGAGGAATGACCATGAGAGAAAAAAATATCATTAATGTAGCCGTCATCGCCCATGTCGATGCCGGAAAATCCACCCTTGTCGATGCCTTTTTGCGCCAAAGCGGCGTCTTTGGTGAAAACGAAGCCCTGATTGAACAGGTGATGGACAGCAATGACTTAGAACGGGAACGCGGCATTACCATCTATGCCAAAAACTGCGCCATCGAGTACAACAATACTAAAATTAATATTGTCGATACACCGGGACACGCCGATTTTTCAAGTGAGGTTGAGCGCATCATCAAAACCGTGGATACCGTCTTGCTTTTGGTGGATTCGAGTGAAGGACCGATGCCACAAACACGCGTGGTGCTCGAAAAAGCATTGAAACAAGGTCTCAAGCCAATTGTCTTTATCAATAAGATCGATAAGCGCGACGCCCGCATCGATGAGGTGCTCACCGAATGTTTCGATTTGTTTGTCGAACTTGGTGCCGATGATGAACAATGCGACTTTCCTATTTGTTATGGGGTCGCAAAAGCGGGCATTGCTACACGATCCGTTGAAGATGCCAGTGATTCACTGACGCCTTTGTTTGATTTGATTGTAGATCATGTCGGCAGTTATCCTGACACATCCGATGAACCGCTTCAAATGCAGGTATCATCACTTGGCTATGATGACTATCTTGGGCGTTTGGGGATTGGTCGCATCACCCGGGGCGTTTTGTCTGTCAAAACCCCCTACGTTCTCATCAAGCGCGATGGCCAGAAAAAAATGGTTAAACTCGCCAAAGTGTTCGTCAATGAAGGGTTAGGAAAAGTCGCTAAGGAACAAGCCTATGCGGGTGATATCGTCACCTTCAGCGGCATTGCTGACATATCGATTGGTGAAGTGCTTTGCCACCCTGAACACGTCAAAGCGATGGATGCACTGGTCATCGAACGACCGACGTTGTCGATGAACTTTCTAATCAATGACGGGCCGTTTGTCGGTCAAAGCGGGACGAAAGTTACCAGCAGTCAGCTGCGTGACCGTTTGTATAAGGAACTTGAAACAAACGTCGGACTTGAAATTGAAAGTCTTGATGGTATTGAAGGGTTCAAAGTCAGTGGCCGAGGAGAGCTGCACTTGTCGGTCTTGCTTGAAAACATGCGCCGTGAAGGCTATGAACTGTGCGTCAGCAAGCCGGAAGTCTTGACACAGTATGTTTCAGGACAACTGTATGAACCGTATGAAAAAGTCACCATCAGCTGTCCGGATGATTATGTCTCACATATCGTCAACGCACTGAACATCCGTAAGGGAACCATGTTGTCGATGGACAGTTCGGAAGCTTATACACGTATGAAGTATCTCGTACCCACACGCGGACTCATCGGCTATCGGAGTGAGTTCATCAACGCAACAAGAGGACGGGGGACCCTAGAGAAGTCGTTTGATTCTTATCAACCCCATGCCGGTGCCATCCCCAATTACCGCAATGGCGTCTTCATTGCCAAGGAAGCCGGTAAGACGATGGCCTACAGCTTGTTCAATTTGTCTGAGCGTGGCCGGATGTTAGTTGAGCCGAGCACCCCTGTCTATGAAGGCATGATTGTCGGTATCAACTCCCGCTCAAATGATCTCGTCGTCAATCCGTGCAAAAACAAGCAGTTGACCAATGTGCGCGCCAGTGGTTCAGATGATGCGGTCAAGCTGCTTGACACACTCAAGTTGACACTTGAAGAATCTCTCGCTTACATCAATCATGACGAACTGGTCGAAATTACACCCGATGCGATTCGCTTGAGAAAGAAAGTGCTCATCGAGCATGAACGGAAGCGTTATAACAAAACACACCCTCACACGTGAGCCAGCTTTCTAGTGACAGCCTGACATCAGGTCGCCTTATAGGTAGCGCATGATTTTGCGCGAAACCGGCGACCTTTTTCTATCATAGTGCTTACGGGAAAAGTGAAACGCTAGTGAACACTAAAACGAGCCATCCAGTCGGTCACCACGACAGCCTTGTCAGAGTAGGTCACATACAGTATAATACGACCTATACGATGTTAACTAGGAGGTTGCCATGCGCATATCAAAAACCAGGTTTCTTGATTTGTTACGGTGTCCACGGTTTTACGATTACACGCAATCCGTTGGCGATACGATAGACCCCCTCGATCAGGACATACTAGAGCACTTGACAGGAGACGCCGAAGACCTCGAAACCTTGACAAAGGCGCAGGAAGCCGTGCTGAATGGCCTGCATGAGCGTGTGGAGCGCGAAGCCTCAACATGGGTCCGTCAACGGTTGGGCGGTCACACCATCGATTTGGATACTTCAGGTGGACAACATCACGTCGAACGCAGCGTGCACGGGCATGTGTGGACCGCTGAACTCGATATCCTGAATCCAACCGATACCGGCGTCCATGTCATTGAAGTCAAAGCCTCGACAACAAGCGAACTAAGCAAGCTAGACTTCAAACTGAACGGCGTCTATCATCCCGTCTTTGTCAAAAACAACCACGTACATAAACTGGTTGAAGAGACAGCACCCTACCTAGAAACTGCCTTACAGGAAAAATATCTTAAGGCACGCAAAAACCTGTTTGATCGATTGCATAAGGTTGGTCGCCATGTATATGATTTGGCGTTTCAAAGATTTGTCTATGAAGGGTCTATAGACTATGACTCAGCCAAAGCACACACGTATTATCTTGCCCTCTTGAACAAAGACTACCACCATGACGGTCAAGAGACCTATGATGTCGTCAATGGCGAACATGTAATCAGCTTGATTGATCTGACAACCATTACGGAAGAACTTCAAAGTGTGGTTGCTGAGGATGTTAGGCAAGTCGTCGACTACATCGACCAACACGACAACCGCTATCAAAACCTGATCAAAGCCTGTCAAAAGGGTACGCCACGGGCTTGCCCGTACTTGACACAGTGCAATCCCTATTTGAAGGTTGATTATAATGTGGATGAGTTGATGGGTAGTTCCTATAAAGACACTGCGCGCTTTGCGCATCAAGAAAGCAAACCGATGATTGCCGATTTAGATGAAGCAGATCGATCAAAGAAACCTAAATGGCGCATGCAGTATGACGCTATCGTCCATGATACTATCCATGTAGATCAAGCCTCACTGAAAGCCTTCCTCAGCCACCTTGAATACCCGGTCTATCATCTTGACTTTGAATCATTCGCCGCTCCTTTACCGCGTTTTAAAGGCGAAAAGCCGTATCAACAACATGTTTTTCAAGTGTCTTTGCACATTGAGCGAGAAGCCGGAATGTGTGACAACACACTCGATCATGTCGAGTTTCTTGCGGAAGACCACCGCGATTGTCGACACGATGTTGTGGCATTCTTACTTGAACATATCGATTTGAGTGCCGGCGGTACGGTTCTGGTTTGGCACAAAACGTTTGAACGTGAGCGCTTGAAAGAACTCGCCTTAGCGATACCAAAATATGCTTCAGAACTTCAGCATATCCGCGATGCCGTCGTCGACTTGAAAGATGGCTTTCTTGGCAAGGGCGCGTTGCCGATTCTTTACAAAAAAGCACTGCACGGCAAATACTCCATCAAGTTTGTCTTGCCCGCTTACACATCGATTACTTACGAGGGGATGGCCATCAACAACGGCCTGCTCGCCGCGACGACATACGCGACATATCCGGTGATTGATCCCGCACACTTTGACCATGTTTTAGACGCGATGCGAACTTATTGTAAGCAGGACACCTGGGCGATGGTCACCTTGTTGGACGTATGCCGGAACCTCATTGAACAAAACAGTACAGACTAAACCCATTTAAAGTACCTTACGTAGAAAACTTGATGTTGATATGACGTTGGATTCTATCACGTTTTCACAATGCTTATACACGGTACGCATGACATGCTCATAGACAATGGTTGCGATGAAAGGGGTCTTCTATGCAAAACGTTTCGCGCTGGACATTTCTCAAAGATGTTCTTGTATGCTCACTGGGCGCTTTTGGCGGACCGGAATCACATTATGGTGTCTTCAGTCAACAACTTGTTGAAAAACGACAGTACCTGACGCAAGAAGAGCTGGGCGAGTTGATTGCTCTGACAAGTCTTTTGCCCGGCCCAAGCAGTACCCAGACGCTCCTTGCCATCGGTTACAAGCATGGGGGCAAGCCTTTAGCGTGGCTGACGTTACTCGTATGGGCGCTGCCGGTGGTGCTGGTCATGACCGTGCTGTCCTTTTCGCCGCAGTTGCTCGCGTCATGGGATGTCACGGTTGACGTGTTTCGCACCTTGCCAGCACTTGCACTTGGGTTTGTTGTTTTGGCGCTTGTCAACCTTTCACGGAAGACCTTCACCGATCCTTGGCTTTTGCTGTTTGCGGGGGCCGCTTTTGTTTTGACACTCTTTTTCCGACAGTTTTGGCTGTTTCCATTGATGATGCTTGTCGGCGGTGGGACTTATCTTTGGTCGAGTCCGAAACGTCAGTCTTGGCAAAAGCTTTCTCGCCCGCCGGCATGGCGATATTTCGTATTGATGGTGAGCCTTGCCGTGTTTGCTTATGGCGCGGCTCAACTGACCGGACACCGTTTGCTCGTACTCTTTGATGCCTTCTATCGCTACGGCTTGCTGGTCATTGGCGGGGGTCAAGTCTTGATTCCTTACATGTACAGCGGCTTGGTCGAACAGTTTGGCTTTTTGAGCAGTGAGGCGTTCATGACCGGCTATGGTCTCGTTCAAGGTTTGCCAGGTCCAATGTTCAGTTTCAGCGCGTATGCCGGGGGTCTTGCAAGCAGTGAGCTTGGCTTGTTCGGTCAAACACTCGGTGCTTTACTCAGTGTCACAGCCATCTTTTTACCGGCGGTTTTACTGATGTTTTTCATTTTTCCACTGTGGACGGAACTTCAAGCCATGCCCAACATCAAAATCATCCTAAAAGGTGTTGTTGCCGTCGCCATCGGTTTGATCGCCTCTACCGGTGTCGTGATGGCTCAAAACCTGACTTTCGGTCTTGATATATGGCTCGTCTTTATCCTGACGGTTGTCGTGATGCTTTCTAAAAAAATCCCGGCCCCGCTATGGGTCTTGATGGTCATCGTCGCGGGTGTCGTGATTCCCTTTGGATGATTTGATTTCAGCACTTTTCTCATGACTTGCTTTATTCACATAATCGTTTATAATGAGGCAAAAGGGACATCAAGCAACCTTTGTACACAACCATCTTAAGTCAAGACATGAAGGAGGGTGGCAAATGGAATACGTGATTGTCGGTCTGATTATCCTTTTCGTCGTCGTGTTTTTTCTTTTCGTGAGCCTGACTAGTTTCAGTCACCGCCAACGAAACGAAAATATGAAAGAAGAGAATGCCCACCGGGACTTCAGCGAAATCAATCCTCGTAGTGGCCAGGATAGTTTCAAGTATCGCATCAAGTAATACCACGCAATCCACTACGCAAACCGTCCGTTGAGACGGTTTTTTTATTAGATATCAAACGCATGTCCTAATGGTTGCGCATAGTGATGGTGTAGGTGACATGGTGTTTAGAACACGAACTTAAATCATTGATTAATCGAAGCGCCTAACTG
>RECF01000010.1 GCA_007694145.1 Acholeplasmatales bacterium | reverse complement strand
AATGCCAACTACAATTACTGGGGAAGCCCGGATGGACCTGTAGGGAAAATACATGTTGTTCAGGGACAAGTTATTGCAGATGTTTGGTACATAGATGAAGATTTTACTGAGACCAATGATGACTAAATTCACCACAAGATCTCGTTTACACCATTTGCTATACAAGGACTTACCGTTTAACTCATTGTTAGATTGTCGCTGACATGGTACACTAGAATTATCCTGAAGACAGGTGATGCCAATGAAGACAGTCATTGTTACTGCGTTCGAACCATTCGGAGACTTTGAGGACAACCCAACACAGAAGATACTGGCGGAGTTACCAGCTTTTCTGTATGATGCAAAGATTATCAAAGTGACCCTACCAGTCATTTGGAACCAGGCTTTTTCAGAGCTGTTGCCGGTGATGGATCGCCACAAACCCTCACTCATTCTCATGCTCGGGCTTGCGGCAGGACGAACACATGTCAACATCGAACGGGTCGCCATCAATGTCGCCTCATCAAAAACCCCGGATAATCTCGGGCAAATCAGCTATGAAAAACCGATTGACAAAGCCGGGCCGGATGCGTACTTCACCAACCTGCCGCTTGAAGAAGTCATGCAACGGATGCACCGCAAGCAGATTCCGGCGACGCTTTCAAACAGTGCCGGAACCTATCTTTGTAATCAAATCATGTATCAGGTGTTACATCATATCGCCAAAGAAGAAGCGGACACGAAAGCCGGCTTCATCCATATGCCGCTTTTACCTGAGCAAGTGATTCACAAACCACATCTTGCGAGTCTTGAAAAGCGCCATACGATGGATGCGGTTCTTACTATCATCGACCTGCTTATCAATCCGGTCGAACTCGATCTCAAGCAAATCTAACAAGGAGGTAGTCAGTCCATGAGCCAACCGATTCGCAAAGCGGTCATCCCGATGGCAGGGAAAGGGACACGGTTTTACCCTTTGACCCAAACCATTCCCAAAGCGTTGATAGCGCTGGGCGCAAAACCCGTCATCACATATGTGCTTGAAGAAGCTTTGGCGGCTGGTCTGACTGAAATCTTCTTGATTGTCGGACCAAAACACGACTTGATTGACCAATACATTTCCACCTTGCAGGCGCATGATGCAAGATTTCAATCAGTTAAGATCAATACCGTTGTTCAGCCAGAGCCGCTTGGACTCGGTCATGCGATTTTATGCGCAGAACCGCATGTCGGGCGTGAACCCTTTGTTGTCCTGCTTGCCGATGATGTCATCGAAAGCACCGTCCCGGTTGCCGCGCAGCTGATTGCGCAGTACAAAGAACACCATGCAAGCATCATCGGTGTGCAAACCGTATCCAAATCAGCCGTCGTCCGTTATGGTATGGTCGAAGGTGAGCGCGTTGCCGTGCAGCTTACCCGGGTGAGAAAACTGACCGAAAAGCCACCGCTTGAAGCAGTTGTTAGTCAACTGGCCACACTGGGTCGATACCTGTTTACCGCTGACATCTTTCAAAAAATCAGGGCGAGCCGACCCGGCGCACAAGGAGAAATCCAAATCAGTGACGCCATTGACGCCCTTGCGCAAGAACAGCCGGTGTACGCCTATCAGTTTCAAGGACGCCGCTATGACACCGGCACCCCTGAAGGTTGGCGAGAAGCGGTGCTCGGTTTACTTTCATCCTGAAAAAAGCAAGACAAACATTCAAACGAACACTTGAATGTTTGTCTTTTTTTGTTACAATGGAGATGAGAAACGAAAATGGCTGTGTATGAGGTGACACGATGTTGAAACACGAATGTGAAACGTATGCAATCAACCCTGAAAAAGTGCGGCACGTAAAGGATTTACTCGACTTAGAAAACCCCACTGAGGTGGCCGATATTTTCAAGGCTTTAAGCGATCCCACACGCGTTAAGATTGTCTTTGCCCTCCGTGTAGAAGAAGCAATGTGTGTTTGCGACCTCGCCCATGTCAGCGACATGAGCACCGCGACGACCTCGCACCATTTGCGCTTACTTTATAAACTGGGCCTTGTCCGAGCTGAAAAAAAGGGCAAAGAAGTTTACTATCAGCTTGACGATGATCATGTGCGACACATTCTCGATATGGTCTTTGCCCACCAAAAAGAAGGCCGGATCCGTCATGATGAAGCATGAGGGTCTGCTTGATGAGACATCGTCTATACCTGGTTGCACGTGCTGTAACGAAACCGTCCGACCTATGATCAAACATCATGGAATATGGCTTCTTGGGGTGGTGTTGATGGGCGCTGCACTTTTTACCCATTGGCTTTGGCCTGCACAGTCATGGCTGCGCATCAGTCTATATGCGGCGGTTGTGTGGCTCAATGGTAGACACTTGCTCCTGCAAGGCTTGCAAAACCTTGTGAAGTTCCGTTTTGATATGAAGACGCTGATGACCCTGGCGGTCATCGGCGGTATGGCACTGGGTGAATGGCTTGAAGTCGCGGTCATCATTCTCTTATTCGCACTGGGTGAACGTCTGGAACGCTACGCGGTTGACCGGGCTGAAAATGCGATTGGCAAACTGCTTGAACAGGCCCCGCAAAGTGCGTTGGTACAGACAGAGGCAGGCTGGCAAAGTCTACCGGTTGCGGTGGTTCGTACCGGCATGCGCATCCGTGTTCGCTCTGGGACGGCCGTGCCGCTTGATGGGGTGGTGGTCGCGGGTGAAAGCGCGCTGGTTGAAGCGATGATTACCGGTGAGCCGATGCCGGTTGACAAGCAGGTAGGTGACGTGGTCTATGCCGGGACACTGAATCAAGAAGGCACGCTTGATGTCGAAGTCACCGCTGAACAAGGGGATACCCGTCTGGCGAAAATCGTTGAACTCGTCATGCGCGCTCAGTCAATGAAGAGTCGTTCTGAAACCGTCATCACCCGTTTTGCCCGTTACTACACACCAATTGTCATGGTTTTGGCGTTGGCGGTTATTCTCGTGCCGACGTTGGTTTTCGGTCAACCGTTTGCCCTGTGGTTTTATCAAGGTCTTGCCGTGTTGCTGATTGGCTGTCCATGCGCCTTGGTTATTGCGACCCCGACAGCGGTTGTTGCAGCGCATGCCAAAGCGGCGCAGGCGGGTGTGCTCATCAAGGGGGGCCGTCATTTAGAGACCTTGGGTCGTCTTGAGGCGATCGCTTTTGACAAGACGGGTACGCTGACTGTCGGAAAACCAGCTGTCATGGCATACACCTTGCTCGATCACACGATGGATGAACCAACCATGCTTGCCCGTGTCGCCGCCCTTGAAAGTCGCACCGATCACCCAATTGCGAAAAGTTTGCTCGATTATGTCGATGCAAAAGGCATCGACTATGCGTCTCTTGTTGTGACGGCTTTTATGACGCGACGCGGAGCGGGGGTTCAGGGGCGGATCGACGGGGTCGATGTCGTGCTTCGCAAACCGACTGAACAAGAAGAAGCGCAAAACGGTGTGACAGATTCAGAGGCTGTTGGTACCGTGGTCATGGTTCTTTATGATGACATCCCAGTTGCACGGTTCCTGCTCGCCGATACCTTGCGCAAAGATGCCATCGAAACGATGCGTCAACTTGAGAAACTGGGTGTTCGCACCCGCATCGTGTTGAGTGGGGATAGTGAAGCAGCCGTACACGATGTGGCGGGAAAACTCGCCTTGAAGGCTCAGGCGCGATTGATGCCTGAGGCTAAGCTCGTGGCGATTGAACAACTGAAAGAAGACCACCGCCATGTAGGGATGGTGGGGGATGGGGTGAATGACGCCCCGGCGCTTGCTCTGGCCGATCTCGGCATTGCGATGGGTGCTGGTGCCTCAGATATTGCCTTAGAAACCGCCGATGTGGCACTGCTTGGGGATGATTTACGGAAACTACCTTTTGCGATGCGCTTGAGTCGGCGGACCCACCGCATCATTTGGACGAACATTGTTTTTGCGCTGGGTTTGAAGCTCGTGACGCTTTCACTGGTGATTCCTGGACGCTTGACACTATGGTTTGCGATTCTCGCCGATGTGGGCGCGACGCTGGTGGTCGTTTTGAACAGCTTGAGGCTCTTACAAAATAAAGGATCCTCTGAAAGGCGTGGATAAGATGACATGTATGAAACGTTGCACGTATCGAATCATCCAAAAGACCATGAAGTTCTTCAGTCGCTTCATGCGTTTTCGTACCCCTGAACAACTGAAGGGTGAAGGGGCTGTCGCACATGTCCCGGCATTACTGAAAAAACATGGCATCGAGCGGGTGCTGCTTGTGACGGATACGACGCTGATGAAACTCGGTCTCACAAACAGTCTCATCGAAGGCCTTGAAAAAGAAAAGATAACCGTTTCGGTTTTTGCGGATGTGCCGGCGAATCCGACGACAACGTGTGTCTTAGAACTGCTTGAAGCGTATAAGGCCATGGCCGCACAAGGCATGATTGCCCTTGGTGGTGGTTCACCCATCGATGCGGCCAAAGCAGCCGCTGCGCAGCGGGTGCGCCCGAAGAAGACGTTGCCTCAAATGGCCGGCTTGCTTAAGGTGCGCAAGAAGATTCCGTTTCTTGTGGCAATTCCGACAACGGCCGGCACGGGCAGTGAAGGGACCGTGGCAGCTGTCATCACAGACCCGCGCACGAGGCACAAGTTCGCCATCAGCGATCCGGTTCTGATTCCCCATGTGGCGGTGCTTGATCCTTCCCTGACCCGCACGTTGCCAGCAACCATCACGGCCATGACTGGCCTAGATGCCTTGACCCATGCGGTTGAAGCGTTCATCGGTCAGGGCGGTACGAACACGACAAACCAACATGCCCTTGATGCGGTGAAGGGCATCTTCACCCATCTTGAAAAAGCGGTGCATGACGGTGACGATTTGACCGCACGCATGGGGATGCTTGAAGCGTCTTATCATGCCGGCCGTGCTTTCACGCGCGCCTATATCGGTTACATCCATGCACTCGCACATCCACTCAGCGCGTTTTATGACATCCCCCACGGTCTAGCCAATGCTATCTTGATGCCACATGTACTCAAAACGTATGGAAAAAAGGTGCACAAACCACTTGCGCACCTAGCTAGAACCGGCGGCCTCGTAGGTGATGAGACCGCCGATCATGTGGCGGCTGAAACGTTCATCGCGACGCTCTTTAAGTTCAATGAAGCGTTTGGGTTTCCTGCTGGGTTCTCAGCCATTCAAGATGAGGATATCGAGCAGATGGTCGCGCAAGCTTACGCTGAAAGCCATCCGTTTTATCCTGTACCGGTTTTTCTTGACCGTGCGCAGCTCAAGGCGCTCTATCATGCAGTACAACTGACAGAAGCATAGGCACACATAAGAAAACGTGGTGGGTCTTCCGGTTATCCCGGTTGAACCCGCCACGTTTTAGGTTGGCGTCACGCTTTTTTGACAGGGGTACCGAACTCGATTGATTCGATGGTCAATGCATCGAGGGCCTTGAGGTCGGCAGCGTCAAGGGTGAAGTGTAGTTCGGTATTGGCCAAAATGTTCTTGGGGTTGGCAGAGCGCGGTAAGGGTAGAATGTCTTTGTCAAGCACATAGCGTAGACAAAGCTGGGCGGTGGATACACCGTAACGGTCTGCCATCTCAACGAGGGCCGGATGGGTCAAGACTTTTGCCCGGCCAAGTGGTGAGTAGGCTTCGACTAGGATATCATGCGTCTTACACATTTTTACGGTCGCAAACTGGGGATGACCGATATGCAGTTTGATCTGGTTGACATGGGGAACAATGTCACAGTGCGCGAGGATGTTTTCTAGGTCGCCCGGGTCGAAGTTTGAGACCCCGATGGCGCGAACATGACCGGCCTTATACAAGTCTTCAAGAGCCTTGAAGGCCGCCACATTTCCAGCGCTGTAATCACGATACTTTTCATCCCATGGCCACGGCGCATGAATCAGATACAAGTCAAGATAATCGGTGTTAAGATGTTTGAGGGAAGCATGGCAAGCCTCGATGGCGGCGTCATACGATTTGATGCTGGCATCGAGCTTTGAGGTGATGAATAGAGCGTCCCGGTTGAGGCCGCTGTCTTTAACTGCGCGACCGACTTCTTCTTCATTGAGGTAAATCGCTGCGGTATCGATATGCCGGTAGCCGACATCAAGGGCCGTCTTGACCGCTTGATAGGCGGCCGCGCCCTTGAGTGGTGCGGTGCCGAAACCAAGTTTAGGGATGTGGACCCCGTTTGCGAGCACAAATGTGTCCTTGAGTACGGACAAAACCATCACTCCTTCATGTTTTAGTCTTAGTTAAAGCCTATCATACCACCTGGTGAAAGGCAAGTACACCGACTGCCGCAACGTGCATCAGGAGTACGAGAGGACGGGAGC
>RECF01000011.1 GCA_007694145.1 Acholeplasmatales bacterium | reverse complement strand
ATAAATCCCTTCCTCACTGATTTTACGGCTCAGGTTGGTCGTTGCGTCAAGATGAGTAAACGTCGTGGCCGGTGCGGGGTCGGTATAGTCATCCGCCGGTACGTAGACAGCCTGAATCGAGGTGATCGAGCCTTCCTTCGTCGAGGTAATGCGTTCTTGTAGCTTACCCATTTCGGTGGCCAGTGTTGGCTGGTAACCGACGGCTGAGGGCATCCGGCCAAGCAGCGCGGACACTTCACTACCGGCTTGGGTGAAGCGGAAAATGTTGTCGATGAAAAAGAGCACGTCTTGTTTTTCTTGATCGCGGAAATGCTCCGCCATCGTCAGTCCGGTAAGACCGACACGCATTCTTGCGCCCGGTGGTTCATTCATCTGACCAAACACCATCGCTGTTTTCGAGATGACACCCGAATCGGTCATTTCATGATACAAGTCGTTCCCTTCGCGGGTCCGCTCGCCAACACCGGCGAACACACTGATTCCGCCATGTTCTTGGGCGATGTTGTGGATCAGCTCTTGAATGAGAACGGTTTTACCCACACCTGCACCACCAAAGAGACCAATTTTTCCGCCTTTGATGTAAGGGGCAAGTAAGTCGACCACCTTGATGCCGGTTTCAAGAATTTCAACGTCACTGCTGATCTCATCAAGCTTGGGTGCGGCGCGATGGATGGGCATTCTCGGGACGGATGCGGCAATGGCATCCTTGCCGTCGATATGTTCACCAAGCACATTGAAGATGCGGCCGAGTGTCGGTTGACCGACCGGCACGCTGATCGCCTTACCTGTATCGATGACCTCCATGCCACGACGGATGCCGTCTGTTGAGTCCATGGCGATGGTTCTAACCACCATGTCACCAAGATGCAGCGACACTTCGAGGGTCAGCTGGATGTCCACCACACGGTTTTTTTCGTTGGTATTGTCGAGGGTCAGGGCATGGTTGATTTCTGGTAGTGTTTCGTCGAATTTGACGTCGACGACTGGGCCCATCACCTGGATGACACGTCCTTTGTTCATGGGGATTCCTCCTTAGTTGACCGCATTGGCACCGCCGATGATATCGGTCAGTTCAATGGTAATGGCGTCCTGACGGGCGCGGTTGTAGTGTAGACGCAAGTCCTTGATCAGGTCCTTGGCGTTGTCGGTCGCATTTTTCATGGCGGTCATGCGGGCCGCATGCTCGCTCGCTTTCGCTTCGAGAATCATGCCGTAGAGCATGTTGACGACAACCATCGGCAACAGTTGTGCAAGCACTGTGTCTGGGGCCGGTTCGTAATGATAGATACGTTTGTAAGGCCCTTCGTCATCGATGTCATCGACATCCTTGAGCAAAGCGTCCTTGTCAAGTGGCATGATGGTGTCTGCTTCGACGCGTTGGGTGATGGTATTGATGAATTTGTTGTAAAAGACGACCACCCGATCACAGCGACCGGACAAGTAATCTTTGATGAACAGGTCGGTGATTTCTCTGAAGTCGAGGAAGGAAATATCATCACGAACCTGAATGACGGTGTCGTTGAGCAGGGTATAGCCCCGCCGTTTCGCAAAGCTGAACGCTTTGTAGCCAAGGGCGGCGACGGTGAAACTTTCTGGTGAGTCATGGTACTTGCGAACATGGGCATCGAAGGCTTTGAAGACACTCGCGTTGTACGGTCCTGCTAAGCCACGGTCGCTTGAGACCAGTATGTAAATCGTGTGCTGTGGCGGCCGCGCTTCAATGATTGGATGCGACAGTTCCCGGTCGTTCTCTATCACCCGTGCGACGGAATCACCAAGCCGTCTCGTCAGCGGTCGGAACCGGACAATGGCCCGCTCGGCCTTTTTCAGTTTGGAGGCGCTGACCATGTACATGGCTTTGGTGATTTGCGACGTCTTTTCGGTCGCATGGATGCGTTGTTTGATTTCCCGCATGGAACCCATGGGGCCACCTCCTAGGCAAAGGTCTTTTTGAAACGATGAATCACAGCGTCAAGCTGTTTAGTTTCTGGTAACGTTTTTTCTTCACGAATGATTTTCAAACAGGCCTGCCCGTCTTCATCCCGGTCAAAGTAATCATACACGCTGATTTCGAAACGCTTGATATCTTCAACGCGGACATCGTCGAGATGGCCAGCGGTCAAGGTGTAGATGGCAAGTACTTGCTTTTCGACATCGAGCGGCTCGTGCAAGCCTTGTTTTAAAATTTCAACGGTCCGCTTGCCGCGTTCAAGTTTTTTCTTGGTCGCATCATCAAGGTCAGAACCGAACTGGGTGAATGCTTCGAGTTCACGGAAGCTGGCCAAATCGAGCCGGAGGGTCCCGGACACTTTCTTGATTGCCTTGATTTGGGCGGCACCCCCGACGCGCGAGACACTCAGACCGGCGTTGATGGCTGGGCGGACCCCGGTGTAAAACAGATCGCTTTGCAAGAAAATCTGACCGTCTGTAATGGAAATGACATTGGTGGGGATGTAGGCCGAGATGTCGCCGGCTTGTGTTTCGATGATCGGCAGGGCGGTAATCGAGCCACCACCGAGTGCGTCATTGAGCTTTGCGGCCCGCTCAAGCAGGCGCGAATGAAGGTAGAAAACATCACCGGGGTACGCTTCGCGTCCTGGTGGACGACGCAACAACAAACTCAACTCACGGTAGGCGATGGCGTGTTTGGTCAGGTCGTCGTAGGCGATGAGGACGCTTTTGCCCGCAAACATGAAATGTTCGGCAATCGACACGCCGGCGTATGGGGCAAGATAAAGCAGCGGCGAGGGTTGACTCGCACTGGCACTGACAATGATGGTGTAGTCCATGGCCCCGTGTTTCTTCAATGTATTGATGACCCCGGCCACGGTGGATTCCTTTTGACCGATGGCCACATAAATACAAATGACATCCTTACCTTTTTGGTTGATGATGGTATCGAGCACGATGGCTGTCTTGCCGGTCTGGCGGTCGCCGATGATCAGCTCACGCTGACCTCGACCAATCGGCACAAGGGCGTCAAGCACCTTGATCCCCGTCTGCAACGGTTCATTGACCGACTGACGGCTGATGACACCGGTAGCTTTTTGTTCAAGGGGTCGTGATTCTTCGGCCTCGATGGCACCGAGTCCATCAATCGGCTGTCCGAGCGGGTTGACCGCACGACCAAACATCGCCTTGCCGACCGGGATTTCAAGAATCCTGCCGGTCGTCTTGACAGTATCGCCTTCTTTGATGGCGGTCGATTCATCGAGAATGATGGCGCCGACATGGTCTTTTTCAAGGTTCAGCACCATGCCGTATACATCACCAGGAAATGCGAGCAGTTCACCACTCATCGCCCGGTCAAGGCCATGAACGAGGGCAATGCCGTCACCGACACTGATGACGGTCCCCACATCTTCTGTCTTGATTTCACGGCTGTATTGCTTGATTTGTTCTTTGATCAGTGCGCTGATCTCCACTGGATTGATTTTGCTCATGCCTTCACCTGCTATCTCGTCAACCGCGACGTGAGGCGGTTCAACGTCGTATTGACGGTATCATCAAGAACGAGTCCGTCATACTCAAACCGCAACCCACCGACAATCGCGGGATCCACGATGTTGTCAAGCAACACCTGCCGACGGTATTTTTTTTCGTACTGTGTTTTCAGTGCCTCGATGCGTGCTTCGCCAAGCGGGCGACCACTCGTCACTTGAACCCGCATGATGCGTGCGCGTGTTTCAAGCAAGGTGACGTAAGCGGCATACATGGCTTTGAGATCCAAAAAGCGGTGGTGTTCGATGACCACCTTCAAAAAGTCGCTGAAAAGGACAGGCAACTTGAATGTTTCAAGCAGTGCCTGCTTGTCTTTTTTCAGGACCCGAGGATTGAGAAAAAACGCCGTGATGCTTGCGTCGAGGGCATCGACAAATGTTTTGAATGCCAATGCGACGGCGTCTTCTTCGGCCTGTTCAAGGGCCAGTTCATACAGCGCGACGGCATATTGATTCGCGACGGCACTCATGACTTGCGCACCGCCTCGATGGCCTCATCGATGAGTGTCTCATAGGTTGCTTCATCGATGTCACGGGCGATGACCTTTTCCGTCAAAGCGGCGGCGACGGTAATGATTTCGTGCCGCAACTGAGAGCGGGCGACTTCAAACTCCTGTGCCATGTCTTTTTGGGCACTCTTCTTGATTTCTGCGGCTTCGCTTTTCGCTTTTGCGAGCAGGTCACGACGGGTGTCTTCACCGCGCGTCTTCGCTTCTTCAAGCAGTTCTCGCGCTTCGCGACGAACACTTTCGAACATGTCTTCGGCTTCTTGCTTGAGCGTTTCCGCTTCGGTCCGCTTTTGCGTCGCGTCCGTCAGTTCCTGGTCCATCAGCGCTTGACGCGCTTCAATAAAGGCGGTCACTTTTTCCCAAAAGAAAAACTTGACCACGAGGATAAGCAAAAGGGTCGCCGTAATCTGGATGGCCATTTCGACAGGGTCGATACCAAGTCCGATTTCGACGAGCCGCTGGATGGCGCGTGCGACTTGATCCATGGTGATGCCTCCAATCGAGGGGTTATTGACCAATCAGTACAAAGGCGATGATCAGTGCGTACAGCCCCGTAGTTTCAGCCATGGCTTGGCCGACGAGCATGGTGACGGTGATTTTTCCGATGGCTTCGGGTTGACGGCCAACCGCTTCAACGGCTTTTCCGGCGGCGAAGCCTTGACCGATTCCCGGTCCGATACCGGCAATCATGGCGATACCGGCACCAAGCAAAGCAAGTGCTGAGACAAATGCATCATTGAACTCAAGAATGGAATTAAGAACGTGTAAGAACATGGTGGATGCCTCCTGAAATTATATTGGGTTACCGACTGTGAATCTATTTTAACTCTTGTCCGGTGCGACCTCGGGTTCTTCGATCGCCATCGACAAGAAAATCGTTAACAACATGAAATAGACCATGGCCTGAATCAGGCCAAAACCAATGTTGAAGATAGGATGAAGCACCGCAAGGGTAATGAGGGTGCTTGAGAAGGGGTCGAGCAGGTTGTAGACGACCACCGCCATGACGGAACCACTGAGCAGGTTGCCAAACAGCCGCAGTCCCATCGCCACTGGAGTGGATATCTCACCGACTAGGTTGAGCGGTAAAAGCAACACATTCGGTGAACTCAAATCTTTGAGCCGGTTGAGTGGATTCCTAACGATGATCCCGGAAATTTGGATGGTAAAGAAGGCGATGGCGCTGAAGGATAGGGCGATACTCATGTTCGCCAGTGGCGCCGCAAGACCAAACAGACTGGCGGTGTTAGCGAAGGCAAGATACAGGAAGATCGCGGTGAGAATCGGGGCATAGGTGCGCCATTTCGTACCGTAGAAATCCCGAATGAAATTATTGATGGTGTCGACGACGAAAATCAGGACGAACAACACGCCACGCGGCTTGTCGCGGGGGTCGAGGTTGCCGGCCTTTTTACCAAAGACCGTCAAAAAAACAATCAGTCCAACGATGACTAACAATGAGGCTTTGAGGTTTTGTGACAGTCCTTCATAAAAATCAATCATCGATGTCGACTCCTTTCTTTGCCAAGATGGCCTGGTGGATGGCAAACGTCAACACCATGGCGACCTTGAAACTCGTAAATCCGAGAAAGACGGGGATGAGGTAACGCGGGGCGTCAAACCGGAAAAAGGTGATGGCAAGAATCAAGATGTAAAACGCATAGCGGAAAATATAGTTCGTCACGGCCCGTTTTTGCAGCAACGTGGCGTCGGTTTTAGCTGTCTTCATGGTCGTCTTGTAATTATGGCTCATCAACATGATGCTGGTGATGCCGCCTAAGAAAAAATTGATGGCCATGTCGCGGTCACGGGTGATGATAAAGGTGAGGAGCACCCCGGTCAATACGAGTGGCCAGACGGTGATGAAGGTGGACAGGAAGATTTTCTCAGTTCGCATCTTTTCGCACTCCCAGTCGATACACACGTACCATGAAATTTCGCAGAGCGGCCAAGGCACCGATGACCATGAAAATAATGGTGAACACCCAAGTCAAATCGAGCCGGTTGTCGATGAATAGACCGATGAAGTAGCCGATGGCAATACCCGCCAACGCTTCATAGAGCAACGCCGACACAATAGCAAACAGTTTGAGCAGAAATTTTTTGTCCGTCATCACTTCGTGCCAAAGAGACGGTCGCCACAGTCGCCCAGTCCCGGCTCGATGTAGCCTTGTGCGTTGAGCCGTTCATCAAGGGCGGCCAGATAGATATCGACATCCGGGTGGTGGGCTTTCAGCCGTTCAACCCCTTCAGGACAGCCGACAATGCCGACAAACCGAATATCCTGCGCCCCTTTTTGCTTAAGAGCGTCAATCGCAGCCACAACACTCCCACCCGTCGCAAGCATCGGATCTAGTAACAGCACGGTCGCCGCAGCGACATCAGGGGGGAACTTCACGTAGTAAC
>RECF01000093.1 GCA_007694145.1 Acholeplasmatales bacterium | reverse complement strand
AATCGGCCTGTGGATAGACCGACGCCTCAGGACCAAGGTCAAGCGCCTCACGTAACGCATCTTCTGAGGCATCAAAAAGGTCTTTATTGTAATAAAGAAGGGATGTATTGATCGATGTCGGTAGCGCATAGATGCGCCCATCAATCGTGAGTGCCGCCATAATCGATGGAATATAATCTTCAGGTGAGAGCGCGGGTTCATTGGCAATCAGCTCGGTCAAATCGTATAAGCTGCTCTTCATCGAACGGATGACGACCGTACTCGTCTTCAGAAGATCCGGCTCATCTCGCGTCCCAATCAGTTTCGCTACATCTTCACCATACGTCGCCCGCACCTCAATGCCGGTTTGCGCCGTGAAGAGAGCAAACAGATCATCGTAGCGGTTCCGGTCTTCGATGTCAAGGGCGATGCGTAACACATCGACACCGTCATCTCGGCTGCAACCGCAACCGATCAAAACCCCGATGAAGCTTAGCAACAGGACACACCCCATCAACACGGTCAGCTGTCTTCGTGCTT
Organism: Acholeplasmatales bacterium; assembly: GCA_007694145.1. Classification (GTDB taxonomy): domain Bacteria; phylum Bacillota_I; class Bacilli_A; order Izemoplasmatales; family Izemoplasmataceae; genus SKGI01. The sequence continues at coordinate 5,940 of RECF01000093.1, read as the reverse complement.
TCATGCCGGTTACACCTCCAAATTAGACCAAAGTTCATCCATACTGACAGTGCAGCAGGCGATGCTTTGATCGCAAACACCGTAATAGATACGGATGGCTTCTTCATCGACAACCAGACCACACGTAAAAACGACATCATTCATAAAGCCGAGCCGCTCGAAAGGTTCGGTCGGTTCAAGTAAGGGACGACGACTTTTTGCGAGTACTTTGTTCGGATCGTCCTTATCAAGCAACATCACAGTCAAGTAGTACCGTGACTGTGCATCGGCGCCGTGGTAAACCACCACCCATCCCTTTTCTGTCAAGAACGGCACAGCTCCCGCACCGATTCGCTTCGTAACACTGCATTTAGGTACCGCTTCCACCATGACCTTGTGGTTTCCCCAGCTAATCAGATTCGAGCTCTCAGCCGTCCAAATATCTAAGCGACCAAAAGCTGAAAGACTCGGGCGATGGAGTGCAAAATATCGGCCCTTGACTTTTTCGGGAAAAATGACGACATCTTTGTTGTCGGGATGAAAGATGATTCCTAAGCGCTCGAAACGTTCAAAATCTACGGTCCGCATCAGGCCGACATTGATGCCATGGCGGCTGACAGCCGTATAGGTGATGTAGTACACATCATCAATACAGGTGATTCGCGGGTCTTCAATACCATATTCTTCGTAAATGGTTTCAGGAAAGATCCGCACGGGTCCGTTGAAATCAAACGTCACCCCATCTGTGCTGCGCGCTACCCTGAAATGCGAAATCGACGTCAGATACGAAGTTTTTTCGTTGCGGATGATCCGCAAGTCCGAATAATCGTACTCAGCACTTTGTTTAGGTATTGATTTCATCTCGATGTTCCCTGTCCCATTCACAAAGGGTACAAGATAATGGTCACGATGGTTTTGAACCACTGATTCCGCTACCCGGGCAATCATGACGGTTTCATCACCCAAGCGGATGACGGCTGGATTGAAAACCCCGACGACTTCAAAATCATCGCGGGTAGCCCGCACGTGTATGTTTTCAACGATCAATTGTTTGTCCATGTTGTTCAACCTCTCTGATTCACGGCGGAAATCGCCGACTGTTCGTGTATGGTTCAGGGGAGACGATACATTTTCAAGCGCGATAGACGCACTTCCGCATCAGGGAATTGACCGCCGATATCACTACCGTTCACTACGAAATAGAGCCGGAAATGTGTATGAGCAGGGGTGAATCGCATCGTATGTAACCCCGGGGTGTTGCCGTCGGCGATTTTAATGGGATGTCGGCTGACGGCCGTGTTGCCATCCGTCTCATAATAAATGACGCGAATTTCCCACATCGTCCGCACAAAGTCGTTCATCCGGTTGATGTCTTCGACTTCAAGTTGGATCTCAACCGTCCCAGAATCAACCTGCTGCAAGGGACTGACAAGACCACCAAAGTGATAAAGTGCTTCAGGATACTTGTTTTGTCGAATGATGGCAAGTTGGTTTTCAACCCGAATACTGGCTGGACTGAGTGCGTGGATGACCGGATCTTCAAGCTGACGGGTCCGGTCGGGAACCACCCAGTTTGCTTGCATTGACACCGGGTCATGATCGATGAGCAACGTGGTATCGAGTGTTTCAATCGTATACTTTTTCAAGGTGCCATCCGCGTATTCTAAAATCCCATACTCGACATAGTCGGCGTGTTTTTGCCAAGCACCATGATTGATGGCATAGACAACGCCGAGAGCATCTTCAACGGTTTCACGCACGAGCACGCCATCAATCAAGCGGTGTGCAGTGACTGTGCCGCCTCCAAAGAACGGAATCTCAACTGTCGCTACGCCGTCAGCTTCAGAAAGTAAAGCCTCTTCAATATGACTGCTTTTTAGCGCGCTGAAATAGTTCTCGATAATCAATCTGCCTTCAAGTTGTCTTGCCTCTACGGCTTGCCGTGGTGGCACATCAAAGGTCGCGGTGATGTCGTCTCCCCACTCTGTGCGGTGCAAGGTCAAGAAACGATCAAGCAGATCCGCATCGTCATCCTCAAGTGCCGTCAAGGCTTCCCTGAGCGCGATGGGGGATTCATAACCACTCAATGTCCTCACTTGAATGACTGATTGCTTGCTTTGATCGATGCTTGAACGCGCGATAATCTCGGTCCGGCCGACGCCTGTGAACGTTACGCGGCCTGCCGCATCCACCGTGGCCACATCCGGATTAGCAGAGCGCCACTGGATGTCTTGGTTGCCGGTGAGCGGGAACACTTGCGCCGACAATTGAACGGGTCCGGTTTCAAGCAACCCTTCGAGCTTACCGTTTTCCACCGATGCACCAGACACTTCAATCTGGGTGATGGGTTCAAGATTGTTGTAAACCGACAGGCTTCTCAAGACCAGTTCAGCGGTTTGTTGCTCGCCGGATGGTCCTTTGGGTAAAATGTGAAAGGAGACATTGCGCATTTGCCCTGCATAATGCCAGCCATGTTGGTAGCCCGGGTCGGGTTGGGTGTTGCGCTGGCGGTACTTGTCGCTGAGCATGGCATCAACCACGTTGACGGAAATAACACCCGTCTCACCTGAGTCGGATAAGACATAAAAGTGTTCGAGTTCTCCTTGTACTGCCAACTTTACGATGTACTCCGTATAGGTGCTGACTACGTCCATCTCAAATACCAACGCTTTGGAAAAATCAACGGTCAACATCGGCGTTTGAATGCCTCCAAAGTTATCCAGACTCGCATCCGTATTCCAGATGATGGCAGTGTCATTAATGGTGTCATGCTGCGCAAACCCGGTCGGGGTTCCGCTACCAAAAAGGCTGATATGGGCCGGTGTCCAGCGGATGCTTTGTCCATCCCAACCAATCGGTTCACCTGGATCGCCATTGGTCGGATCGCCGTTGGTCGGATCGCCGTTGGTCGGATCGCCGTTGGTCGGATCGTCACCGCCATTGCAGGCGAGGGCAAGACTGATGAATAGAAGACTCAATGTGATAGCGATGATACGTTTCAGAAATAGTGTCATAGTCACACTCCTTAATTGGCTATAATGCGTTTGGAGGCCGTATCAATCAAACCTTGACGTGTTGTGATTTCAACACGGAAGGTGTAATCAGTATCGGGTAAATCACTTTTGTTGTAACGAAACGCCTCAAGTATCGGACCGTCATACACTTCAATTTCATTGAAGAACAGGCGCATCCGCACCACCTCATCCCCTTCAGGGACATGGGTATCGAATCGTATGTCATACGATGACGTGATACTTTGGCGTGTTTCAAGATTGGGAAGGTTAACGGCAGCACGCAATGCGCTGATCCATTGGCCGTTGGCATAGATGTTCTGACCATCCCGCACGTAACGGCTGTTTGCTGGAAGAACCACAAGGACCATGGCACTGCCTGCAGGTATCCGCAATGTCACATCCCCTTCAAGTTCAGCACCAACTAAGCGATTTGACATGGTGTCAAACAAATCGTATCGCCCCTCAGGTGCTTCAAAATGAACAGTATGTTCTACATCGTGCGGATTATGGTAAAGGTACGTTTGATAGGGGTGGAGATTAAAACTGTCTGCCTTGGCAAGATCAATGCGCAAGATGCCCGGTACATCGGTTGGATCAACCAAACCGCCAAGACCGCCAAGCATGGCGGCACTGTACAAGCTGAGGTCGCTGGGCTGTCCGAACATGGTGGTAGCATCGCCCATCGCCAAACCATTCACCCCAGCATACTGATTGCGGAACCCTTCATACGGGATGACACCTCGATAGTCCACCTCAAGGAAGTTGGGCATCGTTTGTTGCTGAAGGGGCATCTGATGGGGGAAAAAGACACGGGCATTGTGAACAAGGTTGACAAAATGGCGACCGACCGCAGGTGCGTATCGTGCATCAACACGGACAAGCGGTGCGAGTGTTGTCGCAAGGTGGAACGAGTTCATCGAAAAGGCGTAGTCCCCCGCTTGTCCGACAAGCCCTTCGACACGGTGGCCGTGGAAACTGCCTTCCATGACCGCCCAGCCTGCCCGGAAGGCGGAATCTTCATCATAGAGAAAGTCTATGAACTTGCCCACATCATACTGTGTACCATGACGCGCGTTCAGTATCGCAGCGACCCATGGTGCATAATCCGTCATCGCTTCATAGTTCGGGTTTCGTTGTGTTACTTGAAGGTAGTCGAGCACTTCTTTTGCCCCCTCAAGATACGCATCATCCCCCGTAATCACATAGGCAGAGTAAAACAAAAACGCCAGACCGCCATTCGGCGGTTCAATGTGGCCTCCGACCGTTGTCGGTGCTTCTAAAACAACATTGTAACCGACGAACTCGTAACTGACGACACCGTCCTTGACGAAGTTCGGCAAAGCCTTCAACCATTGATCCGCGCCATTAAGCACCATTTCTTGCATGTTGGGGGTATCCGGGTAAAGATGATAAAGACGTGCGAAAATAATCTGCGGATAAATATCATACCAGAAGCTTTGTCCTTGCACGCCAGAGTTGTGAACGAGACGACTCCCTGTGTCGTAAAACTTTTGGGTCATCTCGACAAAATCATACGTCACCTCACCAAATGTTTGTGCACGTTTGTCGATACCCGCAAGACTGCTTCCAAACACAAGGGGAATAACCGTCACACCTTCTGGCCCTGAAGCTAGGAGTCTTTGATCACCGACGTATGTAGGAAACCCGAACGTCCGACCAAGAAAGCCTGAGACCAGCGGATCATACTGCGGCGGAACACGACCTTGGTCTATCCAAAACCCCAGCGGTGTCCACGTCGACTGATCGATTGGACTATAGTTCGGTTGACGAGCCACGGAATCTTCTGCAAACGAAAAAAGGAGTTTGTCGAGTTGTTGGGCCATGGTCCGATAATCCACATACCGGTAGCCGGGTGGCAACGCAGGAAAGCGGTTGATCGCGCTGACCTGTTTGAAAACAGGCGAGCCCATGGGCAAATAATCATGGTGGGGAACAGGGGTGTCGTCTCCATTGGGTGTATCACCCGGATCGGTCGTCCCTTCACATGCCGATGAAAAAAAGAGTATCAGCGCTAGCGTCACAACCATCCATATCCGTTTCATTGTGTCTCGCCTCCTAGAAGTTTAAGCCAAATATACTTGAATTGTAGCACGAAAACCCTTACGCTTCAACTACTTTTCGTTTAAATTACTCTATTTTTATTCTATTTATTAATCTATTATTCGATTAAATTAACTATTATATTGGTGTTATCGCTGTAATTCACATAAATAAAACGGTTACATTATCGTTTTGGTTAAATTAATCTAAATCCTTCATTAGCCGTGAATTGCACAAAAAAGCGTAACCTGTCCAAGACACGGTTACGCACATGTACGCTCTCTATATATCTTCTAATCTTAATGATTCACCCTGATATCTCTTTAACCTGAAAAACCAGAAGCCGTCGTATGATGTCGACGCTTAATAAAAACGATCCACCCGACGGTCACCGCACTGACTGCGAGCGAGAGCCAAAAGGTTACAAGACGGAGTAAAACCACCACTGCCAATGCCCCTTCAACAGACACGCCAAACGGACTCGATACGGTCACAAACGTCGCTTCAAACGTCCCGAGGCCACCGGGAGAAACTGGGAGTAGCGCCACCGCATAAGCGGACATAGTTACCACGAACGCCAAAACAAGCGATCCTTGTCCAAGCAGTCCGAGAAAGACCACATGCGCCTTCAACGCATAAAGCCCCCATACCACCAAACCCAGCACACCATGCACCAACCACACCAGCTTTTGTCTACGCATAGCATGCAACATGCCCCGCAAGGAAGCGAGCTGCGCACCTTGACGACGCATATACTGACGTAAAACAAGCATCGCTACAACAACAAAGATTATCAAGCCAATCGTAAGCCGCCCCGCAAGCCTTAGTAGATCTCCCCCGATGCCAAGTCCACGACCAAAGACGACAAGCAAGGCGACCCACAACA
>RECF01000053.1 GCA_007694145.1 Acholeplasmatales bacterium | reverse complement strand
CTCAACCATTGGTATCTCATGATGTCTTTCAAGATAGGACTCCACGGAAACAAAACGTTCAAGCGAGATCTGATAAGAGGCTTCATCATACACGACAAGATACACCTGCATGTCATATTCATCCAAAAACGCCTTGATTGCACGCAGGGCCGTCTCAAGTGCTTCTCCCCGCGGAAAGGCAAATGTTCCGGAGCCGATGAGTGGCAAGGCAATCGACTGTACCTGCTTAGTCTTGGCCAACTTGAGGGCTTGCTTATAGGTATCGTAAAGACGGGCATGTTCACCTTGTCGGCCGTCGTGATAAAGTGGCCCAAGCACATGAATCACATACTTGGCCGGTAAACCGAAGCCACGCGTCAAGACAGCTTGGCCCACTTTGAGTGTGCCATAGCGACGGCGCTCGATTAATAAATCCGGCCCGGCAACTCTGTGGATCATGCGATCAGCGCCACCGCCAACAGACGGTTCAGCACTGGTTGAATTGACAATCGCATCGACATCCATTTTGGTGATATCTTGTCTAAGAATGGTAAATGGCATGCGCTCACCCCTTTTTCATCTGTTTTAATCATACCATAAAACACAGTTCAACATATGATAGCGTTTTTTTCTACCCCTTGATGTCGGTCTGTCCGCGTCAAGTCTTCTACTACATAATCATGCGGTTCTGAGTTTATCTAAATGACCTAGTTGATTGAAAAGCAGGCCCCATTTTTGTTAAAGACGGGGTCTGCAGATAACATGGGCGATAGGTAGGGGATTAAGCCTGTGCATCACTTGGGTTCAAACTGTTGCAAAGTCAACACGTTCAATCCTAGAAAATCTTGTTTGTCAGTCTTTAAAAATGCGCCATGTTTTGGTTAGTTAAGCATTTCCGCATAAAGTATGCGTAGCGCTGTGTCGATTTAGACACAGGAAACATCAGTGCCCTCTTTCGAGCCTTCAACATGCTCACAATCACCGAAGAAAACCTGTAACCCATCGGTTTTAAAGTAAAAAAAAGTGGACACACTTCGTCCACTCCACACCTTAAAAAAGGCAAACATTTCCCCAAAATCAGTGGGTAAATGGTGCCGAAAACAGGACTCGAACCTGCGACCTGCTGATTACGAGACAGCTGCTCTACCACCTGAGCTATTTCGGCATGGTAAGACTATTATAAATCAAGGCCTAGTTGATGTAAAGTAGAATCCTCTTGCGATCTGTCTATCCTCAAGTCGACGACCCTGACTAAGCGGCGTGTCTTTAAATCACCCTTGTGAACACCGCCCTTTCAGGCTATAATCTAACCATGCAACGCATCATAAGACGAGGAGTGATACCCATGCCTACTTCACCAAAACCTTTCACGCTACGCAAGGCAACCGCTGAGGATTGCTGCACCTTGCTTGAACTCATCAAGGCACTCGCTGAGTATGAACGCATGCCTGAGGCGGTCATCGCAACCGAAGACACGTTGAAAGAGGCAATTTTCGGACGTAAACGCGCGACGGTTTTTTTAGCTGAAGTCGGTGAGGCGGCGGTTGGGTTTGCGCTTTGCTTTTTTAGTTTCTCAACCTTCATTGGTCGTGAGACACTGTATCTTGAAGATTTGTATGTCAAACCTTCACACAGGGGGCATGGCATTGGCAAGGCCTTGTTTATGACTGTCGCAAAAGAAGCGGTCGACACGGGGTGTGCCCGGCTGGACTGGGTTTGCTTGGACTGGAACAGATCCGCGATCGATTTTTACACGCGTCTGGGTGCTACGAATCTTAAGGCCTGGCAGCTGTTCCGGCTAGACGGCTTGCCTTTGCAAGCCTTAGCGAAAGGTACGTCGAATCAAGTTCCCCAAGCTTGAACATGAATTTTCCGGTGACGCGGGCCATCGAACTCGCAGAAAAAGACGCCTTGCCACGTACCAAGAAGCAGGCGCGCGTCCTGTATGTGCAAAGTTAGGCTCGGCCCGATGACGGAGGCTTTCACATGGGCATGTGCGTTCCCTTCAAGATGACGAAACGCCGGATCATCGGGGATGTTTTTTTGTAGGCTCATCGTCATGTCTTTGGCGACATCGGGATCGGTGTTCTCATTGACTGTCACCGCGGCAGTTGTGTGGGGAATGAAGATGGAGAGTTGTCCCATTTTTATGTTGCTTTGCTTGACGCATGATTGCAACATTGCGGTGATGTCGTAAAGGGCCTCGGATGTTTTGGTCTGAAGCGTTAACGTCTCAGTGTGTATGCGCATATTGTCACACCTTTCGTGAAGATTGCGTTTAGGTCGGTACGACACCGCCATGTCTCAAAGAAAATGCGCCCCTTTGTAAGAAAAGCCGGCATGTGCGCCGGCTTTTATCATACATTCAGGCAAGGGGTTGTTCTTCGCCCGTGGTCGGCAGTTTAGGAAGCGTGAGTTCAGGTTCTAAGTCTTCCGCAAGCAAACCAAGCAAAAACGCGATGGCCGCCTGGCGTTGATCATCATGATCTGGGTTGTTGCGGTAAGCGGTGATGGCAGTTGTGAGCGCCACAGCGGTTTGTGGATCAAGCTGACCACTGAGGGGCAGGTCGTTTGCGGCTTGGAACGCTTCAAGTGCCGCGGCCGTTGCACTGTCGAGGATGCCGTTGACATCAAGGGTTTCACCAAAGCCTAATGCTTTGAGGATGCGTTGGGCGACTTCGATCAGTTCATGTTCATCGTCTAGTTCATATACGGTCTCACCGACAAAAATCGGCGGTGTGTTCAAGTAAGGATTTTGTTCTACGGGTAAAGACGGCTCATAGCCAACACCGCGGACATTGACACCGGCCGCAGTAAACCAGTTCCCCACCGTCAGCCAAACATAATCGCCCAGTGGTCCGCCTAATTGAAACGCTGTCTGGACCGAGCCTTTACCAAAGGTCGTCTCACCGAGAATTTCAACATTGCCACGTTCGTGCAAGGCAGAGGCAAACACTTCAGACGCACTGGCACTGAACCCGTTGGTCAACAGCACCATCGGTACATCGACGATGGGTTCACCGGTGGAGTAAAACTTTTGTGGCGTATCGCTGTCAACCCAGTCGATGGTGAAAAACGGGACGTCTTCTGAACCTTGCATGAAAAGGGCGAGCAAGGCATTGAGCGTTCCTAAAGCGCCCCCGCTGTTGTTACGGACATCGATGATGAGCCCTTCGTAGCCAGCCGCAATGAAACCTTCAAGAATCTCTTCAGTGATGGCGGCTGTTTGGTTGCCAAATGTGTTGATTCGTAAGTAACCCATAAGACGCGCATCGACTTCAATCAGTTCGCCAACTGCTGTGGGCGTGGGAATGACTGAACGGATCATCGTCAGGGTAAGAATCGACGCCAGTCCTGGACGTTTGATGCCAAGTTCGACTTCCGTGTCAACCTTCCCCAGGACAAGGGATAAGGCCATCTCATAAGATGCCTCGCGCACATCCACCCCGTCAACATGGGTAATGACATCCCCCGGCATGATTCCTGCACCTTCGGCGGGTGAGTTCGGGAAGATATGTACGATGCGGATGTTGTTGTCGGCGTTTTCAACACCCACCCCGATACCGACGAAGCTTTCCTGACTGCCTTGTTGCAAGGCGGCAAAGTCTTCAAATCGTACGTAACGGGAATACGGGTCTTCAAGACTAGAAAGCACTGCAAACATGGCAAGCATCCAGTAGTCGTCTTCAGTCATCTCGCTTTCATCAAATTCATTGATGGCCGCAAAGACCAACAAGAAGGTTTCTTCAGAACCGATATCAAGATCGAGCGCTTCAGTGATATCTTCAACGAGTGTCTCATCCGTGACGCCTGACAACAGTCCAGCAATGGCCGCAAGCCATAAATCAGATGGTTCGGGACGATCGTAGTGATAGTCAGCGACGCGGTCGAACAACTCATAGAAGTCACGATTTTTGTCGGGCTTGAACTGCTCTTCAATCTGTTCGCGAATCTGCCGGGTAATTTCATCGACAATTTCGTTGATGCGATCACTCAGTCCTTCGCCACAAGCAGCCATTGTAAACAAAATCAAACCCGTCATGCCTACTAAGGCCATGCGACGGACGATGTGTGGAAAGAATCTTGCAAGTTTCATGATAACGCCTCCCATAGTGGTGATGCGATGGTGTTGAAATGTTACCTCTATTATATGAAAAAACAGCTTTGATGTGAAGTTCTTAAAGACAGTTGCAAAGAACAACCCGTAGGATGCAAATACTTACCAAACGTGAGCTTCTTGATAAGGTCTATGCCCTATGCATGGGTGTACCGCATGAACCAGTTGGTGATTTCTGTCAAGCGTTTGAGGCGGGCTTGTGGTTTCCCAGAGCGCGAGAGCTCATGGTTTTCATCTTTAATCCAAACCAATTTCGTATCGAGACCTTGGGTCTTGAGTACAGCGTAGAACTGCTGGGCTTGTTCTATCGGGCAGCGGTGGTCCTGATCGGCATGTATGAACAACAGTGGCGTCTTGACCGCACGGGCATATTTGATGGGGGACTGATCATACAGTTTTTCACGATCATCGAGCGGATGCCCATCGGTTTGGTCACTGGCAAAATAATAGCCGATGTCTGAGGTGCCGTAAAACGACAGCCAGTTTGAAATCGAGCGTTGGGTCACCGCAGCCTTGAAGCGATTCGTATGTCCAATAATCCAGTTCGTCATGAACCCGCCATAGGAACCACCCGTCACAAAGAGTTGTGTGCGATCGATGTTTGGATATGTGTCAAGCACGGTATCGGTAAACGCCATCAAATCTTCATAATCGATGGATCCGTAACGTCCACGGATATCGGCAAACTTATTCCCTTTGCCGTCTGATCCGCGTGGATTTGCAAAGCACACCACATACCCCATATTCGCCCATACTTGCATTTCATGATAGTATACTTGTCCGTAAACCGTTTTCGGGCCACCATGGATATTCAAGATGGCTGGGTACGTCCTTCTAGGGTCATAGTTTTCCGGTAAGAGGACAAACCCTTTCACGGTGTGCGAAGGTGCTTTGACTTCAATGACATGCGGGGTGGCGACATACCGGTTCTTGAATACGGATGCATTCAAGCGTGTCAGGCGTTTCAAGCTTGCCTTCGTTACATCCAACGCATAAAGCTCTTGTAAAGCCTGTCCTTGCATACCGATGAGAAGGCCGCCCGACTGATACGGAACAAAACCATCAATCGCACCATCCATCACCCAAAGTGTCTTGATGGTGCCATCTGGATAAAGCGCTCTGAGTTCACTGTGGTCATCGATCGTGGTCGTAAAATAATAGACCCCATCACGCACAGCAGCCGTCGGTGTCGCAATTAACCTGGCATCTGAGCCGATGGTCGTTCCAAGTGACTCACTGTGGATGGCAAAAGGAACCAGTGCCTGGTTTTCGACTTTGAAGAAATCGGGATTTTGACTCATGCCATAAGTTTTCATGTCGCGGGCTGCGGCAATCAACTGACCGCGCATCTCGATTAAGGCAAGAATGCTGTAGGCGGCTTCCGTATACACCACTTCTTCTACATGATGCTTCAAGTCATAGGCATAAATGGGTGCGGTCAGGGTGGTAACTGGACGCGGATCAGCGGCCGTGTAGTAAAGCTTCGTCATATCTTCTGAAAGCGTAAAGACGCCCACCGATCGTTCCTTAGCCGTGATGCGTTTGATCTCCTGTGTTTCAAGATGGAAAAGAAACAGCTGTTTCTTGAGATCGGTCGTGAAGCCCCGACCGTTGAACTGATAGGGCAAATGGTCAATGACTTCATAGGCTTGTTGGGCCTTCTTCTCTTGAATATACGTTTTACGCGTTGCTTCGTCCGCCTCATAGAGCGCAGGTCAGCTTCTGTCATCTGCGCAGACAACAAGACCCAGTTCCCGAAGAGACGGCGTTCTAAAACAGCTGCAAACGGTAGGTCGAACGCTTTGGTAAAACTTTTGGCTTCGAGGTGATAGATATAGTGACTTTGTCGATAGTCTTCTTTCAAAGCTTTTTGTTCGGCCTTGTTTTTTTGCACATTGATCAGCACCCTATCCTGATCGATAAACATGTAGTTGCTGTTTTTACCCAGCGCCCGCTGCCCAATCACCTGCGTACCCTCATAAAGCATCAGCGTATGTACGTAATGGTTTTTCTTGAGATCTGCCTTAGCAACAATCAACCCAAAGCGCTTTTCATCAGGGGACACTTGGATATTACCGGGGTACTTGAACGCTAAGAATGTATCTATTTGTATCGACATCGTATCACCTTCTCTTTCACATGTAAAGCTGTCCGTTAACCTGTAAATAAAACCAGCTTTCTCTCATTATAACGCGTATTGTCTAGATTGCAAACCTTGTATGAACGCGTAAATCCCTTTATAAGAAAATGAGCATCCTGCTCGATGAACAGGATGCTCAGGTAATTTAATAGGTTGTTTTAGTTGGTTTCCGCTTCTACTGGCGGAAGGAGTACGCCATCAATCACATGGATAATACCATTGCTCGCAAAGACATCAGCTAAGATGA
>RECF01000012.1 GCA_007694145.1 Acholeplasmatales bacterium | reverse complement strand
ACGCCATCAATCACATGGATAATACCATTGCTCGCAAAGACATCAGCTAAGATGACTTCAGCGCCATTGACGAAGACACTGCCACTTTCAACACTGATCGTCAGGAACGCACCACCCAGTGTTTCTACTTCTACAGGACCCTCTTCAGTCAGTGCGATCACATCTTCAGCGCTGAATGCACCCGCAACGACATGATAAAGCAAGACGTCAGTTAGGATATCTGAGGCAAGCAGTTCTTCCGCACTCATTTCGAGTTCTTCAAGCAACGCCGCAAACGCTTCATCTGTAGGAGCGAAGACAGTGAATGGACCTTCAGCACGCAACGCCTCAACGAGTTCAGCAGCGATAAGCGCGGCGACAAGTGTTTCAAAACCTTCTGTAGTAATCGCCGTATCGACGATGTCAAGCGGTTCTGGTTCTTCTTCACCTTCAGGAATCAAGACGCCATCAATCACATGGATAATACCATTGCTCGCAAAGACATCAGCTAAGATGACTTCAGCGCCATTGACGAAGACACTGCCACTTTCAACACTGATCGTCAGGAACGCACCACCCAGTGTTTCTACTTCTACAGGACCCTCTTCAGTCAGTGCGATCACATCTTCAGCGCTGAATGCACCCGCAACGACATGATAAAGCAAGACGTCAGTTAGGATATCTGAGGCAAGCAGTTCTTCCGCACTCATTTCGAGTTCTTCAAGCAACGCCGCAAACGCTTCATCTGTAGGAGCGAAGACAGTGAATGGACCTTCAGCACGCAACGCCTCAACGAGTTCAGCAGCGATAAGCGCGGCGACAAGTGTTTCAAAACCTTCTGTAGTAATCGCCGTATCGACGATGTCAAGCGGTTCTGGTTCTTCTTCACCTTCTGGAATCAAGACGCCATCAATCACATGGATGACACCGTTGGAAGCTTCAATGTCCGTGACAGTCACAGCCACACCATTAACGGTAACGGAAGACCCATCAAGTGCTAAAGTTACAAATTCGCCAGACAGTGTTTCAACATCCGCTGGACCTTCAGCAACAAGCGCCAACACATCTTCAGCATAGAACGCGCCGGCTAGAACATGGTAGAGCAAAATCTCGCTCAAGTTTTCTAAGGCGAGCAGTTCTTCCGCACTCAACTCGAGTTCTTCAAGCAACGCCGCAAAGGCCGCATCTGTTGGAGCGAAGACAGTGAACGGACCTTCAGCACGCAACGCTTCGACGAGTTCAGCCTCGACAAGCGCAGCCACTAAGGTACCAAAATCGCCCGCCGCAATCGCGGTATCGACGATGTCCTCAGGTGTGTCTTCAATAGGGTCGGGGTCTGTCGTTCTTACATCACACGCTGCAATCACAAAGATTAGTGCAAAGAAACTAAATAGAACTGATAGTCTTTTGAACATGTTGCATGACCTCCTAAATTTGTTTTATGCGACAATTTTACCGCCATTTTAAAAAGTATGCAATTCATATGCTTAAAATTAAATTGTATGCTTTTTAATTTAGTTAGTTTTATTTATAGAGCAAGCATCTTTCTATATGTATACCATGCATTGCACCCTCAACATGGGACGTGTATACAGGGTATGCGTGGCTAGGCAAAAAAAACTGACCAGTATCGCGGTCAGTTTACAGGAAAAGTGCGGGTGAGGTGTTGCAACTGTATGATACACGGACTGTGTTCGACTCAGCGATCGCGAACGAGCAACGTCATCAACTGATTGAGCGCAGCGACATGGGCCCCTGCGGCAGCTTCATCCACACCGTCAGGAAAAATAGATTCAATGAGTTTCATCGGCACGCGCTCGGCTTCGCTTTTCAGTGCCTTGCCCGACTCAGTAAGATGGATGTGTACCACCCGTTCATCTTTGACACTTCTTTGTCGCAAGAGCAGTCCCTGTTGCTCAAGCTTCTTAAGCAGGGGCGTCAAGGTCCCGGAGTCAAGATAGAGACGCTTACTTAATCTTTTTACGCTGATCCCGTCTTGTTCCCAGAGGGCCAGCATCGCAATATAGCCGGTGTAGGTGAGGCCAAGTGGTTCGAGCAACGGCTTGTAATGGCGGATAATTTCTTTTGAAATGACATAGTGCTTAAAGCAAATCTGATGTTCAAGTTTCAGTGCTTCACTCATGCTGTTACCCCCGTATTTCTTATTGTGTACAATTATATTTTACCACTTTCTATTGTATTGTCAATCATATTCCTTGCCAATACATTTTTATTGTGTACAATTTATTTGTGAAAGGAGGTTTTAACTTGGCACTTTATGATTTGTTTGTCAAAGACATTGAGGGGACAGCTGTGCCACTTGCACAGTTTAAAGGCAAGGTGTTGCTGGTGGTCAATACGGCAACCGCATGTGGTCTCACACCACAATATGAAGGACTCGAGACCTTGTATCGTGCCTTTCACGAAAGAGGATTTGAGATTTTGGATTTCCCCTCAAATCAGTTCAACCGTCAAGCACCTGGTTCATCACAGGACATTCATCTTTACTGCACAGGACGGTTTGGCATCAGTTTTCCTCAGTTTGCTAAAATCAAAGTCAACGGGAAAGATACCGACCCTTTGTTTGCGTTGCTGAAGTCGGAACAAAAAGGTTTAGTCAGCAAGCGCATCAAATGGAACTTCACCAAGTTTCTCATCAATCGTCAGGGCCGTATTGTCAAGCGTTTCGGGCCGATGACCCGCCCGGAAAAACTGCGAAAGGCCATCGAAAAGTTGTTATAAAAAAACGTCGTCAGGCGGTATGCACCGCAATAACTAGACGACGTTTTGCGTTTATTCAGTGTTTGAGGACACCAGTGTTGTGACGGCCACACGGTTACGTCCTGCGCTCTTAGCCCGATACAAGGCCGCATCAACGCGTTCATACGCCGAGTCAAATCCGCCTGCTTGAGAGGCACTCAGTTCGGTGACACCAAAACTTGCGGCGATGGTCTCTGAAACTTCTTCTAAGTCAAGGTGTACCTTGTTGGTAGCTTCCCTAAGAAACTCGGCATGTGCCTCGCAGGCAGACAGCGACAGCTTGCGCATATGGATGATGAACTCTTCGCCACCCCACCGGCAAACATGGCCTTTATTGCCAATATGTGTGTCAAGCAACTTGGCAAAAGCAACCAGCAAACGGTCACCTTGCGGATGACCATGTCGGTCGTTGTAATCCTTGAAACGGTCGATATCGACCATAATCAGACAACCCGGTTCTGAGCTCGTTTCGATGTGATTATGAACGGCCTCGATAAAGGCACTTCGGTTATAAAGGCCCGTCAGCTGATCGTGCCGAGCGAGATATTCAAGCCGAACATTGGTTTTAAGCAGCGCCTCTTGTTGGGCGAGGATAGTGGCGTGTTGTTCGATGGTACGCGCCTTGTTTTGCCAAATGACAAAGGACAAGAATAAGCCAAGCGCTGCTGCAGTGAAGCCATTGACCTGATTTGTAAGCAAAATCTCAGCGTCCGTAATCACACGCTGCAAACTTATTGCATACACCATCCAGGCCAGACTGAAAATCAAGATGGATTTTGACGGTCTTGAAAAGAGCGCCAGTCCGCCAATCATGCTTGTCAAAATGAACGGTGTGATACTCTGGGTAACCGCCTGATCAATGACGGTAACAACGATTCCAAGAGTTAACACAAAGACCAAAAGACCCGTTTGAAACACTTTGAAAGAGGCATGGTAGGTGATTTTGCGCTGGCGCACCCAAATACCAAACGCCATGACAATCAACATGACCCCAAGCAATACGGTGTGGCTGAACAAGATTCTTTGACGCCACAGCGCCTCAACTGCACCTTCTGGCTGCAACAACCCGAAATTAAGAAGATGCGCGAGGGCGACCAGACTGCCAAGCAGGCCAATCAAAAAGAGGCGATGGACATTGGCCATCGTCATATCTCTGACTAAGCCCGAGTTACGCGCATGGACCGCATGCCAGCGCCGATACAACTTGACAATCATGGTGTTGCCTCCTTTCTTGAAAAAGCCATCGCGATACCGTACGAGCACACGCATGATGCTTCAGAGCGGCGCCGTATATCGTTTATCATTATAGTGTAACATAACGTCAACTTTTTTTGAATATTTTTTAAAATCAAAATCCGAAACCCTCTTATAAGATGATAACCCATCAACCAAATCCACCAACCTATGGTACACTGATGGTGAGGTGATAGGATGACATTCAAAGAATATCCATACCAGCGTCCTGATATGCAGAAACTGCAGGATGCCTTCAAATCGGCCCTTGATGAGTTTGAAACGGCCGAATCAGCCGCAGTACAATCGGCCTGCATCGATACAATCAACCAACTTCGTTTCGACTTCAACACTCAATCGACCCTAGCCTACATCCGCCACAGCATCAACACTGAAGATCCTTTTTATGATGAAGAAAAAAACTTCTTCAACCAAAACAGCCCGGTGTTTTCTCATTTGAACAATCTGTTTTATCAAGCGTTGACGAAGACCCCGTTTCGCGATGAACTGAAAAAGCAAAAAGGCGATCTGCTTTTCAAAAAGGCTGCCCTGTCACTGAAAACATTCAGCCCTGACATCATGCCCGACCTTCAAGAGGAAAATCGTCTTGCCAGCGACTTTCAAAAATTGTATACTTCGGCACAAATTGATTTTGAAGGCAAAAAACGCACCTTGACCCAAATGGGACCCTTTGCCCAAAGTAAAGACCGCGCAATGCGGAAAAAGGCTTCACAGGCCGTCAGTGCCTTCATGGCCGAACATGAATCACAGTTCGATGCAATTTATGACCAACTCGTGAAAGTGCGGACGAAGATGGCTAAGACACTCGGCTACGATTCATTCGTTCCGCTGGCCTACAACCGCTGGGGAAGGATGGACTATGGTCCAGATGCCGTCAAGCGATACCGCGAACAGGTTTTGCAGTCGATTGTCCCGCTTAACGCGACCTTGAGCGAACGCAAACGTAAGCGTCTCAAGCTTGATACGCTCTATCATTATGATTTGGCCTTAGAGTTTGAAAGCGGAAATCCCACGCCAAAAGGTAAAAAAGACTGGTTACTCAAGCAGGCTGAAGCCATGTACAAAGCCATGGCGCCTGAAACCGACACCTTCTTTCAGTTCATGCAAGATCACGACCTCTTAGACCTTGAAGCAAAAAAAGGCAAAGCCGGTGGGGGCTATTGTACATTTCTACCCAATTACGGCGCCCCTTTCATCTTCGCTAACTTCAATGGCACCAAAGGGGATGTCGATGTCTTGACGCATGAGGCGGGGCATGCGTTTCAAATGTTTATGAGCCGGCACCATGAAGTCCCGGAGTACTTGACAGCTTCGCTAGATATCATGGAAATCCACTCGATGAGCATGGAATTTTTCGCCTGGCCTTGGGTGGATAAGTTTTTCCTAGAAGATACCGAAAAATACAAGTTTACCCACCTGACGCATGCGCTCTCTCTCATCGCCTACGCCTCAGCAATCGATGATTTCCAACATGTCGTCTACGAAAACCCTGACTTAGGCATCGAAGGTCGCAAGAAAGCGTGGCAAACCATCGACCGCACCTACTTTCCTCACAAAGTCTATGATGACAATGACTATCTCAAGCGCGGCAATGGCTGGCAAAGTATCATGCATCTTTATGCCGTCCCGTTTTACATGATTGACTACGCCCTCGCACAAGTATGTGCTTTTCAGTACTGGGTGCGGGCACAAAGCGACCAACAGGCCTCATGGGACAGTTACTTATCCTTATGCAAAGCAGGAGGTTCGGACACGTTCCTTGGACTGCTCAAGCTAGCGGGCTTGAACAACCCCTTTGAAGCCGGCACCATGCAAGCGCTCATGCCTGAAATCAAAGCCTATCTTGATGGCGTTGATGACACGAAACTCTAACTTAGGATGCCTGCGGGCATCCTTTTTTTATAGACCTTCCGTATTATCGATATCCGGTAAAGCGACGACGAGCGCAAGCGCAGCGAACCCGATGATAACCTGAACAAGATTGCCGAGCACACTTCCGATCGCCACAAGTCCAACGCCTAAGAAAACCGCTTCATACACGAAGTATCCCACGACGATCACCGCACCACCCGCAAGCAAAGCCAAGACATTTTTAAGCGGCTGACGGCCTTGTCCTTTTGCACTTCTAGATAACATGCCGATGGAAAAACCCGCCAACAATCGTACGAAAAAGGTGCCAGGTGCCCAAATTTGCCAGATGGACAATACGTCAAACATCGCCATGCCGATGCCAGCGGCCCAAGCGCCATAAAAGGGGCCGTATCGCAACGCGATCATAAACATCACCAGCGTCCCTAGGTGCATGAGACCACCGGTGCCAAGGCCGATAGGGATGTGAATGTTGATGCTCGTTGCAACAAAAACAAGGGTACTGAACATGGCCAGCAAAATCATTTTTCGTAGTTCCATGAGAAATCCCTCCATGAGTGTGGTATAGTAAGTATAGATAATATCTGTCATCTTTAAAAGGGACAGAAATAGGGATTTTAGAGGAGGTCAGATGATGGCATCACGACGAGATGAACCTTTGTACGTCACCTTGTATCGTGAATGGCGCGACCACATTCTTTCTGGAACGTTGCCGGCTGAGACGAAACTCCCTTCCATCAGACAGTTGTCCCAAACGCGCCAACTATCGAAAACCACCGTCGAACGGGCCTATCATCAACTTGTCATCGAAGGCTATGTCGATGGTCGTGAGAAAAGCGGCCATTATGTCGTACCGCTGCAAGCAATGCTGAAAGACAACGTCGTCCATGCCGGACCACAGAGCGATAAACAC
The DNA here is from genome assembly GCA_007694145.1 of Acholeplasmatales bacterium. Lineage (GTDB taxonomy): Bacteria > Bacillota_I > Bacilli_A > Izemoplasmatales > Izemoplasmataceae > SKGI01. The sequence goes on along the minus strand of RECF01000012.1, from coordinate 86 downwards.
CACTATGCGAATCTCGGTCAACATGCCGATGCGTTTGATCTGTCCGCCTTGCGCAAAGCCTACCAGCATGTACACGGTGCTGCCCA
>RECF01000013.1 GCA_007694145.1 Acholeplasmatales bacterium | reverse complement strand
GATGGTTGCGAGCGACGACCCCGAACTTAGGGCGATTCTTGAGCACAACCGTGACGAAGAAGCCGAACATGCAGCGATGACCCTTGAATGGTTGCGCCGGAAACTGCCGGTACTCGACCGTGAGTTGCGCGACAATCTGTTCAAAGAAGGACCAATCGTCGGTCAGCACGGCCATGATCATGACCACGACCACGATCATGCATCGCCCCATGTCGAGAGTCAGGCGAACCTAAACATCGGTTCGCTGAAGAAGTAGGTGATTAAATGGACCTGTTCAAACAGCATCTCGCCCCCATTGCAGAATCAGCTTGGGCTGAAATCAATGAAACCGCCATCGATGTCATCGAAACAACCCTTTCCGCTCGGAAAGCCTTACGTGTTGTCGGCCCGCTAGGTCTTGCCAAGCAATCCGTTGCCAACGGCACCTTGAACATGCTTTCTGAAAGCAATACGAAAAAGGATGACCAAGTATTCGCCGGCCTTTATGATGTGACCCCTTTAGTTGAAACACGTCTGTCTTTTGAGCTGTCTCGTTGGGAACTAGACAATGCACTGCGCGGTAAGCAGGACCTCGACCTTGACGTGCTTGAACAAGCGGCAGAACAACTGGCCCGCTTTGAAGAGAACTGCATTTACAATGGTCACAAAGCAGCCGGCATCAAAGGACTTGTAGAAACTGCACCACATAAGTTACGCATTTCCGATGATGCCAATGAAACTTTGCAGGCCATAGCGACCGGATTACTCAAACTGCAGGACGCCTACACGCAAAAACCTTACGTCCTCATCGTCGGCGATGAAGTCTTCACCATGCTGCATCGCGTCTATGACGGTAAACTGTTGATCGATGCGCTCGCCTCGCTTGTCGGTGGCGCCGTGATTCACTCAAAAGTACTCGATGGCGCGTTGCTTGTGCCTTATGATCATGAAGACTTAGAAATCACGATTGGTCAAGATTATGCCATCGGCTATGAAGCCCATGATGCCAAGAACGTACGGCTTTTCATTACCAATGCCTTCACATTCCGCATTCTCGATCCCAACTTGATTGTCTATTTCAAGTACTATAAATAAGGTTCATCAAACACGTTTATGCAAAGCAAGGTGGTCGTTTAGGCCACCTTTTTTTAGTCCTTTCGTAGATTATTTGGAAAAACTATAAAAAAGTGCATCTACCATGCAAAAAGAACATGAATCATGTACACTGATAGTGTCTTGAAAAGATGGTGTTTTTTTTGTTGAAACACTGTCAACATACCAAGGAGGCAAAATGATGATTCTCGAAAAATACAGTCCACTCAACAACGAAATGTTCCAAGTAATCGACAAAGATGGCAAGGTCGTCAACAAAGAGTTCGAACCCGATATCGACAAGGAAACCTTGCTGAAAATGTACCGCGTCATGTCACTAGCCCGCATCGCCGACATCAAAGCTTTGCAATATCAACGTCAAGGTCGGATGTTGACTTTTGCACCCGTCATGGGTCAAGAAGCGAGTCAGGTTGGTCCGATGGCTGTTGCTAAAGAAGCGGACTTTCTCGTCCCGGCCTTCCGTGAGATGGCGGCCATGCTCTACAAAGGTGTGACACTTGAACAAGCTTATCTTTACTGGTACGGCAACGAGTACGGTTCAAAGTTTGACGAAGGCGTCAACGTCATGCCAGTCAACGTCCCCATCGGTTCGCAAATTAACCATGCAGCCGGTGTCGCGTATGCCGCCAAACTGAAAAAAGCCGATCAAGTTGCCATTACCTACATCGGTGATGGCGGCACCAGCCACGGCGAGTTTCATGAAGCCTTGAACTTCTCAGCGGTTTACCGCAATCCGCTCATCGTCATCATCCAAAACAACCAATATGCTATTTCAACCCCCCGTGCTAAACAGACCAAATCGGAAACACTTGCCCAAAAGGCCATTGCCTACGGCATGAAAGGGATCCAAGTCGACGGCAACGACGTTCTTGCCATGTATGCCATCGTTCAAGAGGCGCGCAAGCGCGCCGTTGAAGGGGTTGGCACAACGTTGATTGAAGCGGTCACCTACCGTCTTGGTCCGCACACCACCAGTGACGACCCAACCATTTATCGTTCGGATGAAGAAGTTGAAGAATGGAAAACCAAGGATCCGCTCATTCGTTTCCGTAATTACTTGAGCAACAGGAAGCTTTGGAACAAAGACAAAGAAGAAGCGCTTGTCAAAGAACTGACGGATTTCGTTGGTGAAACATTCAAGAAGGTCGAACAGTCCGCACCCGTCACCGTAGACGATGTCTTTGACTACACCTATGCGACATTGACAGACGAACTGAAAAAGCAAAAAGCCTACTATATTCAATATCTCAAAGAAACGGAGGGTCAGTAATCATGGCAGAAATGACGTTATTGCAAGCCATTAACCACACCCTTGAACAACAAATGGAAAAAGATGATACCATTGTCGTATTCGGTGAAGATGCCGGATTTGAAGGGGGCGTCTTTCGCGTCACCGCTGGTTTACAAAAGAAGTTCGGTGAAGAACGTGTCTTCGACACCCCCATCGCCGAAGCCGCCATCCTCGGCTCTGCTGTCGGTATGGCTGCTAACGGTCTCAAACCGATTCCGGAAATTCAGTTCTCCGGTTTCATGTTCCCAGGCTACAACCAAATTGCCACACACATGGCCCGCATGCGCAACCGCTCTCGTGGCAAGTTTGGCTTGCCGATTGTCATCCGCATGCCTTATGGTGGTGGCGTTCGTGCCCTTGAGCACCATTCCGAAGCGCTAGAAACGCTCTTTGCCCATATCCCTGGTTTGAAACTGGTTATTCCGTCTACACCCTATGATGCCAAAGGCTTGCTTACCGCGGCGATTCACGATCCCGATCCCGTCATCTTCTTCGAAACGAAGCGCATCTACCGTGCCTTCAAGCAGGAAGTTCCCGAAGAAGAATACACCGTGCCCATCGGCAAAGCCCGCATCACCAAAAAAGGCAACGACATCACCCTCGTCGCCTGGGGCGCGATGATGCGTGAATCAGAGAAAGCCATCAAGCAAATCGAGGAAGCGTTCGATGTCACCATCGAGCTCATTGACTTGCGCACCATTGCACCGATGGATTCGAACACAGTGGTCGAGTCCGTGAAAAAAACAGGTCGTCTCATGGTTGTCCATGAAGCCGTCAAGACACTCGGCATCGGTAGCGAACTGATTTCACGCGTCAATGAAGAAGCATTTACCTACCTTGAAGCCCCGCCTGTCAGAGTGACCGGCCATGACATCACCGTCCCGCTCCCCAAAGGCGAACATCTCCACATGGTCGACGCCAAACGTATCGTGTATGAGTTGAAAAAACTCATCAAATACCAAATTTAGGAGGTTGACCATGATTGATTTCAAATTTGCAGATATTGGTGAAGGCATCCACGAAGGTGTCATTCTCAAATGGTTTTTCGAAGTCGGAGACAAGGTCGAAGAAGGTGAAACACTCTGCATTGTCGAAACCGACAAGGTCAACGCAGAAATTCCCGCTCCAGAAGGCGGTATCCTAAAAAAACGGGGTGCCGAAGTCGGTGAAACGATTCATGTCGGTGAAACGCTCGCGCTCATTGAAGATGGCGACGATTCAGCAAGTGCCACACCTGCCACAACCGAGAAAGAAACGGTGTCCGAACCCGAAGAAGAAAAAGCCGAACCCAAACCGGTCAAAGGTGATGACGCGGCGAGTGTTGTCGGTGCGATTGAAATATCGGATGAAGTGCTGGCCGCTTCAAGCGAACACGAAGATAACCAAGAAGATAAAGCAGAGAGCGTCAAAGTGCTTGCCACCCCAGTCGCCCGTAAACTCGCCAGCGACCTCCATGTCGACCTGAGCCAAATCAAAGGTTCCGGCCCGCACGGCCGGATTCTGAAGGCCGACATCCACGCAGCTGCAGAAAGCAAGAAAACAGAGACCGCACCGACGCCCTCTACACCTACGACAACTTATGGTATGCCAAAGTTCGACACGTCCCGCGTCCGCCGTGAAAAAATTACCAAACTCCGGAAGGCGATTGTCGATGCGATGAACACCTCAAACACCCTTATTCCCGCGACCACTGTGATGGATGAGTTTGATGTGACCGATCTCGTCACCTTCCGCAATGCCCAAAAAGAGCGGTCCGAAGTGCTTGATGTCAAACTGACCTATTTACCACTCATCATCAAAGCAGTCGTATTGACGTTAAAGCAATATCCGGTCTTCAACGCCAGTTTCGATCACACCACCGATGAAATCATTTTCAAAGACTATATCAATATCGGTATTGCGGTTGATACACCAGATGGCCTGATCGTACCCAACATCAAAGATGCAGACAAAAAGTCCATTCTTGAACTGGCCCGGGAAATCGACACGCTTGCCCAAGCCGCTAGAGAACGCAAGGTTCAACTTGCCGCCTTACAACATACAACGTTCTCCATCACCAACTACGGCGCATTCGGCTCTAAGCTGGGCACCCCGGTCATCAAACATCCCGAAGTGGCCATTTTAGGCATGGGTTCCATCACCAAGAAACCTGTCGTCATCGATGATGCGATTGTCATCCGCGACATGTTCCCCGTCTCCTTAACCATCGACCACCGAATTATTGATGGTGGCGATGCCGGTCGGTTTATGGTACAATTAAAAGCGTACTTAAGCGATCCCATCACACTATTGCTTAGTTAAGGAGTGACTCACGTGAAAACATTTGATATTACGGTGATTGGCGGCGGTCCGGGTGGCTATGTAGCTGCAATCAAGGCCGCGCAACTTGGCAAGAACGTTGCCCTTGTTGAGAAAGAAGCAATCGGGGGTGTCTGTCTGAACTGGGGATGCATTCCGACGAAAACTTTACTTAAGAGTGCGAAAGTTTACAGCCAGTTTATGCATGCCAAACAGTACGGTCTGACCGTGGACCCGCAACATGTGTCCGTTGACTTCAAGGCGTTGATGAAACGCAAGTCTTCCGTCGTCAAGAAATTGACCGGTGGGGTGGCTTTCCTTCTCAAACGAAACGGCGTCACCGTGTATGACGGCTTTGCTGAGGTTCTTGATGCGCAGACCATCAAAGTCGGCGATGAGACGTTTAAGACCGACCATCTGATTATCGCTACAGGCGCTCACCCTGCCATGCCACCTATCGACGGCCTTAAAACGCAGTATGAGAACGGTGTGGTATTGACGAGTAAAGAGATTTTAGACCTCAGCGAACAGCCGAAACGACTCGTAATTATCGGCGGTGGTGTCATCGGTGTCGAGTTCGCAACCATCTTCAATACGTTTGGCACCGAAGTGACCATTCTTGAGCGCGAAGCCGATATTTTACTAGGTGTCGATGAAGAAATTCGAGCAGCCTTCAAAAAGAAACTAGAGCGCGATGGTGTGACCATTCTCACCGAGGCCGCCGTTATAGCTGTCACAGCCGATACGGTACGCTATCAACATCAAGGCGCTACGCACGAAGCCGCTGCCGACAAGGTACTGCTGGCGACGGGCATGCGGCCTAACCTCAAGGGACTTGAAGCGCTTGATCTTGCTTTGTCACCGACGGGTATTGAAACCGACGCTACGTTGAAAACCAACATTCCCAATGTCTATGCCATCGGTGATGTGAATGGCAAACACATGCTTGCTCACGTCGCCAGTATGGAAGGCATCATTGCCGTTGAAACTATTTTAGGCAAAGGGCATCCGATGGATTATGACAAAGTACCTTCTGGTATCTATACGTTCCCTGAAATTGCCCAAGTCGGCTTGACTGAAGCACAAGCAAAAGCGCGAGGCATCGACTACAAGGTATCGACTTTTCCGCTTTCTGCCAATGGTAAAGCGCTCGGTGAAGGTGAAAAAGATGGGTTGGTCAAACTGATTGCCGAAACAACCTACAATGAAATCATCGGGTTGCATATTTTAGCACCCGGTGCGACCGAAATGATTGCCGAAGGCGTTTTAGCGATGCATCTTGAAGCGACTGCGGACGACTTAGTCCGAACGATTCACCCGCATCCAACGTTATCGGAAATGATTCATGAAGTTGCCCACGGTATCCTTGATAAACCGATTCATCTATAAGCAAAGCCCCCCGTCAAATGGTGACAGGGGGCTTTTTTCAACTAAAGAGCGTATCAAGTAAGTTTTCGAGAGTAATATTGAAGAAGTAAGCATCCAGCGGCTGTTGTTCAAGGATTTTTTTGAGCGCGTGTTCTTCAAACAAAGCGCCATTTAGAGCATCTTCAAGCGGTGCAAGATCTTTGCTGCCGAGGAAATCCCCATATATTTTCAAGCCGTCGATGCGGCCGTCTTTGACATTGAAATGAAAGGCAACGTGACCACCGGCATGACGTTTACTCTTTTCAATGCTGTATTCGGGTGATTCACCGTAGTTCCAGTCCCATGTACTGTAGCGTTCTTGTACGAGCTGATCAATCTTGTCAAGGTCATGACGATTCAACGTGTGCACATGGCTGAGGATGTCGTTGTCACCCAACAAGGCTTTCAAAAGGCGCTCTTTGAACTGCACCAGGGTGACCGCCTCTTTAAGATACGGTTTGATGTTGGTGACACGGGCACGATTGGACTTGATGCCTTTAGAGGCAATCTTATCGATTTTGACATTGAGAACATCGGCGATAATCGATAAGTCGGCATCAAAGAGGATGGTACCGTGATGCAACATCTTGTTTTTATGAAAGCTTTGGGCATTGCCGCTGATTTTTTTACCCTCGACTACAATGTCATTACGTCCAGAGAATTCAGCGGGCACACCCATGTCATTGAGGGCACGAATGACAGGGTCGGTAAACTTCCGATAGTTGTTCAAGTTGTCCTTAAGGCTCGTCGTCACAAAGGAAAAGTTCAGGTTGCCGAGGTCATGATAGACCGC
>RECF01000040.1 GCA_007694145.1 Acholeplasmatales bacterium | reverse complement strand
GGGTTTGCCGCATTTATCTAAGCGGATTCGCCGTCTTGGTCTGCAGTTTGGGTTGTGGGTCGAACCGGAGATGGTCAACGCCGACAGCGACTTGTACCGTCAACACCCGGAATGGGCGATCAGGCATCCTGTCTCAAAGCCAGCACTCGGTCGTCGTCAACTGATGCTCGACTTGAGCAATCCCGCGGTCATCGACCACTTGGATGAGACGCTCTCTTCTTTGTTTGAGCGGGCGGGTGTCGATTATGTTAAGTGGGACATGAACCGCAATGTCAGCGACTTATACAGCCAGTACTTATCGGCTGCCGATCAAGGCAAGCTCGCACATCTGTATGTGCTTGGGCTATACCGGTTGCTCGGGCGACTCAAGGCACGCTTTCCTTCGATTTTGTTTGAATCGTGTGCAAGTGGCGGCAATCGGTTTGATTTGGGCATGCATTATTACATGCCGCAGGCGTGGACATCGGACAATACCGATGCATATGAACGGCTACATATTCAGCGTGGCACAGCCCTGGCTTACCCGCTGTCAACCATTTCTAACCACATCAATGATGACGTAGCCCACCAGACGTTGCGTCAAGTACCACTTGAGACACGTTACAACGTCGCGGCGTTTGGGGTGCTTGGATTAGAACTTGACACCACGGGCCTTAGTCCATTTCAAAAGCGGCTCATCCGCGATCAGCTCAACCATTACAAGACGTATCGGCACTTGTTTCAACAAGGCCGGCTTTATGACTTGAGTGAAGCGGATGCCGACCAGCGACTGCTTGTGGTGAACGAGACCAAAGCATTGGCTGCGCTGGGGCTTTTTCAAGGACTAAACAAGCCCAATCCACCCTATCAGTGTGTCAGACTCGTCGGTCTTGATCCCGATAAAATATACCGGGTTACCGCCCGAAAGCAAGCCGCCAATCTTAGAACATTCGGCAATTTGATTCGCCATGCCTTGCCGATTCGGCTCAAAGCACACGGGACACTGTTCAATGCTTTGTCAGCCCGTTACCGGTTTTACGAACCCGAGTACAGCGTGGTTGAAACAGGGCGGCATCTGATGGGAAAAGGCCTCACATTGCCTTATCGTTTTACCGGAAGCGGGTATCACGAAGCTTTGCGTATCATGCCGGATTTCGGCTCAAAAATTTATATGATTGAAGAGGTAAAACATGGATAAGGTCAGTCGGTCTTCAAAGATTATTTTCGCATTCGGCGGTTTGGGTAAAGATGCCATGTTTGCGATGAGCACGATTATGTTCTTTTATTTTGTCAACCTGATTGGCATCAGCGCAGCCTTTATCGGCATCATGTTTATGGTTGTCCGGATTTGGGATGCGGTCAACGACCCGGTTATGGGTGGCATTGTCAGCAACACCCATACGCGCATGGGCAAGTTCCGTCCCTGGATTTTGATCGGCAGCGGCCTCAATGCCATTATTCTCGTTTTTGTTTTTCTTAACCCGAACCTCGCACCCGATTCGATTCGTATGCTGGTGTATGTGACGGTTTTTTATACGCTTTGGGGTATGACGTATACCTTGATGGACATTCCGTTTTGGTCCATGATTCCAGCGCTGTCGCAATCACAACGTGAGCGTGAAAACATCACTGTTTTGACGCGGTTTTTTACAAGCATCGGCTTCTTCATCATTTCTGCAGCCTATCTTGATTTGGCCAAGTTTCTAGGGGGTGGGGAGACCACGCGTCATCAAATTACCGGATTGTTTTGGCTCAGTTTGATTGTTTCAGTGGTTTTCTTTTTGAGTGAGTTGTTGTTGGTGTTGAAAGTGCGGGAGCGGGTCGTACCCAAGTCGCAGGAAAAAATCACCATTCGAAAAATGTTCAGCCTCATTCGCAAGAACGATCAGCTGTCTGTGGTCATGATTGTGGTGCTGATTGCCAACTTTGTCCTTTACATCACCAGTAACATGGCCATCTTTTTCATCACCTATGATATCGGCAATCAAGGGTTATTTTTCATCTTTATCGGACTGGGTGGGGTGTTACAAGTGGTCGGTGCGCTCTGCTTTCCACTGATTCGCGGTTTCCTCAAACGCAAGCAAATCTTCAATGCCTCAATCGCCTTGCAAATAATCGGTTTTGTGCTGTTGTTTACGAATGCGTTTGTCCTCGACAATGTCGTCGCCCTCGTTTTTGCCTTAGGTGCGTTGGTCTTTTTCGGACAAGGCTTACAGATGGTTTTGCAAACCGTACTGCTTTCTGATACGGTTGAGTATGGGGAGTACAAGCTCGGTGAACGCACGGAAGGCTTGGCGTTTGCCGTGCAAACGTTTATTGTCAAACTGGCGATGGGTCTAAGTCTTGGTGTGACTGGCATTGGACTGGATCTGTTCGGCTTTGTGGCGGAAGTTGACGACATGCCGCAACCGCAAGCACAAGCGACCTTGTATGCGATGCGGGTGATGATGTTCGTCTTGCCGGTCATTGGATTGTTGTTGTCGCTCTACATTTTCAACAAGAAGCACACGCTTGATGAAAGGCGGTATGCCGACATCGTAGAAATATTGAAAGGACGGGGAACGTATGATCAAGAAGCCTTTGAACTTTGATTGGACCTTCAAGACCCCGGCAGCATCAGAGGATGTGCATGGTTTTTCTGGACAATCCGTGGACATACCACACAATGCTGTTGAGATACCGCAGGACTATTTTGACGAGACCGCTTATCAAGGCATACATAGTTATCAAAAGACCTTCTCCTTAGAGCCCTTCTCTAAGAAGCAACGGGTGTTCATCGCTTTTGAAGGGGTGATGAGCTGCGCCGATGTTTATGTGAACGGGGTCAAAATTGGTGGCCATGTCGGTGGCTATACAGCGTTCATGGTTGAAGCGACACAACACGTAAAACCGGGAGAAAATCGGCTTTATGTTCAAGTCGACAGTCATGAGCGGCCCGATCATCCGCCCTTTGGTGGTGTGGTCGATTACTTGACCTATGCCGGTATCTATCGTGAGGTCGCCCTACTGGTGAGCGAACAAGATTTTGTCGAACGATTGCTCATCGACGGGGACGCATCTAACTTGCACATCGCCGTCCATGGTAATGCCGTGACCGACGCGGTGCATGCGCTTGAACTGACCATTGAAAATGAACAAGGCGTCGTGATGCATCATCGTTTTGAAACGTCACTTTCCGCGCCCCATCAACTGACATTGCCCCATCAGCTTGCCATGTGGTCTCCGGAAAACCCGGTCCTTTACAGCGCTAAGCTTTCCGTCGATGGCATCATGCAACAGCCGGTGCGTTTTGGCATTCGGACCCTTCGTGTTGACGCCGATCATTTTTATGTGAATGACACCCCGATCTTTTTGCGTGGTCTCAACCGGCATCAGTCATTTCCATATGTCGGTTATGCGATGCCTTGGCGGGCGCAGGCTGAAGATGCGGAACTGCTCAAGCATACGCTTGGGTGTGTCATGGTCCGCAGTTCACATTATCCACCGAGTCGTCATTTTCTCGACCGCTGCGACGAACTGGGTTTACTGGTCTTTACTGAACTGCCAGGTTGGCAACACCTTGGGGATGAAACGTGGAAAGCCCACGCCATGGAGGATTTGCGTACCCTCATCCTTGATGGTTACAACCACCCAAGTGTCGTCATCATCGGGACGCGAATCAATGAGTCACAAGATGATGACGCATTTTACGAAAAAACCCGCGACCTGGCCAAGTCCCTTGACTCAACCAGACCAACCGGCGGGGTGCGTTACATCGATAAAAGCACGTTGCTAGAAGATATTTACACGTACAATGATTTTTCCCACAATGGTCTGACACCGGGTCTTAAGAAGAAGCGCTTGGTCACCCGAAAAGACCACCCTTACTTGATTACTGAGTACAATGGCCACATGTTTCCAACCAAAGCGACCGATGATGAACCCAAGCGGATCGACCATGCACGTCGTCACTTTACGGTGCTCGATGCCGCGTATGGCCAAAAGGGTGTCATGGGCGCACTTGGCTGGTGTATGTTTGATTACCATACCCATCAAGACTTCGGTTCGAACAATCACATCTGTCATCACGGTGTGCTCGATATGAATCGCAATGACAAGTACGCCGCGGCCGTCTATGCCTCACAAGGAACACAGGACACCTTGAATGTGCTCTCTATGATGCACCTTGGTGACAAGCCCGGAGGGGCACTCAAGGAGGCTATTGTCGCGACGAACCTAGAAGAAGTAGTTGTCTATAAAAACGACACCCTCATCGGGACGTATCGGCGACATCCGAGTGATTGGCCGAACTTACCTCATCCGCCCATTGTCATCCGTGATTTTATCGGTCAACAGATTGAAGCGCAAGAACCGTTCAGCAAAAAAGATGCCCGCAAGATTAAGGCGGCACTCATTGAAACGTTGCAACGCGACTTGAATATGACGTTGAGGACTAAGCTGTTGATTGCGCGCATGATGCTCAAGTACAAACTGAAGTACGCTGATATTGTCAGACTTTACACGCGCTATATCGGTGGATGGGGTGAGAAGAGCACTGTGTATCGGTTTGAAGGCCGTCGTGACAACGAGACCGTGCTTACCGTTTACAAGGGGCGCGATGAAACACTGAATCTAACGATGGACCTGTCGACTGATCAACTAATCATCGGGGATACTTACGACGTCGCCCGCGTGAGGGTGACCTTGAGCAATGGGTTAGGGGAGCGGGCGGTTTATAGCAGTGCCGTGGCGGACATCATCTGTGAAGGGCCACTTCACCTCATCGGCCCCTCAACCATCGCCATGCAAGGTGGCATCCAGTCGTTTTGGGTCCGCACGCTCGCCGCAGGGACCGCGACGATTACCGTGCGAAGCCGTGGTCTTGAAGCCGCTAAAACTTTGCACATCAGGGAACGAGATTAAAAAAAGGCCCGGTCAGGGCCTTTTCTCATACAGTGCGGATAACCGGTAAAATCATCGGACTCCGTTCGGTTTTGGTGTAAATGTAATCGTTCATGGTTTTCACGATGGCGCGTTTCAGTTGGACGATGTTGAGGGTGTCGGATTGCTTGAGGTCGTGTTCGACCAGTGCGAGCACCCGGTCGCTGATTTCTTTGGTAAGGGCGGCGTTTTCACGCATGGTGACGAAGCCCCGGGAAATGATCAACGGTTTGCCAATCACGGTAAGTTTCTCTTTGTCGAGGGTGATGATGGTGCTGAGCAAGCCATCTTGGCTCAAACTACGGCGGTCGCGCAAGACCACGCTGCCGACGTCACCGATTCCTTTGCCGTCAATGAAGACGTTTCCGGCTGGAATCTTGCCGGCAAAGCGGGCGCCGTCTTTGCTGATGGCGAGGACAAATCCATTGTCGAAAATAAATGTATTTTCTGGTTTTACCCCGCAGGCAATCCCGGTTTGGGCATGAATTTTCAACATACGGTACTCACCGTGAACCGGCAGGAAGTACGTCGGTTTGAGCAGTTTGAGCATCAGCTTGAGTTCTTCATTGCCACCATGCCCTGAGGTGTGCGTATCGCTGAGTGGTGAATGGGTGATGACATTGGCGCCACGACGGAACAGTTGGTTGATGGTCCGTGAGACGCTGGTCTGGTTGCCGGGAATGGGGCTTGAAGAGAAAATGACCGTATCCCCTGGGACAATCTTGATATCGCGATGCGAGCCGTTGGCGATTCTTGAGAGGGCCGCAAAGGGTTCACCTTGCGAACCGGTACATAAAATCGTGATTTCCTCGGCATTGAAGTGACGTAGAGCGCGACCCCCGACAAATGTACCATGGGGTGCTCTGATGTAGTCAAGCGACTGTCCGACCTCAACAGTACGCTCCATACTGCGACCGAAGATGGCTACCTTGCGGTTGGTTGCGATCGATGCCTCGACGATTTGTTGGACACGGTGTACATTGGAAGCAAACGTGGCCACGATGACCCGTCCTTCAATTTGTGTAAAGATATCCTTGATGCTTTCACTGACCGATGCTTCGCTTTTAGTAAAAACATCGAGTTCGGCATTGGTCGAGTCGCTCATCAGCAACAATGTACCGGTTTGACCTAAACGCGCCATTTTAGCATAATCCGCGTCCGGTCCAGTGGGGGTAAAGTCGAACTTGAAGTCACCGGTATGGACGATGTTGCCTAAGGGGGTGCGGACCACCACACCGAAAGAATCCGGGATGGAGTGGTTGGTACGGAAAAAGCCGACACTGAGTTTGCCAAACTGCAAGATGTCGTTTTCGAAAAATTCTAGCAAGTTGTAGTGGATGCCCTTATGCTCAAGCATCTTGTTTTTGATTAGGCCGAGGGCGAGACCATTGGCATAAATCTTCGGAATGTTCACATGCCGAAGTAGCCAGGGAATGCCACCGATATGGTCTTCATGTCCATGGGTGATGACAAGGGCTTTGATTTTGTCTTTGTTTTCAATCAAATACGTGTAATCGGGAATTACATAGTCGATGCCAAGCAATGCCTCATCGGGAAACATGACACCCGCATCGATGATAATCAGCTCGTCCTGATACTCCACGCAGTACATATTTTTACCGACTTCGCCCAGACCGCCCAATGCAAAAACACCGACTTCATGGTGTTTCAATAAGTTTTGTTGCATTTGGAGTCCTCCTAATTGTGGTTCGGTTATATCATACCTATTATATCTTATTGACCCGCATAAACCAATGCTTATGTGTTATAATTTTTGCAGGTGATGTCCATGAAATATGATAAAGTCGTCTTCTTTGATATCGACCACACAGTCTTTGACCCAAATCGCCATACCGTTCCCGAAGATACGGTGAAAGCATTCAAAGCGTTGCATGCACGCGGTGACACCCTGATTGCCGTCGCCACAGGACGGGCGCTTTACATGCTCGATGTCATTGCGCCAGTCTTGCCCTATGTTGATGTCTCCATCACCATCAACGGTCAGATTATCGCTTACCGTGACAAGGTGCTCTTTGATCAACCCATGACCACAGCGATGATTGTCGAGATTCGGAAAGCGCTAATTCGGCATGCCCTTGTTTATGGCTATATCGGTGCCCACGGACAGGGCATTAGTCGGCTTGATGACGCGGCTAAGGCCCAGTTTGCACTGGCTGATATGCCGTTACCTGAAGTCGATGCTTTGTACTTTCGAAAGCATCGCGTTTACCAAATGTGGGCGTTTGCGAGTAAAGCGCAGTTTGCAGAGCTCGCCAAAGATTTACCCGATTATCAACTTGTACCATGGTTGAGCGACGGGTTTGATGTGGTTTTGACGGGTCGCAGCAAAAAAGATGGCATCACATTTATCCTTGACTATTTTGACATCCCTTTGGAAAACAGCTATGCCTTTGGGGATGGCATGAACGATATTGAAATGCTTGCCTATGTGCCTAACAGCGTAGCGATGGGCAACAGCAAACCACCGGTCAAGGCCGTCGCCTTGCACGTGACAAAAGCCTACGATGCTGGTGGTATTAGCAGTGGCTTGCGCCATTTCGGTCTGATTGAGTGAGCTGAAGCGAGAAAGGGGGTGCGTCATGATTGCCGTTGTGTATGTTGATGTGAAACATCAGGCGGTCGACCGCGGGTTCGATTATCTCGTACCCGATTTTCTTGCGGCGGATTGCGCGCTGGGTCAGCGGGTGGAGGTTCCTTTTGGCCAGCGGATCCTCAGTGGCGTCATCATCGGACTCAAAGCGGAAAGTGATCATGACAAGCTCAAACCGATCCGCGCCATTTTAGATATTCAACCTGTTTTTACAGAAGAACACCTCGCGCTTGCGAAGACACTGGCTAGACGCTATCTGACACCGCTTGCAAGTTACCTTGCGGCGATGCTACCCTCAGCGCTCAGGATGACCTATGAGAAGTATGTGCGCGTGGTGGAGCCATCGCAGTTGCCGGAAGCTTTGGCGGTAGCTTTCAAAAGATCGCGAGTCCGCAAGGCGAGCGACATCTTAGCACTTGATGTCAAAGCGTACCGTGAAGCACTTCAGGCAGGGACGCTTGAACCCTATACCGAAGTCCGGCAAAAACAACAGGCCAAACAAGAACCCTATATACGGCTGCTTAAGCACTGTTTGGTCCGTGGGGCAAAACAACAAGCCGTTCTCAAGTGGCTTGCCGATGGGCAGTTGCACAAGCAAAAAGATGTGCTTGATGCAACGGCTGCGAGTGCGGAAACATTGAAGTCGCTGATCAAGCACGGGTGTATCGAGGTGGTCTCTAAAGAGGTCTTGCGTGAACGGGAATCACTGCGAACGCTCAAGGACAAGCACGTGACGCTCACAGCGCCTCAACAAGCGGTTGTCGACGCGGTGTTAGACGCGCTACAAACCCCGCAGACTTTCGTGCTGCACGGGGTCACCTCAAGTGGTAAGACCGAAGTGTACATCGCGCTGGCCGAGGCCGTTCTCAAAACCGGGAAAAGTCTCCTCATACTCGTCCCTGAAATCAGTTTGACCCCGATGTTAACGGCGCGCTTTAAAAGTCGCTTCGGTAAACAGGTCGCCGTGTATCACAGCCGGCTTACAGCCGGGGAACAATACGACGCTTGGCGACTGGTCAAACAAGGGCGTGCTCAGATTATGATTGGTGCGCGGAGTGCGATTTTCGCACCATTTCAAGCGTTGGGTCTCATTATTATGGACGAAGCACACAGTGACAGTTACCGTCAAAGTGAAAACCCGATGTATGATGCCGCTTGGCTAGCCAAAGAGCGGGCGAAGACGCATCACTGTCCGCTTATACTTGGCAGCGCGACACCGACGCTTGACATGATGTACGCCACCGAGCAAGGTGACAACCACCTCTTAGAGCTTAAGGCGCGCGTCCTTGAAAGTGTCTTGCCCGATATTGAACGGGTCGACATGCGCACTGAGTTTTTACGTGGCAACACGTCCATTTTTTCCAAGCAGCTGCTTGAAGCGATGCAGATGCGTCTTGCGGCGAACGAACAGTCGTTGCTGTTGATCAACCGCCGGGGTCACGCCCGCTTTGTCCTATGTCGTGCATGCGGCAAGACGGTTGACTGTGATAGTTGCGATTTGCCGAAAGCATATCATCACCATGATGACACATTGAAATGTCATTATTGTCAAAACACGACACCGATGCCAAAAACTTGTCCGCATTGCGGCAGCATACACATCCGCTACATGGGGCTTGGGAGTGAGCGGGTCGAAGCCGAGGTCAAGCAGTACTTACCCCAAGCGGTCGTGGTTCGCATGGATCGGGATACGACTGGAACGAAGGACGCCCATGAAACCTTATTGCAAGCGTTTGAAGATACCGGTGACATCCTTGTCGGGACTCAAATGATTGCCAAGGGCCTCGATTTTCCGAGGGTGACCCTCGTGGGTGTGTTGAGTGCGGACATGTCGCTTTATGTCCCTGATCCCTATGCACGTGAAGAGACATTTTCGTTGTTGACACAAGTGGCCGGTCGCAGTGGTCGTCGGGCAAAAAAGGGTCAGGTCATCATTCAGGCTTACGATGCCGATCACCCGATTTTGACCGATGTGGCTGAACATGACTTCAAACGGTTTTACCACCGTGAGCTTGCCTTCCGTAAACAGATGGGCATGCCACCGCATGTCCAGGTCATGACGGTACGCATATCACACCCTAAAGTCCATGACGCCCACAAGCGATGTATCGAACTGATGCGCCATTTGAAGCAACACCAAGTCTGCAAGCAAATGGTCGGTCCTGCCCGCCCTGCAAGAGCACGCAGTCGTGGTCTAGAACATTATGTATTGATGCTGCGTTATACGGATGAAGCGCCGTTGCTTGACGCTTTGCATGACTTCTTTTCCACACACGATGCCCAGAGCTTTCAGTGGCGCATCGATCACCGACCGAATCTGATGTAAAGGAGTGGCCCAACATGAAAATGGTTTTTATGGGCACACCGGAGTTTGCGGTGCCCATCTTAGAAGCGTTGAACCATCATTACGAGATCACACTGGTTGTCACCCAACCCGATCGGCCTACCGGTCGGCGACGAACCATGACGCCTCCGCCAGTCAAAACCATGGCACAGTCGCTTGGATTACCTGTTTTTCAACCAGAGAGAGTCAGGAGAGACTATGGCCCCATCCTCGATGCCAACCCAGATGTAATCGTCACGGCTGCGTATGGGCAAATCATCCCCAAAGCACTGCTTGATACACCGCCGTTTGGCGCAATCAATGTCCATGGTAGTCTGCTTCCGGCATTGCGTGGTGGGGCACCCGTGCAGCGCGCCATTGAGCGGGGTCACAAGCAAACCGGGGTGACCATCATGGCCATGAACGAAGCGATGGATGCCGGCGATATCATCGCTCAGGCAACCTGCGAGATTGAACCACGTGAAACAGCCGGGTCGTTGTTTGCCAAACTGTCGGTGCTTGGTCGAGCGCTGTTGCTAAAGACGCTCCCACAGATTCTCGACCGCACGGCACCACGGATGCCTCAAGAAGAATCTGAAGCGACATTCGCTTATACGTTGAAAAAAGAAGAGGAACAGCTTGACCTCACCCTCGCCGCACAAACCCTTGATGCGAAAATCCGCGCCTTCCATCCAACGCCGAACACATACGTCATTGACCCTAACGGCGTACGGCTCAAAATCTTGACCGCACACCCAAGTCATGCGACGACGGCTGTAGAAAATAACCCCGGTGAGATCGTTGCCATCGACGCACATGGCGTGCATGTGCTAACAGGCGAAGGCCTCTTGTGTCTTACCACTGTTCAACCGGCTGGCAAAAAGGCTATGAAAGCCACCGATTACGCGCGTGGGGCAGGGCGAGACACCATGCAAATCGGTCAATTGTTAGGAAAACTCTAACAAAACAGGCGTCGCATCGTTTCATCTTGTTTAAAAAAATGCTATAATTAATCAATGTATGCACCAAGGAGGGATTCGATGAAAAAACGTGCCTTATTCAATCGTGACGAAATGTTGGATATGAACATCAAGACGTTGCGAGAACGGGGTGTAACGGTTGAAGAAATCGCAGAAATCGCCCACATGCAGCAATCCAAATGGAGCAGCGAGATTTCCATGCGGGACTGCATCGATTCCGTTGAGAAAATCTTATCGCTTCGCGACACATTTCATATTTTGCAGCTGGGTGCGGAAATCGATCGGTTGACGGAAGAAGGTTTAATCCGTGAACCGATTCGTGAGATTTTGCATGCTGACTTGGGCATGTTCGGAATTGACGAGTTGTTCGGTCTTGAACTCGCTGGCCTTTATGGCACCATCGGCAAGACCAACTTCGGTGACATCGATGTCAACAAGCCGTTAGTGGTCGCAAAACTCAACCAAGCCGGCAAAGCTGGCACTGAACAGTGTCATACGTTTTTAGATGACATCGTCGGAGCCATTGCGGCTGCAGCATCGACCCGTGTCGCCCAAATCATCAACGAGAACGAAGCTCGAAAAGACCCTAATTACCACACCATTCAACTTGATATCGACATGTAGGATGTGAGCCCTATGGCAAAACCGGAAAAAAGTTTGGACGATTTTTTCAAGAAGGCCGACCAGGACCCTGAAGCCCTGAAGGAGTATGTCGAGCGATCGACCCGGGGCACCGACCCAAATGAAACAACGCGTCTTGATAAAATCGCCCTGTTTTTCAAGACGATGTTTGACAAAATCCGTGCCTTCTCAACCAAAGAAGATAAAGAACGAAAAGATACCTCATTCCGTCGCAGGATGCGGATTTTTCATCGTCGTTTCGTTAAGCGGGTCGTCGATCGTTTCAACTTTGAAGCAGGCGTCGACATTCTCGATGAAACAAGTGTTCTGTACCGACGTAATCGTGTCATCAAAAACATCCTCATCGTGACCAACTTGGTCTTTCTGTTGTTTACGGCAATCGGTGTTCGCGAGCCGAACTACATCGTTATTTTCGGTTTCGGGATTTTCATGTTCGCCATCAATACGACCTTGAAGCGCATCATCCGGGAAAAACCACGAACCTTGCTAAAGCAACAAATGGCGATGTACATAGCAAGCACCTACATTTTGCTTGCCTCAATTGGTGTTTACATCAAACTGCGAGTAGGGGCAAATCCGGATTACCTCGTTGATTTTTCCATCACGCAGGCTGGGTATGTTCTCATCTATTTCGCACTCGTCGTTATCGCGCTTTATCAGGATGCCCGACTGCTTCGCTTCATGTTCAAGTGGGTACTCGTGCTTGTGACACTTATCCATGTTTTCATCATGCATCCACTCTATCTTGAAGCGTCATCATTGGAGAACCTGTTCAATTACTTGTATTATACCAACCCAGAAGTGACCATCGACATTCTCTTGCGGACACTGGTCTTGATCATTTTCAATATCGCGTTGTACTCATCCGTCGCCATTGGTGAAATGATGAACAACAAGCGGAAAGAGGAACTGATCAAACGGCGGGACATGGAAACGGATTTCAAAGCCGTGGTCGGTGATGTCTTTGATGTCATCAGCGTCTTCAACACCCATTCGTTAATCGAAGATACGACCAGTGCCCACCGGGTGGCTGAAATCGCTTCAAGGCTTGGCAACGTACTTGGACTCAGTCCCAATGTGTGCCAAGAGATCTTCCAGTATTCGAAAATCCACGTCGACCGAGTCAAAGACTTGTCCATCCTCGAGTATGAAAGCAAAGAAGTGCTCAATGAACGCGACTACCAGATTATTCGTGAAAAGACCATTCTTGGCAGCGTCATCATCAAACGGCTTCAGCTGAACCAAAAGACAGAGGATATTGTCCGTGCGCACTTTGAGAAGACCGCCGACAAGGCCTTTACCGAAAGAATGAAACGGATTCAACGCAGTCAGGAAGGACAAATCATTTTGATGGCGGAAATGTATGAAGTTTTACGTCAATCGAGAAACTACAAAACAGCCTTGAATCACAAACGCGCCATCGAGCTGCTCGAACTTGAGTTCAAGGAATATTTTGAACCGTACATCCTCGATCGATTCATCAAATACAGTGGTGAATTTGAAGATTATTATCAACGGTTTAGAATGAAAATGGCCACTTAAAACCACCGATTGAAAAAACATGCGAACACCGCATGTTTTTTTGATTTAAAGCACATTTTTCGGATATTTTCAAGCGCTTACACTTTTTTACTCAAAAAGGGTTGATTTCTGTTATGTCGGGTGTATAATAAAAAATGTATTGAGATTTAAACAAATATAGAAAATCGAGGGTCGAAGACATGATGCGCATGCAAACCATTGACATGCTCACGTCCAATGCTTGCCGTTTCACTCATGGACGACAGCTGTTTTCGTACACTTCGATGCGCACACAAAAAGGGTGTTATTTCTCCATCGAGGCACCCTTTTTGTCATAAGAGAGGATGAGGGTCATGAAAACTGTTGTTATCGGTGTCATCGGTGCCGATGTGCATGCAGTCGGCAACAAAATCATCGAACATGTCCTGACCGAACATGGATACAATGTCATCAACATCGGCGTGCTCAGTTCACAGGAAGATTTCATCAACGCGGCCATTGAGACGGATGCATCGGCGATTTTAGTGTCGTCGTTGTACGGTCATGGTGAAATGGACTGTCAGTACATGCGAGAAAACTGTGAAGAGGCAGGGCTTGCAAACATCAAGCTGTATGTCGGGGGCAATATCGTCGTCGGCAAACAGGATTTCAAGGCGGTCGAGCAGCGTTTCAAGAAAATGGGCTTTGACCGGGTTTATCCACCCGGTATCAGCATTGAAGATGCTGTGGCCGATCTTCAGGAAGACTTAGGCGAGTAATGTCGGTTCAATTGCTTGTTGATTTTGGCTCCACCTACACCAAGCTGACCGCCGTCGACATCGAAGCCGAACGACTGATTGGTACATCGAAGGCCATGACTACGGTGAAAACCGATGTTTTAGAAGGCTTCGATCGTGCGCTTGAACAACTCCGCGTCTCTTACCCGGATCTACCTGAGATTACCGGGGTTTCAGCATGTTCTAGTGCTGCAGGCGGATTGAAAATGGCAGCCATCGGTCTCGTTGAAGAATTGACGGTCGAAGCGGCCAAACGCGCCTGTCTTGGTGCCGGCGCGCTTGTCAATCATGTTTTTTCCCACCACCTCAGCCGTAAGGAAATCAAACAGTTGCGTCAGGCAGACATCGACATCATCATGCTTGCCGGTGGGACGGATGGCGGCAATAAGGAATGTATCTTGCATAATGCCCGCAAGCTGAAGGAAGCGAATCTTGGTGTTCCAATCATCGTTGCCGGCAACAAAGATGCCGCCGATGAAATCGAAGAGATTTTTGAAGATTCACCCGTTGAATACTTTTTGGTCGATAATGTCATGCCGAAGTTGAAACAACTTCAAGTCAAAGACGCCAAAAACATTATCCGCCAGATTTTTATCACCAAAATCATCGAGGCCAAAGGCATCAAAAGGGCCGAAGAAAAAACCGGTGAAATCATCATGCCAACACCAGAAGCGGTCTTGATCGCCGCGGAGTTGCTTGCGAAAGGGTACGAGGATGAACCGGGGTTTGGCGAGCTGATGATTATCGATGTCGGGGGTGCAACGACAGATGTGCATACCATCGGCGCCGGCTATCCCAAACGTAGCGAAGTCATCTTCAAAGGCCTCCAAGAGCCCTTTGCCAAACGGACGGTCGAAGGGGATCTCGGCATGCGGTACAGTGCCAATGCCCTGCTCAGCCTTGTCTCTCCTTACGAATTCAAACAGTACTATCATCGTGAGGAAGCACAAGACTTTGAAACCTCGGTGCGTCGTCGCCATGAAAATGTCGACTATCTTCCTGAAGATGACGCGGAAAAAGAGTTTGATAAAGCGATGGCTAGAATTTGTTGTGACTATTCGATGAGTCGACACGTTGGCCATGTCGAAGTCGTCTATACGCCACTTGGCAACATGTACTATCAAACCGGCAAAGATTTGACGGATACGCAGTATGTCATCGGCACGGGTGGTGTGCTCATCAACCATGACGACGCGAAGGACATCTTGCGCGAGGTCAACCAAAAAAGCAACAAAAAACTTGAACTGCGTCCGACCAATCCCATTTTCCTCATCGACCGCAAGTACATTTTGTCAGCGATGGGTTTGCTGGGTCAGAAGTACCCCAAGCTTGCACTGAAATTGATGAAACAGCATTTGGAATAGGAGGCCCGACATGATAGAAAACAAAAAGATGAACTGGGACGTGTTTCTGCAAATGCGTGAGCGTGTCCGCGGCCAATGGGAGACCGGTCAGTCCCCTGATTTGGAACTCGACCGTACCGTTATGGCGCTCAAAGCTGTACCGGAACACAAGAATTTCGCCCTGAAACTACGTCACGCCAAAGCGAACAACATCACGATGATTCAGCCGCGTGCCGGTGTGGCAGTGCTCAAAGAGCATATCGCGTTGCTGCAGTATCTTGAAACAAAGGGTGAAGCCGATTTTTTGCCTTCAACCATCGATTCATATACAAGGCAGAACCGTTACGAAAACGCCAAAGACGGCATCCGTGAATCGGAAAAACAGGGCCGCAGCATGTTGAATGGTTTTCCGGCGGTTGTTTATGGCGTCGAAGGGTGTCGTCAAGTTCAGGATGCTGTTGGGGTGCCGGTCCAGGCGCGGCATGGGACACCCGATGCCCGTCTTCTATCAGAAGTGATTCACGCCGCCGGTTGGACATCCAATGAAGGCGGGGGCATATCCTACAATATTCCCTATGCCAAAAACATCGGTTTGGAAGATACATTGCGCTATTGGCAGTACGCGGACCGATTGGTCGGTTTTTATGCCGAACAGGGCATTGAAATCAATCGCGAACCGTTTGGCCCGCTGACTGGCACCTTGGTGCCGCCAAGCATCTCCCATACCGTAGCCATTATCGAAGCCATCCTCGCTGCGGAACAAGGTGTCAAAAACATTACGGTTGGCTATGGACAAGGCGGCAACATCCTTCAAGACATCGCGGCCTTGCAGACGCTTGATGAACTGACGCCTTACTACTTGAAACTATTTGGTTATCAAGATGTTTTCGTCACGACGGTTATGCATCAGTGGATGGGGGGCTTCCCAGCCGATGAAGCTCGCTCGATGGCGATTATCAGTTTGGCCTCAACGGTCGCGACACTGGGCAATGCGACCAAGATGATTACCAAAAGTCCGCATGAATCGCAAGGCGTCCCGACCATGCAAGCCAATGCCGAAGGGTTGCGTGCATCAAAGATTATCACCCGGATGCTAAGAGAGCAGTCATACCCTTCATCAAAAGAACTGCAACAGGAAAAAGAACTGATCAAGCAAGAAGTCAATGCCTTGTTGTATGCTGTGCTGAATGCCGGTAAGGGCGACCTCGCTCAAGGTGTCGTCAAAGGGTTTGCCAGCGGTGTCATCGACATTCCGTTTGCACCAAGTGAAATGAATGCCGGTAAAATCTTGCCCGCTCGCGATGCCGAAGGCTGCATCCGGATTCTTGAGTTTGGCAACCTTGCCCTAAATGATGATATCAAAGCGTTCCACCGTGACAAACTACAAGTCCGTGCCGCCCAAGAGGGCAGACCGGTTTCTTTCCAGATGACCATTGATGATGTCTATGCCGTCAGCCAAGGCCGCTTGATCGGCCAGCCACGGCGAAAGGGATGATGGCTATGAAAATAGTTAATGCCATGTGTACACCCGGCTTAACCGGCTTTTATTTCGATGACCAAAAAGCCATCAAGCAAGGTGCCTTGATGGATGGGTTCATGTATACAGGCGAACCGCTGACTGAAAAGTTCAGTGCCATTCGCCAAGCTGGCGAATCGTTGTTGATTATGCTCGTGCTTGAGGATGGACAAGTCGCTTATGGGGATGCCGCTGCGGTGCAATATTCTGGCGCCGGTGGGCGTGATCCGCTCTTTCTTGCCGAAGAAGGCGCACACTTTTTCAACGAACATCTTAAGGCCCGCCTCATCGGACTCGACGTGACGCAATTCAAGGCACATGCGGAAATGTTCGACACCCTTATCCTTGATGGAAAGCGTCTACATACCGCGATGCGTTATGGTTTGAGCAGTGCACTCTTGCAAGCAACCGCTAAGGCGCATCATCTCACCATTGCCGAGGTGGTACGCCAAGAGTACGGCATGCGCAAAAAAACCTATGAACCTGTACCGATTTTTGCACAAACCGGTGATGAGCGATACAGCAATGTCGACAAAATGATCATCAAAGAGGTCGATGTCATGCCCCATGCGTTAATCAACAATATTGATACGAAGCTCGGGCGTGAGGGCGAGTTGCTCAAGGAATATGTGCAATGGATGCGAAACCGCATTCTTGACAAGCGTCGTCGTGAAGATTACCAACCGATTTTACATATCGATGTCTACGGTACGATCGGCATCATCTTCGACAACGATCTCGATGCCATGTATCAGTATCTGAAAGAACTGTCTAGCATCGCTGCGCCGTTTGCCTTGCGTATCGAAGGACCGGTCGATACAGGCGATCGCGCCGGCACGATGGCGGCACTACGCGATTTGCGTATACGCCTCGATGAAGACAGAGACACCCACGTGGAAATTGTCGCAGATGAGTGGTGCAATACATTAGAGGATGTCAAATACTTTACCGATCATGCTGCGGGTCATATGATTCAAGTTAAAACACCCGATCTTGGCAGTGTCCACAACATCATCGAAGCGTTGCTTTATTGCCGGTCTCACAAGATGGGGGCCTATAGCGGTGGCACGTGCAACGAAACCAACATCAGTGCCGAAATCACCACCTCGATCGCGATTGCCTGTGAAGCGAGGCAATGTCTAGCGAAACCGGGGATGGGGGCGGATGAGGGGCTGATGATTGTCAAAAATCATATGGCTAGAGAGTTGACCCTGATCAAAAGTAGGCGTTCTTCATGAAAAAGGTGACGGTTGGAACACTCGAATCCAGTGACTGCCAGATTACCCTGTCCCCCGCAACGCACCGCCACGTCGTCATCGATTCGGTCGTGCAGGCCGTTTTTGGTGAAGCAATCGAGGCGGTGATTCACCGTGTACTCGATCAGGCGGGACTTGACAGTGTCCGTGTCGATGTCATCGACAAGGGTGCGCTCGATTACGCCATTGAAGCGCGGCTGAAGACAGCGATCAAGTACTATGAGGAGGCAGCTGATGAGAAGGAGTTATCTATTCATACCGGGTGATGTCCCGAGAATGTTACAAAATCTTGACGTGTTTGATGCAGATGCCGTCATCATTGATTTTGAAGATGGGGTCCATCCGGATCAAAAAGAAGCGGCACGGCAGTTAACTCGTGCGTTTCTCAAGCATCATGCGACGCGCGATGTGGCAGTCTTTGTCCGCGTCAATGCATGGGAAGAAGCCGCCTGGTTTCAAGAGGACTTGGCCTGTTTGTCGGGTTCACCCTTGTCAGGCATTGTTTTACCAAAAGCACATCCCAAACATCTGACTGACGTTGTCTTTGCCCTTGAAGAAGCCGGTTTGCCCATGCAAATCGTTGCGCTTCTTGAGACGCCGGAAGTCTTTTTCCATGCGCTTGAACTTGCTAAGCACCCTGCAGTCAGCGGTTTGTTGCTTGGGGGGGAAGATTTGACACAGGCACTCGGTGTCCCCCGCACTTCAGCCGGTGATGAAATTCTGTTTGCAAGAAGCACCCTTGTGTATGCAGCCAAGGCTTTTAACAAGGAAGCCATCGACACACCGTTCACCACCGTCGATGATCGCGACGGTTTACTTGCCGATGCCCACAAAGCCAACGCCCTCGGCTTCACGGGCAAGGCGGCCATTCACCCAAATCACATTCACGACATCCACGTGGCTTTTGCGCCTTCAGTTGAGGCCATCGAGACCGCCGAACGCATTCTTAGGCGGAGCGAAACCCTCAAAAGCATGCGTTTCAGCTTAGATGGAAAAATGGTCGACAAACCGGTCGTTGAACGCGCACGGGCTCTGTTGTTGCGCGCAGCCGCATCAAGGAGGCGATAATCATGCCGGTTTTTTACAAAACGCTCGATGCGTGTCTGGATGCATTGCCTTTGCAGTCGGGCATGGCGTGTTCCTTTCATCATCATCTTCGCAATGGTGATGGGGTGCTGAATCAAGTATGCGCCGCTTTGGAGGCACGTGGAATGCGGGACTTGCACCTTTATCCTTCTTCCATCTTTCCGGTGCATGCACCCTTAGCGGATATGATTCGTCGCGGTACGGTCAGCCATTTGACAACCAGTTATATCAATGGTCCTGTCGCGGAGGCACTCGGTGAGGGTGCGCTCAAAGGGACGCTCAGAATGCAAACCCATGGCGGGCGGGCACGGGCGTTCAAAGAAGGAGACAATCAAGTTGATATTGCCTTCATCGCCGCCCCAGCGGTCGATCGTGACGGCCACGCAAGTGGGACGCTCGGTCCGACAGCCTGTGGCAGTCTGGGATACGCCCTAAGTGATGTGGCGCATGCCCGCATCAAGGTGCTTGTGACCGATCATCTCGTCGACACCCTCGATACCCCGCAAATTGATGGCGCAGCCATCGATGCGGTGGTCGTCTGTGAATCGTTGGGTGACCCACGTGGCATCTTGAGCGGCACGACCGCACCGACCCGTGATCCTATCGGTGTCAAGATAGCCCGTCAGGCGATTGAGGTCATGGATGCAGCTGGGATGATTTACGAAGGTTTTTCCTATCAAAGCGGTGCGGGTGGCATCAGTCTGCGTGCGACGCAGTTGCTTGAACAAAGCATGGTGACACGCGGGGTTCAAGCCAGTTTCTTTTCAGGTGGGATCACCGGGATGCATGCGCGCATGCTTGCAGCGGGTCGCGTTCAGAAACTGTATGATGTGCAATGTTTCGATTTAGAAGCTGTTAAGAGTCTTGCCAGCCATCCTGATCATCATGCCATCAGCGCGGACGCCTACGCCAATCCTGCCAATCCTGAACGGATCATCAAAAACTTAGGGACGGTCATTCTCGGGGCGACTGAAGTCGATTTGGCATTCAACGTCAATGTCACGACCGATTCCTACAATACGATTATTGGTGGGTCAGGGGGGCACGCCGATACGGCTGAGGATGCAGCCCTGACACTGATTGTGACCCCGCTGCTTAAAGCGAGGATTCCCATTGTGCGTGAACAGGTGACCACCATGACCACCGCGGGTGCGCACATTGATGTCATTGTGACAGAGCGTGGCATCGCCGTCAATCCGCGTCGCAAAGATCTCATGAGTAAACTGCAAGCGGCCGGGTGTGACCTGGTTGATTTGCCGTCCCTTCTTGCTAGGGCGCACGCCTTGAGCGGTCCACCGAAAACATGGGAAAGCAAAGGACGTAAGATTGGTATCGTTGAAGGGCGTCGCGGGGAAATCATCGACACTTTGTTTGGAAAGGTGGCGATACCATGACCATCGAAGATGTGATCCTCGAGCAAGAAAAAGAGGCTGTTAAATGCTTTCTTCATCAGCATAACTTGTCATATGATGAGGATATTGACGAAAGTATCGTCTTGCGAGAAGATGGAAAAATCATCGGTACGGCAAGTGTCAGTGGCAATATCCTCAAATGCGTCGCGGTCGATTCAGAGTATCAGGGTGAAAACTTGTTGGCGACGTTGATCAGCGCGTTGTTGCAACGGCTGCGTCAACGCGACGTGCATCATGTTTTTGTCTATACGATCGATGATCATGTGGCGCGTTTCAAAGCGCTTGGCTTCAAGCCGATTGTCCAGACGATGACGACGGCATTGCTTGAACTAGGCGGGTCGATTCAAGAAGCCTTGTTGAACTTGAAACGCAGTCATGCCCTATCCGATGCACCAAAAGGTTGTGTCGTAGTCAATGCCAATCCCATGACGCTAGGCCATGTGCATCTAATTAAGACAGCGGCTGAACATCATGCCGAAACGCTTGTCTTTGTCGTCAGTGAAGACCGAAGCATTTTTCCCTTTGCGGCCCGCTTTGCCATGGTAACTGAAGCCTGTCGGGCCATACCTGGTGTGACGGTGCTGCCGTCACTTGATTATTTGGTTTCTTCAGCTACCTTCCCGAAATACTTTCTCAAATCGGAGAGTAAAATTCGCGAAGAGCATGCTTTGATTGACGTCTTGACTTTTAAAACCTATTATATGAAAGCATTCAATATCAGTCATCGCTACATGGGTGAAGAACCATTCTCGCCCATGACATCCGTCTATAATGAGACGATGAAGAAATACTTGAACAATCAGTGTCACATTGTCCCGCGTCTTAAACTAGGAGAACATCCCATCAGCGCGTCAACGGTGCGGAAGCTGCTCAGACATCACGGTCTCACCGAGGCCATCTCACCGTATGTGCCTGATGCGACGGTTGCGTATTTGAACTCACCAGAAGGCGAAACCATCATAAGGCGGCTCAAGCATCATGAACAGCGACACTGACCTGCTTAAAGCCCGTGACGAAAGGCATGCGGTCCTGCGTGCTTTGCTTGCGCAGACACCGGTGATTTTGCAGGTGACTGCCATCACTCCGGGTCCAAACAAGCGTACGCGTGAAGCCACGCTCATAGGTCGGGTCTTTGTCCATCTTCTTAAAACGTGGTTAGGACCGGCGTTAGAAACGCATCATTCACAGGCTGGCACCGCTACATTCTTTGCATCCGATCGCCCGGCATCCGCACTGAAGCGCTTGACATGCTTTCTCGAAGAAAACCATCCGCTAGGCCGCTTGGTCGATTTGGATGTTTACACACCTTCAGGTCCGCTCAAAAGACACCACGACGAAGCGCGCAGGTGTCTCATTTGTGATGATGTGGCGCATGCTTGTGCTCGAAGCCGTCGCCACTTGCTGTCTGACCTTGAGACAGTTATCACCGAAACTCTCCGTCATTATTTTGTTGAAGCCATGGCCTCGGCCTCGGTTGAAGCCTTGCGTAAAGAAGTCCATTTCACGCCGAAACTCGCCTTAGTCGGCCCGTCCCCTTCACCTGTTCATCCAGACATGACCTTGACGCACTTTCTTGCATCTGCCGAAAGTTTGCGACCTTATTTTAAGCAATGCATTGAGGCGGGATTCAGTGCGACCCCTGATCCTGATCGACTTATCTTTGCTGGACAACAAGCGGAAGAAGACATGCGGTTCGTCACGGGAAATGTCAACACCCACAAAGGGGCCATTTTTCTTTTTGGTGTGGTGTTGCCTTATGTGATGCAGGCTATATGGAAAGCGCAACCGCTTGAGCAAGTGCAAACTGATATCGCTCGGTATGGTCAGAAACGTCTCCGGCGCGACTGGCACCAAGTGCATGCAAGCAGCACGGACACGGCAGGCTTAAACGCCTACAAGCGTTACGGCATCACCGGGATTCGCGGTGAAGTGGCTGAGGGGTTGCCGAGTCTCTTTGCGGCGTATCCCAATCGCGCTTGGCCGACGAGTCGGAAGTTTGCGACCATCGTGTCTCGTCTTGATGATACAACAGTCATCAAACGTCAAGGTTTAAAAACCATGCGCGCACTGCAACGCGACATGGGCAGCTTGATAGAGGGGCCTGTTTTTTCGGAAGTGGCCTACGAGCAACTCAGTGAACACTACCGCACACGCGGTGTCTCACCGGGTGGCGCCGCGGATGTGCTGGCATGCCTTTTTTTCTTTGAGTCGATCGATCATCTCATTTCTAAACCATGAAAAAAGCGTCAAGTAGACGCTTTGAATGTGGCCCCTTGACGCGTATTATGTTCGATGAACCAGTGATCAAGCGTGTTCATCACGACAAACTTCTTCAATGTCCACAAAGGCGCAATGAGGCTGTCCCGTGGACTGTCACCTGTTACGCGGTGCACAACGACTTCTGGGTTGAGTCGTTCGATTTGCCGGCCGGTAATCTCGACGTAGCTTTTTAGATCAAGTAGTGGAAAGGGTGTAGCGAGATACTGCCGGCCAAGTGCGGTGTCATGCATAATATGCAACATGTGGATTTTTAGACCTTGGATGTCAAGCGTGTTCACATAATCAAGGGTGGCCATCATCATCGCCATATCTTCACCGGGCAAGCCATTGATGATGTGTACGACGACGTCGATGTCATGGCGACGCAAAGCCTGAACCGCACGGGTGAAGCAAGCAAGGTCGTGGCCCCGATTGATGACTTGGGCCGTCTTCTCATGGATGCTTTGTAAGCCGAGTTCGACTTGAAGATGCGTCCGGTCGCGCAACTTTGCGAGCAGGGCGATTTTTTCTTCATCCAATGCGTCGCAACGGGTAGCGATACTGAGACCGACAAGGGCAGGGTCGAGTGTCAGGGCGGTTTCAAAAAGCTTCCTGAGATGCTCAACAGGTGCATGGGTATTCGTGTTGGCTTGAAAATAAGCGATGGTCTTGGCATCAGGCCACTTTTTTTGTAACATGGCTTTTCGGTTCTCATACTGCGACGACAAGCTATCGAGTGGGTCACCGGCAAAATCGCCAGAACCCGAAGGACTGCAAAAAATACAGCCACCAACTCCGGACGTGCCGTCCTTATTTGGGCAGGAGAAGCCGGCATTGAGCGGCACTTTGAACACCTTTACACCATGACGTGATGTCAAAGCATCATGTAAGGTCTTGTAACGTTTGAAGGGGAGCGTCGTTGTCATAGGTATCACCGTCCTCATTATACCACAGTCTCCCGTCGCCAATTTGCCAAATATGTGGTATAATGAAGTCGCTAATTTTGATTGAGGTGATGGGGATGTTACGTAAAATCAAAGCGGCACTGATTGACCCCGGTGCTTTGATTCGCTACCGCAATGACAAGCTATGGCACGTCCTGATGTACTTGCTGTTTTTTTCCGTTTTGATGGGCACACGTACACTTGTTGAAGACGTCATCGTCTACGATGGCGTGTCTTTTGCAACGCGTGACGCCATCACCGAAAGTGCCGTCCCACCCCCGACACCTTGTGCGATTCGTGATGCGGTACTGAACTGTGATCTCGAGTCACCCCATGTCTTTTTTACCTATCAGTATTTCACCGTTGTGCTTGCGCCAACCAATCAATCGGTGACGACGGACAGTCAGCTTGGCATGAACATCATCATACAAGGTGACAGTGTCTCTTTGCAGATGTTTGGGCGGACGTTCATGCGCGAACCCATCCACCAGTTCGATGCAGCCATCCACAACTTGGATTTTGATTATGCTGACGATGAACGGGCCTTTTTCACTGCTTTTTTCCGTGGTGTCGACAGCGCCCTGATGACGACACGCCCTATCTGGGGAACCTCATTGGTGATTTCAAGCATCTTCTCAGCGTTTTTCTTGTTTAATGTTTTCGTGTGGCTCAACACCTTTTTGACACGCGTTCGGTTGCGCGAGGTTCCACTTAGACAAATGTTTACGATGATGACCTATGCGGCGACCTTACTTTATGTGGTGATGATTTTTGAGACACTGTTGCCAATACCCTTCTTGCTTTTTATCGTCTTGCTTTTTGTTGCCTTCAGACAGATGAACCGTCTTGCAGTGGAAATATATCGCCGATTGCATCGGCAATAACCCTTGCATGTCCCCATTTTCTATGCTATGATTATTGAAGCGAAGATTGAGAAGTAGTAGTGTCAGGGTATGCCATGTAGAGACCCGGTGTTTGGTGAAAACCGGGGCTACCCCCATGAACTCGTCTCAAGAGCTGCACAACACATTGTGCCGACAGCCCTGCGTTAAAGGGTTTGAGTGCCGGAGCGATCCGGAATCAAGGTGGTACCGCGGACTCACGTTCGTCCTTGTTCAAGGGCGATTTTTTTATGGTTAAGAAAAGAGGAGTGAAACAGCATGGACTACAAACCGCATTTGATTGAAAAAAAGTGGCAGAAGGCCTGGTATGAGAATGATGCCTTCAAAGCGATTGATTTTGATGAGCGTCCCAAGTATTATGCCTTAGTTGAGTTTCCCTATCCTTCGGGTGATGGCTTGCATGTCGGGCATATTCGTGCGTATACGAGTCTTGAAATCATCGCAAGAAAACGTCGTATGGAAGGTTACAATGTGTTGTTCCCCATCGGCTTTGATGCATTTGGCCTACCGACTGAAAACTACGCCATCAAAGAAAAAATCCATCCCCGAAAAGTCACCGATGCCAACATCAAGGTCTTTACCAAACAACTGCAGCGAGTGGGCTTTTCCTTTGATTTCAGCCGTGTGGTCGATACGACCGATCCCGAGTATTTCCGCTGGACCCAGTGGATTTTTATTCAGCTGTACAAAAAAGGGTTGGCTTATCGTTCAAAAACCTATGTCAACTTCTGTCCGTCCTGTAAAGTGGTTTTGTCCAATGAAGAAAGCCAAGGCGGACACTGTGACCGCTGCGACAGTACCGTTGAACAGAAGGAAAAAGAAGTTTGGTTCTTGAAGATTACCGAGTATGCCGAACGGTTGCTTGAGGGCTTAGAAACACTGGAGACCTTGCCGCGCATCCGTTTGGAACAGGAAAACTGGATCGGTCGGAGTGAAGGGGCGCACATCATCTTTGACGTCTTAGGGACCGAAAGCCGTCTTGAAGTTTTCACGACGCGACCGGATACGTTGTTCGGTGCGACATTTATGGTCATTGCACCTGAACATCCCCTCATCGATGCGCAGGCCGAGCAAATCACCAATCTCGCTGCGGTGCGTCATTACCAGCAAAGTGCGCGTCTTAAGACAGAGTTCGAGCGGACGCAACTCATCAAAGACAAGACCGGTTTGAAGCTTGACGGCCTGATGGCTGAAAACCCGGGCACCGGCGAGCCGATTCCTATCTTTGTGGCGGATTATGTCATGATGGGGTATGGCACCGGTGCCATCATGGCCGTACCGGGACATGATGAACGGGATTATGATTTTGCCAAAGCGCATGACTTGCCGATTGTCGAAGTCATCGCTGGTGGCGATATTAAACAGGCGGCTTACACGGATACAGAAACCGGGATACTGATCAACAGTGGTTTCATGAACGGCCTGTCAGTCGACGCCGCCATCGATGCCATGATAAAACACCTTGAGAAAACAGAGCGTGGTCATCGCGCCGTCAACTTCAAAATGAAAGACTGGGCCTTTAATCGTCAGCGTTATTGGGGTGAACCCATCCCGATTATCCACTGTCAAGACGGCACCATGGTACCCGTTGATGAAGCTGATTTACCGGTGACGTTGCCTGAAGTTGAGGCATTTGAACCCACCGATAGCGGTGAAAGCCCCCTTGCCAATATCAAGGCATTTACCGATGTAAGCTGTCCGACTTGTGGTGAGATGGCGCGCCGGGAAACCGATACGATGCCACAGTGGGCAGGGTCAAGCTGGTATTTCCTACGTTATACGGATCCGCACAACAACACGCAACTTGCCGACCTTGAAAAACTGAAGTACTGGTTACCCGTCGACTGGTACAATGGCGGCATGGAACATGTTACACGTCACGTCATCTACTCACGATTTTGGAATCAGTTTCTCTATGACATCGGCGCCGTGCCTGTCAGTGAACCTTACAAAAAACGCACGGCCCAAGGACTCATTCTCGGTGTCGATGGCGATAAGATGAGCAAATCGAAAGGCAATGTTGTCAACCCCGTCGAGATCATTGAACACTATGGTGCGGATACATTGCGGCTGTACATTTTATTCATCGGTGACTATGAGCAACCGACGCCATGGAACGACTCGGGTGTCAAAGGGGCCAGACGATTCCTTGATAAAGTGTGGCGATTGTATGACCACGTGGACGATCAAGTGGAAACTGAAGCGCATGAACGGCTGCTCCATCAAACCATCGATGCCGTCGACAAAGACATCGAGCATGTGAAGTTCAATACAGCCATCGCCAAACTGATGACCTTAGTCAATGAACTCTCTAAAGCGGAAACCATTGCCAAAGATACCTACATTACGTTGCTCAAACTGCTCAATCCATTTGCACCGCACATTGCAGAAGAACTGTATGCACGCCTCGGTCACAAAGAAACGCTTGTACATGCATCATTTCCAAAAGCCGATCCAGACAAGATGACCGAACGCAACGTGACCGTAGTCATCAGTGTCAACGGAAAAGTGCGCGACAAGATGACGGTGGCCAAGGATTTGGATGATGAAGCACTCAAAGCGCTTGTCTTTGACAATGAGCGCGTTCATAAGTTTCTTGGTGAGGACGCGCCGAAGCGAATCATCATCGTCAAAAACAAGCTCGTCAACATCGTCGTATGATCGATTTGAACCCTCTGCGAAGAGGGTTTTTCTTTGTGTGAGCGAGTCTTTCAGCTGTCATACAGATAAATCGTATCTTAATCGGTGTTTTTATTTGAAATAGGATTGAAAGCCTGACAAAAAAATGTTATAATTCTTAACGTAAAAACGCTTTCATTGCCAAAGCGTTTAAATTTTGAAAGCATGAATCGAGGAGGATATGATGAAGAAATTTGAGTACATGGAGAAGCATGGTTACGAACAGCTGGTTTACTTCCATGACAAGGCGACGGGGCTGAAAGGCATCACCTGCATTCACAACACGACCTTAGGCCCAGCACTGGGCGGAACGCGCCTTTGGAACTACGACAATGAAGATGATGCGACACTCGATGTGCTGCGACTCGCGCGCGGCATGACGTACAAAGCAGCCGCAGCCGGACTGAACCTTGGTGGCGGCAAGACTGTTTTGATCGGCGATGCCGAAAAAGTCAAAAATGAAGGCTATTTCCGCGGTCTTGGTCGTTACGTGCAAACACTCAATGGCCGTTACATCACTGCTGAAGATGTCAATGTCCACGCCAAAGACCTTGATTTTGTCAACATGGAAACGGATTTTGTTGTTGGGCTTAAACATAAAAGCGGCAACCCTTCACCGATGACCTCACTTGGTTGCTTCCATGGCATCCGGGCCTCACTTAAGGTCATTTTCGGTTCTGATAGTATTGTCGGACGCACATTTGCCGTACAAGGTGCCGGTGAAACGGGCGATTACTTGATTGAATATTTGCGTGATGCCGGGGCCGGACAAATCTATTTCACGGAAATCAACGAAAAACATATCAAGAAAATCGGTGAGAAGTATCCTGAAGTCACCTTCGTTGAACCTGACAAAATCTATGAGCTCGATGTCGATGTATTTGCCCCGTGTGCACTTGGTGCCGTGATGAATGACAAAACGATCCCGCGTCTGAAGTGCAAGATTGTTGCCGGAACGGCCAACAATGTGCTCGATGACGAGCAAAAACATGGTCTGATGCTCAAAGAAGCCGGGATTCTCTATGCCCCTGACTTTGTCATCAACGCCGGTGGCCTGATCAATGTCTATCACGAGCTGCAAGGCTACAAACGCGAAAATGCCGTTAACGACATCGAAAAGATCTACGACCGTCTCGAACTGATTTATAAATTGGCCGAAGAGAAAGACACCGATACCCAAGAAGCCGCGAAAATCTTCGCAAAAGACCGTATTGCGACCATCAGCACAGTTCGTTCAAACTTCGTCAAACGTTGATGAAGCGCCTGACGATTCTGACGGGTCACTACGGTTCAGGCAAGTCGGAAATCGCCGTAAACCTTGCCATTGAAGCAAAACTCGACATGCTTGTCGACCTCGACATCATCAACCCTTATTTCCGGTCGAGAAGCGTGCGGAAACTTCTTGAGAGCCATGGTGTTGAACTCGTCGAATCTACGCTCGAAAACGCCGCAGGTAGCGATCTCCCTTTCATCAATGCGAAAGGGAGTCGCCCTTTTATTGACAAACACACCAGAGCCATCTACGATTTAGGCGGTACCCAACATGGCGCGAAACTACTTAAGCAGTATGGTCCCCATATCCATCCGGACCTTGATCTTGAT
>RECF01000014.1 GCA_007694145.1 Acholeplasmatales bacterium | reverse complement strand
GCAGGTCATCTTCATTATCGAAATCGAGGGTGATGTACTCAGGCAGGTCATCTTCGTTGTCGAAGTCTAATGTCAGATCGTGTTGCATAGATAGGCCAAACATCGCCATGATTCCTACTAACCAAATAGTCAACAATACAGTTTTCATTTTTAAATGCCCCCTTTGATAGTTCTATTTTAGGTCAATTTGAATGCTTTGAACAGCGCGGATATGTCGTACTTTTTAGGGGTTTTGCGATGAATTCCAAAGAATTGAGCAATTATCTTGAGAAAATAAGATATGGCAGGAAAATGACACAAGAGGCCTTCGTCGACGGCATTGTGTCTTTACGTCAATACCAACGCTATCGATATGGTGAGAGTGAAATTCCTTATGAGAAAATCGAACTGTTCGCCGCTAAACTCGGTATTCCGACCAAAAAACTCCTAAACGAATTTGAGAAAGAGAAAAACAAACAAGCCACCATGCTCAGCACCTACTACAATGCCGTCATCAACAAAGACATCGCCCTTGTGCAGACGATTCGCAGTGAAATCAGTGAAGACATCATCATCGAAGCAGAAAAACAAGTCTTTCTGAAACATGCCAACATTATCCACGACCGTTACACCCGGAAAGTCACGGCTTTTGAGGCCTTTCGCGCCAATGCACAACTCGTCAATTATCCCGAAGTACTCAAACAAGCATATTTCACCGACATTGAAGTACTCATACTCAGTACCTTGCTTGACGATCTCGAAAACAAGGCCCATCGCGCCTTGCTTAAACGGCTGACCGATCTATTTGATACCCAAGAAAGCATCATGGCCGGAGAAAGCGATCTAATCTACACGCTCATCTTGTGGCGCCTTGCCAAAACCTACGGCTTGCAGCGCCAGTTTGCCCAGGTCATCGAGCTGTGCCAACACGGCATCGAACGTGGGCGCAAAAACGCGCAATACTATTTGTGGGAATACTTTTACTACTACTTAGCCATCGCCTACTACCGCTTGCAGGATATCCGCCACTTTGAAGAAGCTTTGTTCAAGTGCTATAATTGCTTGCACGCTGAAGGCAATCCTAAAAAGATCGAGAAGTTCACCCGGTGGATCGAACGTGATTTCGATATTGTCTATCACACGTTCATCATGAAATACATGAAGAAAATTATCATGTGATAAGTATATTTATATAAAAACCCCTTCTTTCAGCCGAAAAGAGGGGTTTTTTTCTAAAAGTACGACATATCCGCGCTGTTTTGTGGCACAACAAAAGAATATAATATAAAGTGACTTATTATATCTTGTACGTAACACGTACGAAAATCATCCGAAACTGACTGCAGGTGAAGACATGGAAGACAAGTGGAAGCATATGAAGCGTTGGTGTATCGTTACTGCGGCTGTCGTGACAGCCTTTTATGGGATTTGGCATCCCGGCTTTTCGTATGTGGAAGTGGCGCTGATCACCGTGTGCGTCAGCCTTGGCCTCTATACAGGTTGGGCGTTGCTTCGTTGGCTTTATGAAGCGATGTTTATGCAGGAATCAAACGTTGAAGACGCTCAAAACGCACGTTTTATTGTCAAAGGTGGCCACACCTTGCGCGTCTCGTTAAAACAGGTCGGGCGCTATATCAATGCCACAACCCATTCCCCGATGGTTATCTTTGGATATCACGTCGACCGTTACGCACCCGAGATGGCGACGTCCTATACCGATGCCCCTTCTTCCGGTGTACTACTTGACACGTGTCCTGTCACAAACCTTTCACCACAGTTTGTCAACTTAGATGTCGACGGAAACATCCAGTTCCTCTCATCCAATGTCCTTGATATGTTCGGGTTGGAGTTTGAAGCGGTTTTAGGCCAATCAATCAGCGATATGACACACATCTTTGGCCACGGCACAGAAGCTGTGCTTGAAACGGTCCGCCAACACTATTATGCCCACCAGGTGTTTCATACCATTTTAAATGGGCGGGAAACGTGGTTTCTTTGGACGTATGAAGCGGTACTGGATACGCACGGTCAGATCGACTTCATCATCGCCATGGTGCAAGACATTTCCGGGACGATGCCCCGTGCCCTCGGACAAGATTTCCAACCTGAACGCGACTATCTGACAGGTCAACTGAATCAGGTGGGCCTGTACAAGACCCTTGAAGCCATACAAGACGTGAGCGAAGCGGTATCGATTTTCATCGACATCCGCCAGTTTTCGAAAATCAATGACTATTACGGTCATCATTTCGGAGACAAAATCCTCCTAGAGGTGTCACAACGACTGAATCAGTTCACGACACATGGCGGGTTGTTGAGCCGGGTATCGGGTGACAAGTTCGTCCTTTACTTGACACAACAACATGCCAGCCGAAAAGCGCGTGAAACCATGTTGCACAAGCTTGAAGCATTTCTGACCTACGATTTGACCATCGACGGGATTACCCTGCCGCTTGAAACCGCCATTGGTTATGCGGTCTATCCCGAAGACTGCCAAACACTTGATGGCCTGATCGCCCTCTCAAGCTTAGCTATGGAAGCGAGTGCCTCGATGAAGCCGATGCAAATCAGCCGCTATCACCCATCAATGCGCGACGCGCTCCATTATGACTTCCTAATTGCCCACAAGTTGAAACAAGCGCTTGAAAACGAAACCCTTGAGGTTCATTTTCAACACGTTATCGATGCAAGCAGTCACGATGTGGTCTATCTTGAGGCACTCGGTCGTTGGTACGATGACGAACTGGGTGTCGTCCCTCCGAGTACATTTTTCCAAGCAGCCGAAGCCACCCACTTGCTCGACACCCTTGACCGTCAACTTGCCGGCAAGGCGATCCACGCATTCAAGCAAGTTCGGGAAAAACCGCTGTATCAAAACGCGCGTCTATCGCTGAATATCGCACCGGACTCGCTGCTTGATATCACGTTTTTCCAGTATGTGAACGCCACCGTTGAAGCCGCACAGATCGCGTATGGTGATGTATGCATCGAAGTGTCGGAGAAGACCTTTGTCAGTCGCATCGAACAGTGCCGTGAGGCGATTCAAAAGTACAAGGACATGGGATATGTCATCGCCCTTGACGATTTCGGCAAAGAATACTCCTCACTCGCCATCCTCGACCACCTGACCTTTGACATCATCAAAATTGACGGCGCCTTCACCCAGTCGATCAATACCGTCAAAAGCCAAGAAATCATCAAGATGATTCGCAACATCACCCACCTGAGCCATAAGAAACTGATTATCGAAGGCGTTGAAACCGCCGCCCAAAGTCTTGCCGCCTTAGAACTCGGTTGCCCGCTCCAACAGGGCTTCCACCACCATCGCCCAGCGCGACTGAACTAACCCAATGCGACCCTCTTTCCTATAGGCACCCGCGCGGTGCCAAGTCATAGAAAACTGCCCGAAACCGGCAGTTTTTTGGTGTCCTATTCGCTTTTTTGCATGCCCTCAGAAAGGGCGACCAAGGCAGCCTTATAGCTCTCAAAGACATGCCCAGAAAAGCTATCCGCACACACATCGGCGGTGACTGAGGGGTGGTTAAGGGTTCATCTTGCATCTAATTTCATGAAACAAACTACCTCACTTAGTTATGAATGGACCAAGTGCGGTCGTTATTGTCACCTGTCTAGTTTTTGATGCTACCCTCATTTTAATCTGATTTCTCCAAATTGAGAGGTAAAACCAAGCAAATCAGCAACCAGGTCAATCAACAGGCCTTCTTTCGGTCTGAACGCTTTAATGAAGCAATGAACTATGATATACTTTACATGGGTAGATAGTCTCTTTTGATGGTTGTTTGGTCGCAATTCATTCAATAGAATTATATCTACTCTTTTCTATAAAATTGGACTAACAAAGAAGAGAAAAGGTAGTGCGCAATGAACTTTTGGAACTACCTAATCGGAACTGAGGTGACTAACTATGCGTATCCTTTTGTTGGAAGACGAAAAGAAAATCAACGATATGCTGACGCTCTACATCCGCCAAGAAGGTCATACCGTGAAAAGTTTCCTGCACGCTGAGGATGCGCTTAAGGCATTCGCTATGGAAGGGTATGACCTCGTCATCAGCGATCTCATGCTCGATGGCATGCAGGGTGAAACGTTCATCAGCAGAATTCGCAACCAAAGCGACGCCTATATCATCGTGCTCACCGCCAAAGTCGGTAGCGAACCAAAGCTTTCACTGCTTCGAAAAGGGGTTGATGACTACATTACCAAACCTTTCGCGATTGACGAGGTGCTGCTTAAGCTTCGCAACATCGAACGTCGTATCGAGCGCGAGCATACGGATCGTTTCACCCACAAAGGTGATATCTACGCCATCAAGGAGAAAACCAATCGGATTACCCGAAATGCGGTTTCGGTCAATCTCAATCCCACCGAAATAAAAATTATCCGTTTTCTGATGAAACACCCAGGACAAACGCTATCTAGAGACCAAATCATCGGGCACTGCTTGAGTGAAAGCGAAGCATTTGATCGCATCGTCGACACCTACATCAAGAACATCCGCCGTAAACTTGCCGACAAGGATCTGATTGAAACTGTCTATGGTGAGGGATACCGTTTCAAAGGTGTGCGTCATGCGTAACCTTTTTGATTTTCTCAGCCAGGGACTTTCGCGGTCTTTCAAAGTGACCTTCACCATCCTCTTCATTGTGATCAACGTTGCCGTGATAACTGTCAATACGGTCTATATTAACGCGACCATCGAGAGGCAAAACGTGAGTCTTCGCAAGATGGTCGAACACCTCATCTACTATACGGACGAGGAGACCGCGCTCACCTATCTCGAACACTACGGCCATACCCATGAAATCTACCTCAGTTATACCTCAGTGGATGGCAAGTACACAATCGTCACTGAAACCGCCCCTTCTAATGGCGATACGTATCACATCATCATCGAGGGTGAAAAGCACGGGACACTGGTCATCGATAATGCCCAAAGTGACCTATTCATGGCGAATCTCACGTATCTCATCGTCATCAATGCGATGCTTGTGAGTCTGTATGTTGTGTTCCTGCTGTATTTTAACCATCAAATGAAAAAACAGAATACACGCATTATTAAAGATATGCGCCATCTCCAAAAGAATATCGACACAGTGAACTTTACGCAGGCCTATGACTTCGAAGAGTTTTCACAGATTGAAAGGGCATTTGAAGCGACCATTCGCAAAATTAAGGCACTCCAAAAATCCCATCGTGATGCCATCGAGGGTCTCGCTCATGGCATTAAGACACCGCTCACCATCATCAGGGGTCTTGTCGAAGGCATCGCGCAGAACCGTATAGAACCCAATGAAGCAATCAATACTTCGATAGAAGAAGAGACGCAGAGAATCAGCGCCCTCATCGAAAAGATTATCGAAGGGACCATGACGGACGCGCATGAAGTGCTAGATATGAGCGAACTCGTCCATGCAAGCATCGAGCGTCAACGCCGTCTTTTTGAAGATAAGGGCATCACGCTGCATCATGATATAACGCCTAAAATCATCGTGAAGGGAGACAATGACGCATTGCGCCGTGTGCTCGAACATCTCTTACAAAACAGTTTGACACACACGCCAGGTGGAAAAAGTGTCACAGTCCGTCTCAATGAGACGCATCTTGAGGTCGAGGATAAAGGTAGTGGCATGACCAAAGAAACGCTAGAAAAAGCTTTTGAACGAGCAAAAAGCTCGACCGGAAGCGGCGTAGGACTCGCCATTGTGAAGACCATTGTAGACACCCATGGGTTCCTAATCGACATCGATTCGAAAATCGGTGAAGGGACACGCGTAACCATCCGTTTACGTTCATAATTGGTTCACATTTGTTTCATATCATGGGTGATGAGGTGATACAATGAAAAAACTACTGATTACACTCATCGTTCTCATTACTACGGGCATGTTTGTCTATGTCGGTCTATTAATCTTCGGTGTCCTTGCCCTCAACAGTACACCAAACTATGGCTATGGCCATCACGGTTATGGCTTCCACGGCATTGGCATGGGACTCTTTTGGATAATTGTGATTGTCGGACTGCTATACTTTCTCGATCATCCGCACCACGATAGGAAAACCGACCGTGCCATTGACACCCTGAACGAACGGTTAGCGCGTGGTGAGATAGACAAAGATACCTATAAACTAATCAAAAACACATTAGAGGGCCATTAACATGAAGAAAACTTTTTTCCTACTTGCTTTCCTTTTTATTGCGGGGATTGGCATTATCCTATCTCGTAATGACAGCGCAACCCAAAGCATTAGCGTGTACGAACGGTATGAGATTGACAATCTGAGCACCGAAGAAATGGTCGAATCCCTCGATGCTAAGACCCTCGATAGCAACATCATCGGTGCCGCCATTTTAGCGCGTGAACTTATTATATCTCACGCGGACGGGGAAGACAGATATGCCATTGACGAAGACCGATTCTACCTTTCTTTCGCACCCTACATCACTACGACGCACCCGTGCCACAACCATAATCTCGTGACCTGCCGTGGTGAACTTGCCGGGGAGATTGTCAAGGTGTTCATCCAAGCGGTTGATGGGAAGGTTCTATTCGATGGAGAAGTGGAACTATACGACAATGGTTTTAAAGGGATTTGGCTGCCTTCGAATACTGAAGCGACCATGACTGTCGAATACGATGGGTTGCGTGTCAGTACACAGATTGCAACCTATGACGATAGTGGAACGTGTCTAACAGAGGAACTCCAACTGTCCTAATAAAGTAAGGGTGACTCCGTGGCAAAAAAACACTGAACATCCAGATTGAAAACATTCATTGTGGCTCATGCATCAATCCTATCAATCGTGTACTCAAACCGCTTGGTGCAACTAAAATTGTCATCAACCTCAGCAGACGATTTGGCCGCATCATGTTTGAAGAGGAAGCCATCCTCGCCGAGGTATTCATAGAGGCCATCGAGACTGCAGCTTACAAAGCTCTCAGTCATCGCCACGCTTTCATGATGCGCAGCGACAGGTTGCTGCTTCAGACCGTTGACAAAAGGGTCAATTCAAAAAGTCAATGCGAACAAGCTGTGATTAATGTGCACCCTATGTCAAGGACTTAAGAAAAAAGGACTCTAATAGTTTAATTCAGTGCTGTAAGATGGTTGTTTAGATTTTGAGCGACCATCTTTTTTGTTGTTTTTACTTCTAAGCCTATCCCCATATGCTTTGGGATGCATTCGATTTTAGGTCCATTGATGTCTGAAGTTGTTATAGTAATCCATGTATGCATGGCAACTATATAGATGTTTCATAGACTTCGTTTTCCTCAAGCTTTTAAAGGGCACGTTGCTTGCCTTGAGTTTTCATCATGCAACATCACAGCCTTATCGTCTAGTTATAACCAAAAAAAATACCCTTATTAAGGCGTTTAGATCAGTTGCTTCTTCACTGGAAAACGTAAAAAATGAAACATCGCATTGGTTCACACTCGATGTGTAGATGCGATGTTTCATGATGAATACACTAGGTTTCTAACGCAATGAAAAGTCCGGCGTGGTTCAAGGGACGAGTCAACCGTTTGAAACCGCCAAAAACCGGGCAGTTTTTTGGTGTCCTATTCGCTTTTTTGCAGGGCTTCAGAAAGGGCGACC
>RECF01000031.1 GCA_007694145.1 Acholeplasmatales bacterium | reverse complement strand
GTTTACCTTAAAGTCCCCGCTCACTGTCCGGACTTTCAAGGTGGTCGCTTCACCGGTATCAATCGAGCCATCACCACTCACTGTTTCAATGGATAAGGTGTTTGCAATGGTGACATCCTTTGCCGCCACGTCGCCACTCACCGAAGACAGACTGGCCTCAGCTGCCTCGATGTGTCCCGTCAAGATGTCGCCGCTGACGGTGTGCATGGTGAGGGTGTCGGTCTGCACCCTTTGACCCGCTAGGTCGCCACTCACCGTCTTAAGTCGCACGTCTTCTAAAACCGTCTCATGCACGGTAACATCCCCGCTGACTGTTTCGATACTACAGACTGTGCAGCGGGTTTTCGGCAAGGCGATGGTGAAGTGATGCCGCCTAGACCGTCCGCTAAGAAAAAGACCAAACAATCCTTGCCCTGTCTTGGGTGCGGTGAGGGTCAAGGTATCGTCTTCAAAACCGACCGTGTAGCCTTGCTCGCGCCAGTCACCGGAGGCGGTGATATGGATGTCGGCATCTTCTGACTCGATGAGTTGAAGTGAATCTGCGGTCACTCTGACGTTGATTGCAAAGGGTGCCTGCGGCGTGAAGGACACGCGATAATTTTGATTGGATGGTGTTTCCGAATCAGTTTTTTGGCTTCTTTCGGCGGTTTTAACATGGGCAGACAAGGACGTGGCCAAGACGTCTGGGTGGCCAAACATGGATTCAATCCCTTCCGTGTTCAGCCCTTTGGCTAAAGCTTCTTCAATCATTTCGCGATG
Source organism: Acholeplasmatales bacterium (assembly GCA_007694145.1). Classification (GTDB taxonomy): domain Bacteria; phylum Bacillota_I; class Bacilli_A; order Izemoplasmatales; family Izemoplasmataceae; genus SKGI01. Next base: position 6,897 of record RECF01000031.1, on the reverse strand, counting down.
ATCGGCGATGATGTCTTCAATCTCAAGCGTCGGTATCTTTTGCTTGCGTAAAGCGTCGCGCAAGGCGTTCAAATAATTCTCCATCTTTCTCTCCTTTTTGTGTGATGATGGCGTAGACACCCCCGATGAATGCATCCCATGTGTCCCTGAGGGAAACATAATACTCAAAACCTTGTTGTGTCATGCAATAGTACTTGCGGGCGGCGCCCTCGTTTGATTCTTGGATCCGGGTTTCGAAGTAGCCGTCTTTTGTCAGACGACGCAAAATCGGATAAATGGTGTTGTCACTGACATCGATGTGTGCTGCGAGTCTTTGGATGATGGCATAACCGTATAAGTCTTCTTCCACTAGCACTGACAAGACACACAGTTCGACAATGCCGCGTTTGAATTGTGTGTTCAAGCAATCACCTCCGCTATTATTGTAACACAGTACTGTGTGGTACACAATACCATTCGATAACTTTTGCATTTTTTTCATCACCTGCACGTTTTTTGCGGTATACTGACCATGGAGATAAACAAAGGAGAGATGACGATGCGTATGGAATTTGACGACAAACTCGATTTTAGCGATGTCTTGATCCGGCCGAAACGGTCAACCTTGACTTCAAGACGGGAGGTCGATTTGACGCGGACCTACACGTTTCGACATAGCGGTCAAACCTGGCAAGGCGTGCCCATCATGGCCGCGAACATGGACGGTGTCGGTACTTTGGCTATGGCGCATGCGTTGCAGACGTCTTCGTTGTTCACCTGTTTGGTCAAAACGCTCACTGAAGATGCCTTGAACGCCCACATGGCAACACTTGATTTCAACTATGTGGCCATCAGCACCGGAACGAGTGCGGATGATTTCAAACGAACAACAGCGCTCATCGCGCGCTTTCCCTCAATTCGCTATATTTGCATTGACGTTGCAAATGGCTATGCGGAAGCCTTTGGTGATTTTGTCGAAAAAATGCGAAGGCATTTTCCGACCCATACGATTATTGCCGGCAATGTTGTCACGGCAGACATGACACAAGAACTCATCTTGAGAGGCGCGGACATCGTCAAGGTTGGTATCGGCCCGGGCAGCGTCTGTACGACGCGGATCCAAACCGGGGTTGGCTATCCGCAATTGAGCGCTGTGATCGAGTGTGCCGATGCGGCACACGGACTGGGTGCTCACATCATCAGCGATGGGGGATGTACCTGTCCAGGCGACGTGGCGAAGGCTTTTGGTGCGGGTGCAGACTTTGTTATGCTCGGTGGCTTGCTGGCTGGACATGATGAAGGGGGCGGCCGGATTGTCACAAAGATGTATGATACGTTGGTTCGTGATCCTAAAACGCTTGAGCCCTTGCTTGAACCCCGTCAAACGGTGGAATTTTATGGCATGAGTTCTGATACAGCCATGCTCAAACATAAAGGTGAAGTCGCCGATTATCGCAGTTCAGAAGGTCGCACTGTTTCCGTACCGTATCGAGGTGCAGTTGGAAATACCATTAAAGACTTGCTTGGCGGGTTGCGGTCTACGTGCACCTATGTCGGCGCGCCGAGCTTGAAACAACTTGCCAAATGTACGACCTTTGTCAAAGTCTTCAGACAATATAACGACGTCTTTGCCCAGGGTAAGCATTGAGCTAAAAAAACAGCCGCAGGGGCTGTTTTTTAGTCGTTAGTCTTTGCTAAAGAGGATGGCTGTAATCGGAATCATCAAGAACACGAGCCAGCTGTAGGCATAGGCATTGCCATACTCACCCCAAAGAAAGAATAGGATGACCGCGATGAACGGTGTGTAAGCAACGGGTTCGACGGATACCTTTTCTACCCATTGTGTATGAAGGAGACCGGCGATGGGGATGAGCATGAACAACAGCCAGCCCGGATGCCAAAGACCCGCGTTGATGCCCAGGTATAGATAGATGACCAATAACCCGATGGCAAACAAAGCAAAACCGAGAAAACGGCGTAAGGCTTGGCGACTCTTTTGCCTGAACAGGCCATCGAGCTCGCTACTTAACAGACCCATGATGGGGATAGGGAGAAAGACGAGCAATACGAAATCGTGCATAGGCTCAATGAGAAGGACATAAAGGATAAAACCAACGACCACTGCAAAGGTATACAAGCCAAACAGTTTGTGCAACCAATGGCGACCTTGCAAAAATGCGATGCCCGCTATGAGGAGGAAAAGGGCCCAAAACGGATGCCAAAGTCCCCAATAGGTGCCGACAATCATAAACACGCTGAGTACGACAAAGACACTCAATGCTGTCAAGGTCTCCAAAAGCGCGTTTCGTTCGCTCAAGATGGCGATCACCGGTATGAGCAAAAACGCCAACCAAGCGGGATGCCAAGCATCGTGCGCAAACCCGGCATAAAAGAAAATAATGAGTGCGATGAACGGACTGACGGCTACCCATTTTTCACTGCGTTGCTTTTTACGCGGCATGTCTTTTGCAAAGGTTCGGGCCATGCTTTTCGGACTGCCAAGACGTTCAATGAATGCCTCGACATCACCGTGCACGGTGGCTTCTTCAATCATCTGAGCATAGTCCTCAAGTATTTCAGTACGCTCGGCACGAGGAATATCGCAATCTTTCAAGGCATCTTCAAGGTTTTTTAAAAATAGTAACTTAGGCATCATCGGCTCCTCCTAATACATGGGATACTTCTTTTTGGAAAGTGCGCCAGGCTTCTAATCGTTCTAGGTAGTGGCTTCTGCCAACATCGGTAAGCAAGAATACTTTTTTCGGGGCCCCCATCTCACCTTGTTGCTTCTCGTGCTTCAGATATCCATCGCGTTCGAGACGACGCAAGAGCGGGTAGATGGTGTTTTCATTGACTTGCAGGCCGCTGCTGGTCTTGACAAGAATATCATAAGCAGACACCGGGCCGGTATGCACGATGTGCAAGAGAACCAAGTCTAGAACACCTTTCTTAAACTGCGCGTTCATGGCATCCTCCTACTTAATGTGTATAACACAAAGTGTATGACACAATAAGTTTAGCACGCGTGGTTTCAACATGCAAGTCTTTTTTTTATCTTTTGTGGCGAGACCATGAGGACGCCATGCAAAAACGCTATTTCAATGGGTAGAACGCATAAATATTTCACTATGGCCTATAAGCGTCGGTAATGACATCGTGGCTATTTCTTCAAGCGAAATCCTTGTGGTCAAGCTGTCGACGAGTTTCTCACCCAAATAATAACCGGTGTCCGGCAGTCCTTCCACAGAATGCCAATCGCCAAAAAACATCGCGCAAGCTTCTTTGTCATGACTCAATGCCAAAGCAAAGCGATGCTTCAGCGCGTCAAAATGACGCGCACATTCCTTGTACCAGTCAGCGGATCGAGTCCCTGCCTTGACGACACGCCGTTCATGTACCATGGCGAGACCCTCAGCTACAAGCCGAAAGACAGGATGCTCGCAAAGTTTGGCAAACATAGGTAATGTGATGCCTCGCTTTTGTGCATGCCAAAGATGGGTGCCTTCATGGACAATCAAGGCACGCAGCGCCGCCTCCGACGTCCAGCCGAGTTCACATATCTTTTCTATGCCTAACCAAATGGCTGGTGTCTGTGCATACTCGTGTGCCCAGCCCGCACCATTGCCTAATCCATGATAAAGCACAAACAAACCCTGTGGCAGATCATCATCACTAAAGCCACCGCCACGCAAAGTATCGCCATGACAAAGAGGCTTTAGACGCGCATAAGTCTCTTTGAGACAAGACCAATGTTTTAAGCTGTAAGGGAACACACGCTCGCGAGCAATGGTTTCCCAATCATAACCATTTTCGGTATAATCCATGGTACAAGCTGTAAAGACTTCCGGATACACCTGCATGTGATTTCGCCAACCTGATAACATGCTGTCCACCGTATCTAGGTTCTCACCAAGTGTTGCCATACTTTCAAACGCATCGATGATGTTCATAAGCAACCTCCTTGTTTCGTCAATATCATTATACCGCTTTAGCCTCTTTTGTGTTGTATGCATAAGTAAAATAAATATGTCTATTTCCACTGCTTTCCATGAAAAAAAGACGGCCGAGACCGTCTTAGTATGCTTGTTGCTGTCAGGGAATTAGAGATGATTTTTGGCGATGTAGGCAACAGCGATACTGCCGATACCGGCATTCATCGCCACCACAGTAGAGATTTGCATGGTGTAAGCAGGCGCCATGCCTGTCATGGCTTCAAGGCGGGCTTGATACTGCTTGAGTCTATCGGAAGCATTGGCGTGGACGATGGCATAACGTTCAATACCCCCTGCCGCCATGACAGATTCGATATGTTTGAAGATTTTCTTTGTACTCGACTTCAGGCTCAGTCCTTTTTCTAAGATAATGCCTTCACCGTCAGCATCGATCGAAACAACTGGTTTCAAGTTGAGTACTTTTGCCACAAGCCCGGTCACTTTAGACAGTCGTCCTGAACGCACCATGTATTTGAGTGTCTTGACGGATACGAGTATTTTCGTCTGTTCGCGCAACGTCCGCATCGCTGTTTCAATACTTTCGGCATCTGCACCCGCTGCAATCATCTCTGCCGCACGCTGCACAAGCAAGCCTTCTGCGCCTGAGTTTTGTCGCGTATCAATCACGCGGATGGGCACACTCTCGTCTTGGACGTTTCGCGCCGCTTGAGCGAAGGCTCCGTACGTGCCACTCATCTTTTCCGATACAGTCAGCACGACGATTTCTTTGTAATACGTGCTTAAAAAACTGTAAAGATTTTCAATAGTCTTCACATTGGGCTGGGCGCTTTTAGGATAGACAAGCAACTCGTCCATGAACGCATAGAACTGCTCGGAGTCGATGGTTAATTTATCATAATACTCGGAATTTTCAATCATCAGATGAATGGGCACAACGTGGACCTGGTATTGGTCGACCAGTGATTTGGGCAAATCGGCAATGCTGTCGGTGACCAAAGCAATGTCATGTTTACGTGCGTGGGCGACTTCATACTGACGCTGCATATCATCGACTTTTTGCTCGATGATGTCACCGTAAGTTCGGAGTGTGAAGAAGACAGACTGCGGTTGGTTCGTATGAATGTGCAGGCGCATCTTGCGGTTGTTGCCGGCTACAACCAGTGAGTCACCCAAAGCCGCCACAGCTTCACGAATGGTTTCGCGGTCAAGACGCGCACCAGAAATCAAAGCTTCAGTGCAATAGCGGTAGGCTGGATCATAGTCATCCGCATGATCGAGGTGGCTCAATGTTGCGACGACATCTTCAACGATGTCCATGTCGAACTCACCGGTTTTCAAGTAGTTGACAAAGCCTTCTAAAAAGTGGACAAAGCCTTTAGCACCAGCATCGACAACACCAGCCTTTTTGAGCACTTCAAGTTGCTCGGTGGTATCCTCAAGGGCCTGATATACCGTCGTCATGCTGTTCTCAAACGCATCGATAAATGAACTTTTCGGCGTGAGCGCTTCAGAAAAGGCCTCCGCAAAAACGCGCATGACGGTAATCATGGTACCTTCAACTGGCACAGAAATGGCTTCCTTAGCATAGGGCACCGCTTCCTGCAGGCCTAAAGCAAAGCGATCGAGCGTCAATGTATCTGATTTTTCAAGACTCATGATCAACCCGTTGATATACTGGGCGAAAATGATGCCGGAATTGCCTCGAGCCCCAATCAGTGCCGCATCAGAAACGGACGCGAGGGTCGCAGTCAAGCTTTTCTCAAGCTTTGAGCGCTGCAAAAGACTGCGCATCATCGAAGCCAAATTGGTCCCTGTATCCCCATCGGGAACGGGAAATACGTTGATTTTGTTCAAGTGGGCGGCTTGACGGATGACTTCTTTTGCACCGGACATGATTGAATAATACAGTTGTTCAACGTTCAAAGTCAGTGTACTCATCGTAAAACTCCTAACAGTCTAAGGTTTTATATTTTTATTATACCATCGATAACACGCAGTGGACTGCGAGACACTTTTTGACATTAGGGTTTCGCTTTACAAGTGGGATGGCAAAGAATATAATGATATTTGACATACGACCGGATAAACGGTCAATAACCCTGTTTTATCTGATGTTACGGGACGGTGCTCAAGATGGACGATGGTTTACGTTTGGCTTTTTTCATGTATATAGGCACCAGTGCGCTTTTCGCTGTGATGATCGGTGCTCTCAATCGGGCAAAGCTTCAGCGTTATTTGGTATGTTGGTCACTATACTGGCTGCTTTTGGCCGTGTCCTACGTAGGTCTTTACTTAATGCTTCGCATTGCCGTTGAGCCGTTTATTGGCTTATATACGGTGGCATTGGTGGCTTCGGTTCTTATGCTGCATGCTGGTGGACGCGACATACTCGCTCTAACACACAACCAACGCCGCTGGTTTGTTGTCTATGGTTTGGTGATAGGGACAACTGCCGTACTATGGTTCTTACCAGTCGACATGGCCATGCACATTGTTTTTGTCTCATGGTGTCTTTCTTTTTTCTATGCCTTGACAGGATGGATGTTTGTTCGTTTGCAAGGCCGTATTCAGCGCGCCTTTTCTGTGGCCTTGTTTTTTCTTGCCTTATCCGTTTTGCTTTATGGTGTTTTTGCAGGTAATCCGACAGTTCAAACCACACTCTTTGCCATGAATGGCTTCAGTGGTATTCTCATTGGTCTTTCGATGATTAACCTGCATTACCAGCAGCTTGCCTTAAGGGATGCGCAACAGACTGCTAAGCTTCTTGGCATGAGTTATCTGGACAGTCTAACCGCCCTTCACAACCGTAACTACTACGAGACGATGCTCAACACCTATGACCACGAAGCGCTCCTGCCCCTCAGCATCATCATGATTGACTTGAACCACTTGAAAATCGTGAACGACACGTACGGGCATCATATTGGAGACCACATGATAAAGCAAGTCGCGGACTGGCTCAAAG